>NZ_CP099222.1:4030312-4356374 GCF_029717145.1 Citrobacter freundii | reverse complement strand
CTCATCAGCTGTGTGCACTGTACCTGATCAATGATAATCGCCTGATGGTCGCTGTGATCCAACACCGCCAGGTTCACTGTTTCACCGGAATCTTCCATCAGCTTGCGCAGTATCGGGTGGACGATCGCCAGCAGGTTGCGGCTTTGCAGGAAGCTACTGCCGACGATAAACGCATGGGCGCCCACGGCCCAGTGTCCTAAGTCACCCACCTGACGCACAAAACCCTGCTGCTGCATGGTGGTCAATAAACGGTGCGTGGTGGAATTAGGCAGACCGGCCTGCTGCGCCAGCTCGGTCAGCGCTACGCTGCCGTTGGATTCCGCAATCCATTCCAGCAGCTTCAGACCTCGGGTCAAAGACTGAACCTGCCCGGTTGCAGGCGTAGTTGTGGCGGCGGGTTTTCTACCGCGTTTCGCGGGGACAGTGGCAACCATGGCAGACTCCTTTTCTGTATCGTGGAAATCATTTTCGTTTTATTCAATTATAATGCAAGAGTTCCTGTACTGATCGGATGAGTGAAGCTGAACATGTCTCATGTTGGTCGTTGTTTGCTTTTCCACCTCACTGGTTTATGCCAGTATGCTTTGTTGGCCTTTTTTCGGTCTGGTTGAGCGTTGTCGGGAGTGAGTGTGAGCAGCAAAGTTGAACAATTACGTCAGCAGTTAAAAGAACGTATTCTGGTGCTGGACGGCGGTATGGGCACCATGATCCAGGGTTATCGTTTGAGTGAAGACGATTTCCGCGGCCAACGCTTTGCCGACTGGCCGAGTGATCTGAAAGGCAACAACGACCTGTTGGTGCTGAGCAAGCCGGAGGTTATCACCGCGATTCATCACGCCTACTTTGAAGCGGGCGCGGATATCATTGAAACCAACACCTTCAACTCGACGACTATCGCCATGGCGGATTACCAGATGGAATCCCTGTCGGCGGAAATCAACTTCACCGCGGCAAAACTGGCGCGCGCCTGCGCCGACGAATGGACAGCACGTACGCCGGATAAACCGCGCTATGTCGCGGGTGTTCTCGGTCCGACTAACCGCACCGCGTCTATCTCACCGGACGTCAACGATCCCGCCTACCGCAATATTACTTTTGATCAGCTGGTGGCCGCGTACCGTGAATCCACTAAAGCGCTGGTGGAAGGCGGTAGCGACCTGATCCTGATCGAAACCGTTTTTGACACGCTTAATGCCAAAGCCGCTATTTTTGCGGTAAAAACCGAATTTGAAGCCCTGGGCGTTGAGCTGCCGATTATGATCTCCGGCACCATCACCGACGCTTCCGGGCGTACGCTCTCCGGGCAGACCACCGAAGCCTTCTATAACGCACTGCGCCATGCTGACGCGCTGACCTTCGGCCTCAACTGTGCGTTAGGCCCGGACGAGCTGCGCCAGTATGTACAGGAACTGTCGCGGATTGCCGACTGCTATGTCACCGCGCACCCGAATGCCGGTTTGCCAAATGCCTTCGGCGAATACGATCTCGACGCTGACACCATGGCGAAGCAAATCCGCGAATGGGCTGAAGCGGGTTTCCTGAACATCGTCGGCGGCTGCTGCGGCACCACGCCGGAACATATTGCCGCCATGAGCCGTGCGGTTGAAGGTTTACCGCCGCGTCAACTGCCGGAACTGCCGGTTGCCTGCCGTCTTTCAGGCCTTGAGCCGCTGAACATTGGTGATGACAGCCTGTTTGTTAACGTCGGTGAACGTACTAACGTCACCGGCTCTGCCAAATTTAAGCGACTGATTAAAGAAGAAAAATACAGCGAAGCGCTGGATGTTGCTCGCCAGCAGGTGGAAAGCGGCGCGCAGATTATCGATATCAACATGGATGAGGGGATGCTTGACGCCGAAGCGGCGATGGTGCGTTTCCTCAACCTGATCGCCGGTGAACCGGATATTGCTCGCGTACCGATCATGATCGACTCCTCGAAATGGGACGTCATTGAAAAAGGGCTGAAGTGCATTCAGGGTAAGGGCATCGTTAACTCCATCTCGATGAAAGAGGGCGTTGAGCCGTTTATCCACCATGCCAAACTGGTCCGTCGCTACGGTGCTGCCGTGGTGGTAATGGCCTTTGATGAACAGGGCCAGGCCGACACCCGCGCGCGTAAAATTGAGATTTGCCGCCGGGCGTACAAAATTCTCACCGAAGACGTGGGTTTCCCGCCGGAAGACATTATCTTTGACCCGAACATCTTTGCCGTCGCGACCGGCATCGAAGAGCACAACAACTACGCGCAGGACTTTATCGGTGCCTGTGAAGACATCAAACGCGAACTACCGCATGCGCTAATCTCCGGTGGTGTCTCCAACGTGTCGTTCTCGTTCCGTGGCAATGACCCGGTGCGCGAAGCGATCCACGCAGTGTTCCTGTACTACGCCATTCGCAATGGCATGGACATGGGGATTGTGAACGCCGGTCAGCTGGCGATTTATGACGATCTGCCTGCCGAACTGCGCGATGCGGTTGAAGACGTGATCCTCAACCGCCGCGATGACGGTACCGAACGCCTGCTGGAGCTGGCAGAGAAATATCGCGGCAGCAAAACTGACGAAACGGCCAATACGCAACTGGCAGAATGGCGCAGCTGGGACGTGAAAAAACGCCTGGAATACTCGCTGGTGAAAGGCATTACCGAGTTTATCGAGCAGGATACCGAAGAAGCCCGTCAGCAGGCTGCGCGCCCGATTGAGGTTATCGAAGGGCCGCTGATGGACGGCATGAACGTGGTTGGTGACCTGTTCAGCGACGGTAAAATGTTCCTGCCGCAGGTGGTGAAGTCTGCTCGCGTGATGAAGCAGGCGGTGGCCTACCTTGAACCGTATATTGAAGCCAGCAAAGAGAAAGGCTCCAGCAACGGCAAGATGGTGATCGCCACCGTCAAGGGCGACGTGCACGACATCGGTAAAAACATCGTTGGCGTGGTGCTGCAGTGTAACAACTACGAAATTATCGATCTTGGCGTGATGGTGCCGGCAGAGAAAATCCTGCGCACCGCACGCGAAGTGAATGCTGACCTGATTGGCCTTTCCGGGCTGATCACCCCGTCGCTGGACGAAATGGTTAACGTGGCGAAAGAGATGGAGCGCCAGGGCTTTACTATTCCGCTGCTGATTGGCGGCGCGACCACCTCAAAAGCGCACACGGCGGTGAAAATCGAGCAGAACTACAGCGGCCCGACGGTCTATGTGCAGAACGCCTCGCGCACCGTCGGCGTGGTGGCTGCGTTGCTGTCTGATACCCAACACGATGATTTTGTCGCCCGCACGCGTAAAGAGTACGAAACTGTGCGTATTCAGCATGCGCGTAAAAAACCGCGTACCCCGCCGGTGACGCTGGAGGCCGCGCGTGATAACGACCTGGCCTTCGACTGGGAAAACTATACCCCGCCGGTGGCGCACCGCCTGGGCGTGCAGGAAGTTGAAGCCAGCATTGAAACGCTGCGCAACTATATCGACTGGACACCGTTCTTTATGACCTGGTCACTGGCCGGGAAATATCCGCGCATTCTGGAAGATGAGGTGGTGGGTGAAGAGGCTAAACGCCTGTTCAAAGATGCCAACGACATGTTGGATAAATTGAGCGCCGAGAAAACCCTGAACCCGCGTGGTGTCGTTGGCCTGTTCCCGGCTAACCGCGTAGGTGATGACATTGAGATCTACCGGGATGAAACGCGGACGCACGTCCTGACCGTCAGCCACCATCTGCGTCAGCAGACGGAGAAGGTTGGTTTTGCTAACTACTGCCTGTCTGACTTTGTGGCACCGAAAACCTCCGGTAAAGCGGATTACATTGGCGCTTTCGCCGTCACCGGCGGCCTGGAAGAAGACACGCTGGCTGACGCGTTCGACGCACAGCATGATGATTACAATAAAATCATGGTGAAAGCGATTGCCGATCGTCTGGCGGAAGCCTTCGCTGAATATCTGCATGAACGGGTGCGTAAAGTTTACTGGGGATATGCGGCGAACGAGAACCTCAGCAATGACGAACTGATCCGCGAGAACTATCAAGGTATTCGTCCGGCTCCGGGCTATCCGGCGTGCCCTGAGCACACCGAGAAGGCGACCATCTGGGAACTGCTGGATGTAGAAACGCACACCGGTATGAAACTCACTGAATCTTTTGCCATGTGGCCTGGTGCATCGGTTTCCGGTTGGTACTTCAGTCATCCTGACAGCAAGTACTACGCCGTCGCACAAATTCAACGCGATCAGGTTGAAGATTATGCCTTCCGTAAAGGCATGAGCGTGGCAGAAGTTGAGCGCTGGTTAGCGCCTAACTTAGGCTACGACGCCGACTGATTCACAAAACTGTTATCTTTCTTTACAACAAACAGGGCGCTCAATGAGTGCCCTGTCTCTTTATTACGTTTAAACCCTTATACTGAAGGGAACTTGTGCGCGTTGGTGTCATGAGCCTCAGGAGCATATAACGATAAGGAGAACCTGATTCCGTGCTAACTCTGTTACACCTGCTTTCTGCCGTGGCGATGCTGGTTTGGGGTACCCATATCGTGCGTACCGGCGTGATGCGCGTCTTTGGCGCACGCCTGCGTACCGTGCTCAGCCGTAGCGTTGAAAAGAAGCCGCTCGCCTTTTGCGCGGGCATTGGCGTTACTGCTCTGGTGCAAAGCAGTAACGCCACCACCATGCTGGTGACGTCGTTTGTCGCCCAGGATCTGGTGGCGCTGACGCCTGCGCTGGTTATTGTGCTTGGTGCTGACGTCGGGACCGCGCTGATGGCGCGTATCCTGACCTTTGACCTCTCGTGGCTGTCGCCGCTGCTGATTTTCATTGGCGTTGTTTTCTTCCTCGGACGTAAGCAGTCCCGCGTTGGGCAACTGGGGCGCGTAGGCATCGGGCTGGGGCTCATTTTACTGGCGCTGGAGCTGATTGTGCAGGCGGTCACGCCGATCACTCAGGCCAACGGGGTGCAGGTCATTTTTGCCTCGCTCACCGGCGATATCATGCTCGATGCGCTGATTGGCGCCATGTTCGCGATTATCAGTTACTCCAGCCTGGCGGCGGTCCTGCTGACGGCAACGCTGACAGCCGCGGGTATTATTTCGTTCCCGGTAGCGCTGTGTCTGGTGATTGGTGCGAACCTCGGCTCCGGCCTGCTGGCGATGCTCAATAACAGTGCCGCCAACGCTGCCGCCCGCCGCGTGGCGCTCGGCAGCCTGTTGTTTAAGCTGGTGGGCAGCCTGATTATTCTGCCGTTTGTGCATCCGCTGGCGAATCTGATGGATGAACTGCCGCTGCCAAAATCCGAACTGGTTATCTACTTCCACGTCTTCTACAACCTGGTGCGCTGCGTGGCGATGGTGCCGTTCGCCGAGCCGATGGCGCGCTTTTGCAAACGTATTATCCGCGATGAGCCGGAATTGGACGGCCATCTGAAGCCCAAGCATCTGGACGTCAGCGCACTCGATACCCCCACGCTCGCACTGGCGAATGCGGCTCGCGAAGCCCTGCGTATTGGTGACGCCATGGAGCAGATGATGGAAGGGCTGAAGCGGGTGATGCACGGTGAGCCGCGCGAGGAAAAAGAGCTGCGCAGGATGGCCGACGATATCAACGTGTTGTACACCGCGATCAAACTTTACCTGGCGCGGATGCCAAAAGATGAGCTGGCGGAAGAGGAGTCAAAGCGCTGGGCGGAGATTATCGAGATGTCGCTCAACCTGGAGCAGGCTTCCGATATCGTCGAACGCATGGGGAGCGAGATTGCCGATAAGTCGCTGGCCGCGCGTCGGGCCTTTTCTCTGGAAGGTCTGAAAGAGCTGGATGCGCTCTACGATCAGCTGCTCAGCAACCTGAAGCTGGCGATGTCAGTGTTCTTCTCTGGTGACGTGACCAGCGCCCGTCGACTGCGTCGCAGCAAACACCGTTTTCGTATTCTTAACCGTCGTTATTCGCACGCACACGTCGATCGCCTGCATCAGCAAAACGTGCAGAGCATCGAAACCAGTTCCCTGCACCTCGCGCTGTTAGGCGACATGCAGCGTCTGAACTCGTTATTTTGCTCCGTTGCCTACAGCGTGCTGGAGCAACCGGATGAAGACGACGAACGGGATGATTACTAACAAGGACTGGTGAAATGTTGCCCGGTGGCGCTTACGCTTACCGGGCCTACGGATAACCGTCAATTTTGTCGTCAATCTTGTAGGCCGGATAAGGCGTAACCGCCATCCGGCATCAGACAACAAATCCACTAAAAGCAGTGGCCTGCTTCAACGGCAACCGCGTCTTCACCCGCTTTAAAGATATATGTGGTGTTCGGGCCGCCAAGAACCGCCTGACCATCGCTCACCTTGATCCAGTTGCCTTCTGGCAGACCAATTACCGTCAGCTCTGGCGCAACCACAAGCAGTTCGCGAATACGCTGTTCACGCGTTTCGCCTTTGTGGCCTTCCGGCAACGCGTTGGTGAAGTGCGGGTTAATCTGCAGTGGGAACAGGCCCAGGGCATCAAAGCCTTTTGGATCGACAATCGGCATGTCGTTAGTGGTACGGATGGTTGGGCAGGCGAGGTTGGAACCTGCACTCCAGCCAATGTACAGCGCGCCGCGTTTGACCACGTCAACAATCGGCGCCAGCAGCCCGCGTTCGCGGCTCTCTTTCAGCAACTGGAAGGTGTTACCACCACCGACAATCACCACGTCTGCATTTTCAATTGCCGCCACCGGATCGGCAACGGTATGAATACCCGTGACATCGACGCCCATGGGAGCAAAGACGGCGGCCGTTTTCGCCGTGTACTCATCCCAGGTTTGCGTCACGCCAGCAAACGGGATAAACACCGCAGTACGGCGACCGTTCAGTTGCTCAGCAATCAGCGGTAGCGCGTGTTCCATCCAGGCTTTGCCCGGCAGCGTCGAGTTACTCAATAAAAGCAGTTCCATCATTTCTCCATGTAATCAAAAAATTACAAACCGCGGTCATGTTACCACCGTCAGTATAACGCCTCACTGATATGGCTCACGATGTTGGAAGTGAGGTTCTGGAATGCGCCTCGCAAGACGGTGTCATTTTCTAGAATGCTACGGTTGGTTCGGGAAACGATAACAGGGAAGAGGGGCTGCTTTGTGCCAAGAGCGGACCTTAGGCTTCAGTAATTTGGTTAGCACAACCCCTTTGATAAACATACAGCTACAGTATTGCTTTTATAAGGAGCGTAGTTTCAATAGGACACCCCAAACGTTAGTCGGGAAAAGCCGACTGAAAAAAAACTTGTGTGGACAAGTAGTGTCCATTTAATGCCATTTTTAGATTAAAATGTGCCATTTTGAGGGTATTCTTAAACGTGCATAACGTTCTGATTTATCATACACAGAGCCTTATCATTTGAAACCATTCCGATGTACATCAAACAATGATTACAAGAGAAATTATGACACCGCCAACCAAAATTGATACATCAAGTCTACTTACCATATTGGGCGTTATTGCTGCTGTATGGGCCCTTATTACGCCAAACGCTCGACTACGTTTAAGGTTCTGCCTAGCGTGGTGGGATTGGGTAATTGTTGGGTTTGCATTCTTACTAAGCAATTATTTGGTGTTTGCACCGGCTTTAAAATCACTAGACTTATATTTTAGCTTTGGCCCCTGGAAATGGGGATTAGATAGTTCAAGTGCCGTATACCTGATATCACTCGCAGTTGCTATTTACATTTTATTTCGCTTAAAAAACCCTAAACTCTCAATTGGAAGAACAGGGATATTTCTAGAGTTAGTGGAAAATTTACACCTTACTAAACGATACGACGATCTGGCACAATTGTTGGCACCTCAACTAGAAAAATTAATATCAATAATTGATAGACCTGTGAAGAATCGACTTTGTGATAAGATAGCTAACAATCTCCGCATCTCTAATCGCGAGACAGCTGCTGAACATGCACATGAAGCATTGTTAAATATTGTCTCATCACCTGAACTTACCAATCACTTTGCACTTGCGCACCCATCCCTCTGCCTTGAGTTAATCAAGATCGAGCCAATAGTTCGTTCTGACTTTACTTCTAATTTTATCAGTGCATTACTTGGTTCACCTAACAGTCGTCTATATGTTGAGCTTAAAAATAATCTTAACGTTAGTCGAGGACATCGTTTATTGATTCCAAAAAACAACCGTATATTACATTTTTTCTTTTCCAATGCTAAGTTTGCAGCTGATTTAGCAATATACCGTGATATCGGTGACTATCTCTACTGGAGGTTAGATGAAGATGAAAAAATTATTGCTGCACTTAATAAGTCTTTAGGTTCCTATTACGATGCTTCAAAATATAAATGTCCTATTTACTCAGGTGTCACGCTGTTTGAAATTATGGTTCATGAAGGTATTCACCAGGGTCTTCAGGATCATTTATGGTTGCATTACTATTCATATTTTGCAAGGAAAATTATAAAGAATATGAATAGGCAATCGGATGAATATAGTGGTGAATGGGAAACACCTTTTCACTTCCTTCTCTGTCATTTATTTAGCGTCGCTACAGATTGGGCAGAACAATGCGAATGGATAGATGAAAAGGAGATTCCTCAAGAAAATAAAGAAATAGATAATTTCGATCTTCATTATATTTCAAAAGAGGCTACCAAATTACTTGGTGCTATGCTGCAGTTGGTTATGCCTAATAAAAAACTCACCTTGAAATCTAGAAAACATATTCTTGATATAGTTGTATCTTGTTATATTAGATTGAAAAGGAATAAAAAATTAAAAGACGTCGCTGACTCATTATTAATTTTCACCACTAGAGGCGAAGGTAATTCAGCACCGCCGCATTATCGTAGAGAACTTCTAGAAATATTCAATACCCTTGATGATTATCGATTAAGAACTGATGCCCCGGAATTCCGAGCAGCTATAGAGTCTGCTATTCAAGCAAGGCCGAATTAGGTAAATCAACCACCTGCATAGCGGGTGGTTTAGACATAGACCTCTAAGTATGCCTGAAAGCAGAGGTACCTCTAAGTTTCGATGTCTAGGTGTTGATCGGCTGTAATCTGGTAACCAGGTCAAGCTTAAAATTTTCTCAACATAAACAAGTAGTATTTCAAATATTGAACCATACTGACTCCCCCACTTTTTATAAGATTATGGAAATTTTTTGTACCAGTAAGTTCGAAAATTAGTGTTGTTCTCATCAGTCGTTATGAAAAATTTTGAACTTCCGCTTCACGCCCTGAGACATTCGACAAGCTTTTTATGGCTTCAGTAAGGGCGAGTGTCTCGCTTCGAGAGCCAGCAAATATTTCGCTTCGTCATAACAGGTTCTGGCCTTCCAGCAGCGGTAAATGATCCTTATCCATTTGAACGCCAGTGCCCGGATCGCAGACTGATGAGATTTGCCCTTTTCTCTGAGGCCCTGATAATACAGTTTGGCCCAGTATGATGAATTAACCGTCTTGGCAGCCCATTCAACAAAGGTCTGCCTGACGAACTTGGCACATTGCCATCGCCAGTGAACCCAGGATTTTTGGCCGCTTCGTTCGGTCACCGGTGCTATACCTGCGTAGTTTTGAATTTCTTCAGCGCTGTTAAACCGGTCACGGTTATCACCAAGTGCAGCAAGCATCCGTGGGCCCATGCACGGTCCCATGCCCGGAAGTGATTTGAACAGCCCCGCATCTGGCAATGTGTCAAACAGCGTTTCGATTCGTTCGTCATAGGTTTTGATGATTTCACTCACGACTTTAATTTGTGTCGCCAGTGCTGCTGCCATCAAAGCATTAGCCTCTATAACACTCGGGTCTGTAGTCAATGGGATCGCATTATCAATACTCGCAACACGTTGCTCGGTAAGGGCCATAGCGCGACCACCTTTGGCATTCAGAAAGTTGCGGATCGTGTCGCGTCTGGCTCGTTTCAGTTGTTGCAGACTGGGCCACCGGATAATCAGCTCACACAACAGTAAGCTACCCCGATGTGAGAACCACTCCAGTGGCTGAGGATAATACTGTTTAAGCGTGTTGATTATCCGGTTCACAAAGCGTCGTTTATCTTCAACCAACTGACGACGTTGCTCAACCAGTTGCTGAAGTAAGCGAATATCCGCATTGTCGGGTTCAATAGCTTTTATCTTCTGGGGGTAACGCAGCATTAACTCTAATGCCAGCTCGGCATCCTGCGGATCATCTTTAGCGCCGCTGGGCGAGAAGGCTTGCCGATAACGAGCCAGGGACAATGCGTGGACGGGGAAAACGGTGATAAAGGGGTATTTTTGAAGAGCATATACCACGGGGCCCTTCTTCAGTTCGAGAGCTATTGCGATTCTACCTTTTACTTTCTGGTGTAACTCAGTAAGCCAGGCATCAAGCGCTTCTGCTGTATGTTCAATCACATCGAATACGCGTTCACCGTTTTTAAACTGAACACAGACATCGTGTTTTTTATCAGCCCAGTCCAGACCAACGTGCGCAGCAAATTGATTAGTCACAGTCATCACCAACTCCTTTTTATCGGGGATTGGTATGCATTCCACGCTCTTCGAAAGAAATATAGCCAGCAGTTTATCTGCATGCCCTGAGTATTCGTTAGCGAACGTGGAGCACCTACTGGCTCGAAAGAAAAGCGGCGATCATCACATGATTCTCGCTCAATATTCGTAACCAGTAAGCGCATACCCTGAATCACTTCAAAGTGTAATTCTCAGGGTACGAATGACTATACCTCGCTCTAAACAGACCTACAGAAAAACGATACCAAGCACTGCCACTTACACTTCAATCCCTTTCTGCTTCAGCTCTTTCCTGATAATGCGCTTAATCCATGCGGATATTGAAGCATCACCATCCATTGAAAGTGCTTTCTGGATCCCTGCTTCCAATTCCGGTTCGACACGTAAAGCGATTTGTTTGTTACCTTTCTTTTTAAACTCTACCGTTGACATGTGTCTGACACCTGACTTACATTGATGGTCGTAAGACAAGTGTAAGTCAATTGTCTTACAGAAACAACGAAGCCCGGCAGTGCGCGAACACATACCGAGCTTCTCACCACAACATTATACGAGGTAATGCTATGGCTGATGCTAATAGTACCACTAACGCCTGTTCCGCGTCTTTTTCTCCTGTTTCGCAGGCTGACCTGCTTCATTTTCCTCTTGCCGAGGCGTTCCGCCATCTTGATTGTAGCCATCTCACCACCGAAGAAAATCTGGTGCTATCATTTGGCTGCGAAGAGGCGCTGGCGGGGTTGTACCAGACGCTGAATTTTATGGGCGAAAGCCTGCTGACTATGGCGGGTGAAGGTCAGGAACATTTTGCGTATGAAAGCGTATGTCAGTTAGGACACAGTCTGGTGAACATCAGCCAGTTGATTCCTGCACTGGCACAGCTGGAAGCGAAAGCGGACCAGCAGCTGTTTGCTCACGATCCCCTAAACTAATCTGGAAAGCGCCTCGCAGACTTCCTCTTCGGGGCGTGACAGGTCTGCGCAACCACCCTACTGTGACATGATGATTTGCTGGTCGGGGAATAGAAAATGCTCGCTTATTACGCTAACCTTAGGTGCGTCATGCGCATTACTATGGGGGTTATCATGCGCGCTGTATCTAAGGTAAAAAAATCAGTTAATGTCTCTCTGGCTCCAGAGATACTGGAGGAGGCACGTAAGCTTAAAATCAATCTGTCAGCTGTTTTAACCGAAGCCCTAATCGAAAAATTTCGTGAGAACAAACGCGAAGAATGGTTGCGGGATAATAAAAAATCGATAGAAGTATTAAATCAATGGGTGGAAGAAAACGGTTCGTTCAGTGATTTTCAAAGGACATTCTGATGGAGCAGTATTGCGCTTATGAGAACACTGGAAGTGGAAAAAGTGTTTATCCGTTTTTAATTAGCTTACAGCATCCGGTGGCCGCTGTTTTGCGGCATGTACTGGTTGCACCCGTTATAGCGCTCAGTCAGTTCCCCGACGAAGTACCGCCAGCTAAAATTTGTCCTGTTGTTAGTATTGGTGGGCAAGCTTATGTGGTGATGATGCACATGATGACAGGCATACCTGTGAAGAATATGGGTCATTGTGTGGGAGACCTGACCGCAAACAGGGCTGAACTTCGAGATGCAATTGATTTCCTGCTTAACGGTTATTAGAGCGCCATGACGGGGCTGATTATGTTGAAAGGTGTGACAGATCGCAAATAGTGTCGGGACTGGCGTTCACGATTATTTTTATCCCCCGCAAGGTAGGGTATATTTCGCTTTTAATACACAAGATCATTCAAGCTGTATCAAGGCGGCAAGGGAGCGAATCCCTGGGAGCATAGATTGCTATGTGACCTGGGGGAGTGAGAGCAGCCAACGCAGAAACAGCTTGAAGGATGAAGTGTATACAGGAGAAATTATGCTGCCCGACTCATCCATCCGATTAAACAAATACATCAGTGAAAGCGGAATCTGCTCGCGTCGCGAAGCGGATCGCTTTATCGAACAAGGGAATGTCTTCCTGAATGGCAAACGCGCCACCATTGGCGATCAGGTGATGCCTGGCGACGTCGTGAAAGTGAACGGTCGGTTGATTGAGCCGCGTGAAGCGGAAGATCTGGTTTTTATCGCGCTGAACAAACCGGTCGGTATTGTCAGCACCACTGAAGATGGTGAGCGCGATAACATCGTTGATTTTGTTAACCACAGTAAGCGCGTGTTCCCGATTGGTCGTCTGGACAAAGATTCCCAGGGGCTGATCTTTCTCACTAACCACGGCGACCTGGTGAATAAAATCCTGCGTGCCGGTAACGATCATGAGAAAGAGTACCTGGTGACGGTCGATAAACCCGTAACCGATGACTTTATTCGTGGCATGGGGGCGGGCGTCCCCATTCTCGGTACCGTCACCAAGAAATGTAAGGTCAGGAAAGAGGCACCGTTTGTCTTCCGTATCACCCTGGTGCAGGGCCTGAACCGTCAGATCCGTCGGATGTGCGAACACTTTGGCTATGAAGTGGTAAAACTTGAACGTACGCGGATCATGAACATCGGCTTGTCTGGTTTGCCGCTGGGTGAATGGCGTGACCTGACCGATGATGAGCTGATCGATCTGTTCAAGCTGATTGAAAACTCTTCCTCGGAAGCGAAACCGAAGCCGAAAGCGAAGCCAAAAACTGCAGGCATTAAGCGCCCGGTGGTGAAAATCGAAAAAGCTGCTGAGAAAGAGCGCCCGGCATCCAACGGTAAACGTTTTGTTCAGCCGGGGCGTAAGAAGAAAGGGCGTTAACGTCTGCCGCGCGTTGGCGTATTCGCTGACCAGGAAAACGAGGATTCCGCATCCGGTTTATAAGCCTGCTTTTTCTTCAACTGGCGGGCTTTTTTAGCCTCAGCTTCGCGCTGCAGCATCAGCTTATCGATGTACTCTTTCTTAATGCTGTTGGTTTCCGCGTTGGTTAGCAGTCGACCGTGTGCAATACGCGCGCGGTCGAGCAGCGTTTTCAGTTCGCGTTGTTCGCGCTCGGTCATCTCTTTTTGGGTAATGCGGGGGAGTGCCATACGGTTGCCCTCAGTTTGCCGATTAACCCAGTGTACGGTAATCCTGGGCTGGCTGATAGCATCCAGACCGGGTAAGCATGCGTCACCCGGTACTTTTTTTTAATTTAATGATTGGCTACGGACGTTTTCCCAGCTCAGCCCAAAACGGGCCAGATATTTGCGCAGGCGGTCGGCGTCGTTAGGATTGGCTTTCTTCAGTCTGGAAACGGCAAACAGCTCGCGGCCCGCTTCAGACAACGATGCGCTGCGTCGGCAGACGTCGATCACCGTTTCTAACTGACGCTTATCAAACAGGTCAATGTCCAGATCGAATTCCGGCTGTGAATCGGTGAGCTGCCAGCTTTCCTGCAATAACGCGATCTCCTCTTCGACCAGCGCGAGCGTGATGCGCCCCTGTTCGGCCAGCGTCGCCATGCGTGCAACGGATGAACTCAGCTCGCGAAAGTTGCCGCGCCATAGCGCCTTTGGTGAACAGGCGAAAGCCAGATAGCGCTCGCGCGCTTCTTTATCAAAGCGAGTCTGCGCCTGTTTGAGGCTGGAAAAGCGCTGGAGCTCATACTCCACGTTGGGTGCGATATCTTCCCGCCGCTGCGCCAGACCGGGCAGGGCAAAGCGCCACATATTGATGCGCGCGTAGAGATCTTCACGAAAACGACCTTCTGCCACCCACTGCTGCATATCGCGATGCGTCCCGGCAATTAACTGGAAATCGCTGTGCACCTCTTTGTCGCCACCAAACGGAAAAAAGGTTTTTTCTTCAATCGCTTTCAGCAGCATAGCCTGCTCGTCCAGCCCCAGTTCGGCAATCTCATCGAGAAATAACACCCCACCGTCAGCCTCGCGCAACAGCCCGGTGCGTGGTGTGAGCGCGCCGGTAAACGCGCCTTTGACGTGTCCGAATAATGTCGACATCGCGTTGTCACCGCGCAGGGTGGCGCAGTTAACCGCTACCAGTTTACCGGCCACCAGATGGCGTGACTGGCGTAGCTGAAAAATCCGTTTGGCGAGGAACGATTTCCCCGCGCCGGTGGGACCTGTCAGTAGAATCGGATCGGTCGAGCGCAGCGCCACGCGCTCAATACGGTCGATGAGCGTATTAAACGTGGCATTACGGGTATCAATACCGGCTTTCAGGAAGGAGACCGATTGCTGCTGCTCACGCTGAAAGCGGCTGGTCAGCGTGGTATAGCGGCTTAAATCGAGATCGATAACCGAGCAGACGCCTGCGGCGACGGCCTCATCAGATGAACCTCGCGGTGCCGGGCTGGATTGCAAAAGGCTGGCCGGCAGATAGCGCGCCTCCGTCAGCAGGAACCAACAAATCTGCGCCACGTGTGTGCCGGTGGTGATATGCACCAGATACTCTTCGTTTTCAGTATCAAATGTGTAGTGGGTGGCGAAGTCGAGGAACGCGGCGTAAACCTCCTCAAAATCCCACGGGTCGTTAATGGTCACCGCATGCGGGCGCACCTCGGTATGAGGAGAGAGCAGGGCGACATCTTCAATCAGCCGCTGTGCCATGCTTTCGTCGCGCGGCTGGTGGAGCAGTTCCAGTCTGTCGATGGGGAAATCAGCCTGCTGGCACAGTCCAACCGTAGGGCGCCATTTCTTAAACCGATTCGCCCGTTTTCCGCGCTTATCCAGCACCGTGCCCAGAACGCCAATCACCACCCGCCGCTTTTTCATGCTTTATCCATAAAGATAAATATCGATATTGGAAGATAAAAAAATCTCTGCGCAACGGCAATCATTAATCTGAGGGTTAAAAATAAAAACTATATTAATCAATGGAATAAAAAATAAATTTGATGATTTTTCTTTCTGGCACGCTTCTGGCAATACCTGATACGTCAACAACGCTGAAAACGCAGGGGGTTAAACCCCGCCGGCACGTCAGGAACGGCACAGGCTGTTTTCCCGGGGTGTTCCGTCAGCCGATGACCACCAAGTGGGTTCGATTCCCAATTTCATCCTCCAAATGAAAACTGGTTGTTAATCATAGAAATAAAACGGGTTCGTGCGCAGTCAGCACCGCCCAAAACAGGCTGCCGGTAATGACGCCGTGCGACAGGCAAAAGGGAATTCCCCTGCCGCTTCGCCCCTGCACCCGCGCCTGACTCACAATAAGGAATAAAAAATGATGAAGAAAATCACTATTCGTAAAGGCCAGCTTGGTCTGTTATCCCGCCAGGGTGACTACTACAAGGTGCTGAATGCAGGTGAACACCGTTTGCCGTGGTTTAACACACCGGATGTTCTGGTGGTAAATGCCGATGGCAGCGATGTTCCTGAGGCGCTGGCGGAGTACCTGCGTCGCTTCCAGCCTGCGTGGGTGGAACAGTACTGTGTGGCGGCAGATTTAACCGATACCGAAGCCGGTGCGCTGTATGTGAACGGCGTCTTGCAGGAAATTTTACCGCCTTCAACCCGTCGCCTGTACTGGCGAGCCGAGGAGGCGTTAACGTTGGTACGCATGGATACGCGTCAGGTTCAGGTCCCAACGGACGTGATGAATGCCGTGTTACAGCCACGTCGTAGCGGTGCGGTAAAAGGTCGTGACGCGATCTTAACGGTGCAGGTTCCGGCCTGGCACGTCGGTGTGCTGAAAATTGATGGTGAGACGCAGGCGCTGTTGCCGCCGGGGCTGAGTGCGTACTGGAAGGTGAATCATCTGGTGGAAGCGGAAGTCGTTGATACCCGCTTGCAGGTACTGGAGGTCGGTGGGCAGGAGATCCTGACCAAAGATAAGGTCAACCTGCGTCTGAATCTGGCGGCGAACTGGCGCTACAGCGGCGTATTACAGGCGTTTGGCCAACTGACAAAACCGCTGGATCACTTGTACCGTGAGCTGCAGTTTGCGCTGCGCGAGGCGGTTGGTACCCGAACGCTGGACGAACTGCTGGAAGATAAGCAGGTGATTGATGACGTGGTAAGCACGCAGGTGAAAAACCGCATGACGCCGTTTGGCATTGAGGTTGCTTCGCTGGGCGTGAAAGATATCGTGCTGCCAGGCGATATGAAAACCATCCTGTCGCAGCTGGTGGAGGCCGAAAAATCGGCGCAGGCCAACGTCATTCGTCGACGTGAAGAAACGGCCGCCACGCGCTCGTTGTTGAACACAGCGAAAGTGATGGAAAACAACCCAGTGGCGCTGCGTTTAAAAGAGCTGGAAACCCTCGAGAGAGTGGCGGAGCGTATCGATAAAATCTCGGTATTTGGCGGTCTGGACCAGGTTCTTCACGGTCTGGTGAATATAAAAGGATAAGTAAAATGAGCAATAACGGAGTGAACGCCGCGATGCGCGAACGGGTAGTGCGCCAGCTAAAAAAGGTGGAACAGCGCGATGGCGTGAAGGTGCTGTACGCCTGTGAATCCGGCAGCCGTGGCTGGGGATTCGCCTCTCCGGACAGTGATTACGACGTGCGATTTTTGTACGTTCATCCGCCAGAATGGTATCTACGGGTGGAAGCGCCGCGTGATGTTATTGAACTGCCTATAGACGATGAACTGGACGTGTGCGGCTGGGAGTGGAGTAAAGCGTTGGGTCTGCTGAAAGGGGCTAACCCGACGCTTATCGAGTGGCTGGATTCGCCGGTGGTTTATCAGCAGGATGACGCGACGGTGTCTGCGTTGAAAGCGCTGGTGCCAAAATGGTTTTCGCCTGTGCGTGCCCGCTGGCACTACTATTCGATGGCGCGAAAAAACTTCCGTGGCTATCTGCAAGGCGATGAAGTGCGACTAAAAAAATACTTCTACGTGCTGCGTCCGTTGCTGGCCGTGCGTTGGGTCGAAGCGGGAAAAGGCGTGCCACCCATGCGCTTTACCGAACTGTTGGCGGGGAGCGAGCTGGATGCGCCGCTGCGTCAGGAGATAGACGACCTGCTGGAACGCAAACAGCGGGTAGGGGAAGCGGAATATGGACTGCGTCGCCCACTGCTGCATGCGTTTATCCGCGAGGAGCTGGCGCGAGGCGAAACGCCACCGGTGTTACCGGATAGCCGGGAAGGCGATGTCAGGGAACTGGACCGACTGTTATATGAGACAGTGATGTCATGACTGTGTTGCCCGATGGTATTGCCTCTTATCGGGCCTACGAATTCACCGTAGGCCCGATAAGGCGTTTCGCCGCATCCGCCATCCGGCTGGTATTACTCAAACAAATTATGATGCAGTTTCTGTACGACCTGCTCGGCTTCGCTGCCTGGCACCAGGAAGCACAGATTATGGCTGGATGCGCCGTAGCAAATCATGCGGATGTTGAACGGTTCCAGCACGCCGAACACCTCTTTTCCCACGCCGCAGGCTTTAGACAGGTCGTTCCCGATCAGGGCGACCAATGCCAGACCTTCTTCTACCTCGACCCGGCACAGCGCGGACAGCTCCATCAGCAGGGATTGCGTGAGCAGCGTATCGCCGGTGGACGTTGAACCGGTGGTATCCAGCGTCAGTGCGACGCTGACTTCTGAGGTTGTTATCAAATCCACCGAGATATTGTGGCGCGCCAGGATGCCGAACACTTCCGCTAAAAACCCGCGAGAATGCAGCATATTCAGGCTATGCAGCGTCAGCAGCGTTTGCTTGCGACGCAGCGCCAGGGCACGAAATAGCGGTGGATTCTCGGTTTTATTACACACCAGTGTGCCGCCTGCTTTGGGGTCTTTGCTGGAGCCGACAAACACCGGAATATCGCTACGCACGGCAGGGAGCAGCGTCGCCGGGTGCAGGACTTTTGCGCCGAAGGTCGCCAGTTCTGCGGCTTCTTCAAAGGCAATTTCATCAATGCGTTTTGCGGCTGGCACAACGCGCGGGTCAGTCGTGTAAATGCCCGGTACATCGGTCCAGATATCGACGCGCGCGGCGTGCAGGGCTTCTGCCAGCAAGGCGGCGGTATAGTCGCTGCCGCCGCGCCCCAGTGTGGTAGTGCGGCCTTTGCTTTCGCTGCCGATAAAGCCCTGGGTGATCACCAGACCTTCTTCAAGGCGCGGTGCCAGCTGCAGCGTGGCCAGTTCAGACAGCGCCACGACATCTGGTTCTGCGCGACCAAAACGATCGTTGGTACGCATCACTTTACGCACGTCAAACCACTGCGCCTGAACATTACGCTCGCGCAGGATTTCGACAAACAGCAGGGTGGACATCAGTTCACCGTGGCTGACCAGTTCGTCAGTCAGCGCGGTTGAGGTCGCCAGCGAAGCCGCTTCCGCCAGCGTGGTGATATTTTCCAGCAGACGTTCGATCTCTTCGCGTATCACGTTTGGATAACGCAAACGCTCCAGAATATCGAACTGGATCTGACGAATAGCGTCGAGTTTCTCGAAGCGTTCAGTTGCCTCCAGCCCTTCAGCCAAAGCGACCAGCAGGTTAGTAATACCCGCTGAAGCGGAAAGCACCACTAAACGGACGTTAGCATCGGAAAGCACCACATCAGCGCTGCGGTTCATGGCGTCGAAATCCGCGACGCTGGTACCGCCAAACTTGGAGACAACTACATCAGTCATAACTACCTCGTGTCAGGGAATGAATAGAGCGACCATGGCACAAGGGCAGAACGGAAACCGGTGCAGGCGCAAATACCGTATTACATTTCGTCTTTCAATCTGCCTCTTCGTTGGCTGCACCTGCTCACCACAGTCACTTACTTCAGTAAGCTCCTGTGGCGAGCAGGTTTGCCGCCTTGACGCATATCGAATGACTTTATGTATATAAATAAAAGGCATGGCCTGTACTGTCAATGCTGGGATTATGCGGATTTTTCATGCTGCTGTAGCCCTGAGTAACCGAGCTTATAATTACCCCTGTTTGATGGACGCCAGGACAACGGCACTAAAACAATCACACTTTTCTGTGACTGGCGTTACAATCGATCTCAGTCACAATTCTCAAAATCAGAAGAGTATTGCTAATGAAAAACATCAATCCAACGCAGACCTCAGCCTGGCAGGCACTACAAAAACACTTTGAAGAGATGAAAGACGTTACGATCGCGGACTTGTTCGCGAAAGATAGCGATCGTTTCGCCAAGTTTTCCGCAACGTTTGACGATTTGATGCTGGTGGATTTTTCCAAAAACCGCATCACCGAAGAAACGCTGGCGAAACTGCAGGACCTGGCAAAAGAGACCGACCTGAGCGGTGCTATCAAGTCCATGTTCTCCGGTGAGAAGATCAACCGTACGGAAGATCGTGCAGTGCTGCATGTGGCGCTGCGCAACCGTAGCAATACCCCGATCATCGTGGACGGCAAAGATGTGATGCCGGAAGTGAATGCGGTGCTGGAGAAGATGAAATCCTTCTCTGAAGCGATTATCTCCGGCAGCTGGAAAGGCTACACCGGCAAAGCGATTACGGATGTGGTGAACATCGGTATCGGTGGCTCCGACCTCGGTCCGTTCATGGTGACCGAAGCGCTGCGTCCGTACAAAAATCACCTGAATATGCACTTTGTGTCTAACGTCGATGGTACGCACATCGCCGAAGTACTGAAGAAAGTGAATCCGGAAACCACGCTGTTCCTGGTCGCCTCTAAAACCTTCACCACCCAGGAAACCATGACCAACGCCCATAGCGCGCGCGACTGGTTCCTGGCGACCGCCGGTGATGAAAAACACGTGGAAAAACACTTCGCGGCGCTGTCCACCAATGCGAAAGCAGTCGGTGAGTTCGGTATCGATACGGCCAACATGTTCGAGTTCTGGGACTGGGTTGGCGGTCGTTATTCCCTGTGGTCAGCGATTGGTCTGTCAATCATCCTGTCCGTGGGCTACGACAACTTCGTTGAACTGCTGTCCGGCGCGCACGCCATGGATAAACATTTCTCCACCACCCCAGCGGAGAAAAACCTGCCGGTACTGTTGGCGCTGATCGGTATCTGGTACAACAACTTCTTTGGTGCCGAAACCGAAGCCATCCTGCCGTACGACCAGTATATGCACCGCTTTGCGGCCTACTTCCAGCAGGGCAACATGGAATCCAACGGTAAATACGTTGACCGTAACGGCAATGCGGTGGATTACCAGACTGGCCCAATCATCTGGGGTGAGCCGGGGACCAACGGTCAGCATGCGTTCTATCAGTTGATCCACCAGGGGACCAAAATGGTGCCGTGCGATTTCATCGCTCCGGCTATCACGCATAACCCGTTGTCTGACCACCATCCGAAGCTGCTGTCTAACTTCTTCGCCCAGACCGAAGCGCTGGCGTTTGGCAAGTCTCGTGAAGTGGTTGAACAAGAATACCGCGACCAGGGTAAAGATCCGGCGACGCTGGACCACGTTGTGCCGTTCAAAGTGTTCGAAGGCAACCGTCCTACGAACTCTATCCTGCTGCGCGAAATCACTCCGTACAGCCTGGGTGCACTGATTGCGCTGTATGAGCATAAAATCTTTACTCAGGGCGTTATCCTGAACATCTTCACCTTCGACCAGTGGGGCGTAGAGCTGGGCAAACAGCTGGCGAACCGCATTCTGCCTGAGTTGAACGATGATCAAGAGATCAACAGCCATGATTGCTCGACTAACGGTTTGATTAACCGTTATAAGTCCTGGCGTTAATCAGCTTCTTCCTTCGAACCGCAGCGGTGTTGGCTGCGTTCGTTAACCCCGGTCACATAGTAATCTATGCTCCCGGGGATTAACGATCTTGCCGCCTTGCTGCAATTCGAATGAATTTACTGATTACTTATAAAAAAAGCCGATATTATTATCGGCTTTTTTTATAAGATAATTTATCTTGTCTTCCGCATTACATGGGATTTAATTGAGTTTAATCCTAAAATAATTATACCACGTTAGATTTAACACAATGATTTTCAGATTTTACGGATGTTGCATTATTTATGTATTTATTCCATGTGATTGATTTATATTGATTTGTATATTTTTTATAATGTTAGCTCCCACTTTTTTCTAATTATCCTAAATTCCTGCGCGGCGTAATTTACACACTTTCGGTTGTGTATACTCGATCTCGCCCGAAATTCTTTTGGGTAAATCTCCATTCATACAATGAAGGGATATTGTGATGAAAAAAGTACTGTATGGCCTGTTGGCTATATCTGCGCTTGCGACGACCTCTGTCTATGCTGCCCCCGTTCAGGTGGGGGAGGCGGCAGGGTCGGCAGCCGCGTCGGTTTCGGCAGGAAGTTCCTCCGCAACCAGCGTGAGCACCGTAAGCTCCGCGGTGGGGGTCGCCCTGGCGGCAACCGGCGGTGGCGATGGTTCGAATACCGGAACCACCACCACCACGACCACCAGTACCCAGTAATTCCGGTACGTAGCCCCTGAAGTATGAAGGGGATTAACCATAACCACACTTCGGTGTGGTTATTTTGAATTTCCAAAAGCCTGTGGGATTTGTAGGCCGGGTAAGCGTCGCGCCACCCGGCAATAATGCGGAGAAACGTCGTGATGCGACCAGCGCTCATATTGGTTTGTCTGTTATTACAGGCGTGTTCAGCTACCACCGAAGGGCTGGGTCATTCGCTGTGGCAAAGCGTGTTGGGTACTCCTGGCGTACAGATGACGGATGATGATATCCACAACATGCCTTACGCCAGCCAGTACATGCAGCTTAACGGCGGTCCGCAGCTGTTTGTGGTGCTCGCTTTCGCTGAAAACGGGCAGCAGAAATGGGTCACCCAGGACCAGGCCATGCTCGTAACGCAACACGGGCGTCTGGTGAAAACGCTGCTGGGTGGAGACAACCTGATCGTGGTGAATAATCTGGCGGCGGACCCGCTTATCAAACCAAACCAGATTGTTGATGGCGTCACCTGGACCCGCACGATGGGCTGGACCGAGCATAAGCAGGTGCGCTACGCCACCGCCCGTTCGGTCTTCAGATGGGACGGCACTGACAGCATTCGGGTTGCCAGCGAAGACACTCCGGTACGCGTACTGGATGAAGAAGTCACCACCGATCGGACTCGCTGGCATAACCGTTACTGGGTCGACAGTGACGGGATGATTCGCCAGTCAGAGCAGTATCTGGGTGCGAATTATTTCCCGGTGAAGACCACGCTGATCAAGGCGGCAAAATCATGATGAAACGAATGATTACCGCGCTGACTTTTAGCCTTTGTGCGGCATCTGTTTTTGCCGCAGGAACGGTAAAAGTGATCACCTCAGGCAGTGCAGAACCGAAAACGCTGACCGGCGCGGAACATCTTATCGATCTGGTGGGTCAACCCACGCTGGCGAATAGCTGGTGGCCCGCGGCGGTGATCGGGGAAGAGCGGGCGACGGTTACCGCGCAGCGCCAGCAACAGGCGCTGTTGGGACGGCTGGCGGCGCTGAGTGCAGAAGAAGGCGGCGACGATGCAGCCGCTATCAACACGCTACGCCAGCAAATTCAGACCCTGAAGGTAACCGGCAGACAGCGGGTGAATCTCGACCCGGACGCGGTGCGGGTGAGTGAACGGGGGAATCCGCCGTTGCAGGGCAACTACACGCTGTGGGTTGGGCCTCAGCCAACGGAAATCACCCTGTTTGGCGCGATCAATCATCCGGGTAAACAGCCGTTTATGCCAGGGCGTGATATCGCCAGCTATCTCGCCGGACAAAGTCTGCTGAGCGGTGCAGATCGCAGCTATGCGTGGGTGGTCTATCCCGATGGACGCACGCAAAAAGTACCGGTCGCTTACTGGAATAAACGTCACGTTGAGCCGATGCCCGGCAGCATCATTTTTGTTGGGCTGTCTGACTCTGTCTGGAGCCGCGCCCCGGATCAAATCAATGCCGACATTCTTCGCACTCTGACCCAGCGGATACCTGAATAATGAGAAAAACTTATCTGCTCAGCCTGCTGGCGCTGGGTATCAGCACGGCCTGCCACGGTGAAACGTACCCTGCGCCGATTGGGCCTTCCCAGTCTGACTTTGGCGGCGTGGGGCTGCTGCAAACGCCAACCGCGCGGATGGCGCGTGAAGGGGAAATGAGCCTCAACTACCGCGATAACGATCAGTACCGCTACTACTCCGCGTCGGTGCAGTTGTTCCCGTGGCTGGAAACGACCTTACGCTATACCGATGTGCGCACCAAAAAATACAGCAGCGTGGAGTCATTTTCAGGCGATCAGACGTATAAAGACAAAGCGTTCGATCTCAAATTGCGATTGTGGGAAGAGAGCTACTGGATGCCGCAGGTCGCGGTTGGCGCACGGGATATCGGCGGAACCGGTCTGTTTGATGCGGAATACATCGTGGCCAACAAAGCCTGGGGGCCGTTTGATTTCTCGCTTGGTCTTGGCTGGGGATATCTTGGTACCAGCGGCAATGTGAGTAATCCGCTGTGCTCGTACAGCGATAAATTCTGTTATCGCGATAACAGCTATAAACAGGCGGGCTCCATCGACGGTAGCCAGATGTTCCACGGCCCTGCGTCACTGTTTGGCGGCGTGGAATACCAGACGCCCTGGCAGCCGCTGCGCCTGAAGCTGGAATATGAGGGTAACAACTACCAGCAGGATTTTGCCGGCAAGCTGGATCAGAAGAGCAAGTTTAACGTCGGCGCCATTTACCGCGTCACCGATTGGGCCGACGTTAACCTCAGCTACGAGCGCGGTAATACCTTTATGTTCGGCATCACGCTACGCACGAACTTCAACGATCTGCGACCAACGTATAACGACAACGCGCGACCGCAATATCAGCCCCAGCCGCAGGATGCCATCCTGCAACATTCGGTGGTGGCAAATCAGCTCACGCTACTGAAATACAACGCCGGGCTGGCGGATCCGAAACTCCAGGTGCAGGGCGATACGCTGTACGTGACCGGCGAACAGGTGAAATACCGTGACTCGCGGGAAGGGATCGAACGGGCAAATCGGATCGTAATGAACGATCTCCCTGAGGGGATCCGAACGATCCGTATTACGGAAAATCGCCTGAATTTACCGCAGGTCACCACCGAAACAGATGTTGCGAGTCTGCAGGATCATCTGCAAGGCGAGCCGCTGGGCCATGAAACACCGCTGGCGCAAAAGCGCGTGGAGCCCGTGGTGCCGCAGACCACCGAGCAGGGCTGGTATATCGATAAATCACGCTTTGATTTTCATATCGATCCGGTGCTCAATCAGTCCGTGGGCGGCCCGGAAAACTTCTATATGTATCAGCTGGGCGTCATGGGAACGGCAGATCTGTGGGTGACAGACCATCTGCTCACGACCGGCAGTCTGTTTGCTAACCTGGCCAATAACTACGACAAGTTTAACTATACCAATCCGCCCAGTGATTCACATTTGCCGCGGGTCCGTACTCACGTCCGTGACTACGTGCAGAACGATGTGTATGTGAATAACCTGCAGGCCAACTACTTCCAGTCACTCGGCAACGGGTTTTACGGACAAGTGTACGGTGGCTATCTGGAAACCATGTTTGGCGGCGCAGGGGCTGAAGTGCTGTACCGTCCACTGGACAGCAATTGGGCGTTTGGCGTTGACGCCAACTATGTGAAGCAGCGTGACTGGCGTAGTGCGCAGGACATGATGAAATTCACCGACTACAGCGTGAAGACCGGACATCTGACGGCGTACTGGAACCCGTCGTTTGCCCAGGATGTACTGGTAAAAGCCAGCGTGGGGCAGTACCTGGCGGGCGATAAAGGCGGGACCCTTGAAATCGCCAAACGCTTCGACAGTGGCGTGGTGGTCGGCGGTTATGCAACCCTCACCGATGCATCACCGGATGAGTATGGGGAAGGTGATTTCACCAAAGGCGTGTATGTCTCCGTGCCGCTGGATCTCTTCTCCTCGGGACCAACCCGCAGCCGTGCGGCAATTGGCTGGACGCCGTTGACGCGCGACGGTGGTCAGCAGCTTGGGCGTAAGTTTGGTTTGTACGATATGACCAGTGACAGGAGTGAGAACTTCCGTTGATGTGAATGTTGATCGCCCGGTGACGCTACGCTTACCGGGCCTACGGTAGGCTGGATAAGGCAAAGCCGCCATCCGGCAAGAACCGTTGTGTGAACAAAACATAAACAAAAAATGTAGATCTCCGTCACATTTTTGCGTTATACAGGAACTTCGCCATTGAGCAAAAGGGGCTGCTATGACGCCGATATCTCGTCCGCGCGTGGAGTTTATCTCCACGATGTTACAGACTGTGTTGAATCTTGGGCTACTGAGTCTGGGGCTGATTCTGGTGGTATTCCTCGGCAAAGAGACGCTGCATCTGGCGGATGTGCTGTTCGCGCCGGAACAAACCAGCAAATACGAGCTGGTGGAAGGGCTGGTGGTTTACTTCCTCTACTTTGAATTTATCGCGCTGATTGTGAAGTACTTTCAGTCAGGTTTTCACTTTCCGCTGCGCTACTTTGTTTATATCGGGATCACGGCGATTGTGCGGTTGATCATCGTCGATCATAAAGCCCCCATGGACGTGTTGATCTATTCCGCGGCGATCCTGCTGCTGGTGATCACGCTGTGGCTGTGTAATTCCAAACGGTTGAAGCGTGAGTAAAAAATAACACGCCGCATTGGGCTGCGGCGTGTTGTTTACGTTGATTACTGCGCAGACGCGGGCTGCGTTTTCTCTGCTGCGGGTTCCCACAGCTCTTCGAGTTCTTCCAGCGTTTTGCCTTTGGTTTCCGGTACGAACTTCCACATAAAGAGCGCCGCCAGAATGCCCATGCAACCGTAAATCCAGTAGGAGAAACCGTTGTGGAAATGGGCAACCAGCCACGAATTTTTGTCCATCATCGGGAAGGTCCAGGAGACAAAGTAGTTCGCCAACCACTGGGCGGCCACCGCAATGGCGAGCGCTTTGCCACGGATCGCGTTGGGGAAAATCTCAGCCAGCAGTACCCAGCACACCGGGCCCCAGGACATGGCGAATGCCGCAACATAAAACAGCATCGACAGCAGCGCCACCAGACCAGAAGCTTGGGTATAAAACGCAGTACCGAGGCTGAACATGCCGATGGCCATACCCAGTGCGCCAATAATTTGCAGCGGTTTACGGCCAAATTTATCGACCGTCATGATCGCCAGCACGGTGAAGCTCAGGTTGATTACGCCCACGATGATGGTCTGCAACAGCGCGACGTCGGTGCTGGCGCCCAGGGTTTTAAAAACTTCCGGCGCGTAGTAGAGCACAACGTTGATGCCGACGAACTGCTGGAAGATGGACAGCATGACGCCGATGACGATGACCGCAGTGCCAAACATCAGCAGACGCCCGCCTGTTTTGCGACCGTGCTCCAGTGACTGATTGATCTCCTGCATCGCCTGGGTAGCAAGATTGCTGCCCATAATTTTGCGCAGAATACCTTCCGCCTGCTCGTGTCTGCCGCGCGCCATCAGCCAGCGTGGGCTTTCCGGTACGGTATACAACAGTATTAAAAACAGCAGGGCAGGAATGCTTTCAGAGGCAAACATATAACGCCAGCCATCGGTATTCAGCCAGCTGGCGTCGCCGGAACGGGCAATAAAATAGTTTACGCAGTAGACCATCAGTTGCCCGAAAATAATCGCGAACTGGTTAAAGGAAACCAGTTTTCCACGAATATGTGCCGGGGCCAGTTCTGCGATATACATCGGTGAGAGCATGGAGGCTAAACCGACGCCGATACCACCAATAATGCGATAAATAACAAATTCGGGGACGTATCCGGCTAAATAAACAGGAACAGCATTATCCGGATTAATGGCGGTAAATCCTAATTCCGGCCATGCGGAACCGATGCCGGAAATAAAGAACAGGATCGCGGCGATTTTGAGTGAATCGCGACGACCAAAGCGGTTACTGCAATAGCCACCCAGCGCACCACCGATGATACAGCCAATCAGCGCGCTGGCGACGCAGAAGCCTAACAGTGAGTTTGCGGCGGATTCGCTCAGATGTTGTGGGGCGACAAAAACCGTATTTAAGGACTCGACGGTACCGGAGATGACGGCGGTGTCGTAGCCGAATAACAGTCCTCCTAATGTGGCAACTAATGTAATCGAAAAAATATAACTGGAATTATATTGGGTATTCATTCAGACCTGCCTTAGAAGATACAGCTCTTTTTATCAGTGTTGTGATGGTGGATTTAACAGGCAGGTATGACAATTATCATTTTTTACATTGCAATTACGTTTTGTCTTTTCTGTGATCTTCACTCTGTTTAATTAATGTCCGCTCAGGCGAGAAATAAAATTGCAGTGATGGCGAGCACGAAAGAAAATAATCGTAACAGCAATGCAAAATTACATAAAAAAAGGGCGCTCCGTAGAGCGCCGAAAAACAGTCACAGGTTGGGATAACATAAGTTGAGGGTTGCAGTGGCATGCCCGTTGCCGGGCGGGTACATCGATGAAACTTAGCCTTTCACACCGCCTGCCGTCAGGCCGTTAACCAGCCAGCGCTGGGCCAGCAGGAACACCAGGGTGATCGGAATAGCAGAAAGCACGGCTGCAGCGGCAAAGTCGCCCCACAAATAGTTCTGTGGATTGAGATACTGCTGCATACCGACTGCCAGGGTATAGCTGTTCACATCACGCAACAACAGTGAGGCGACCGGGACTTCGGTAATTGCGGCGATGAACGACAGAATGAACACCACCGCCAGAATCGGCACCGACAACGGCAACAGCACCAGGCGGAATGCCTGCCACGGCGTTGCGCCATCCAGCGCGGCCGCTTCTTCCAGTGAACCGTCGATGGTTTCGAAATACCCCTTGATTGTCCAGACGTGCAGCGCAATGCCGCCAAGGTAGGCGAAGATCACGCCACCGTGGGTGTTCAGACCGATAAACGGAATGTACTGGCCCAGACGGTCAAACAAGGCATATAACGCCACCAGCGACAGTACCGCCGGGAACATCTGGAAAATCAGCATGCCTTTCAGCAACGTGGCTTTACCTGGGAAGCGCATGCGGGCGAAGGCGTAAGCACAGGTGGTGGAGAGGGTCACGATACCGATCGCGGTAATGGTGGCCACTTTCACCGAGTTCCACAGCCACAGCAGCACCGGGAACGGAGGCGGCGTCACGCGGCCATCCGCGTGTTCCACGCTAAAGCCCAGCGCCAGTTTCCAGTGTTCCCAGGAGATATTTTCCGGGATCAGACTGCCGGTGGCGAAGTTACCTTCGCGCAGCGAGATGGCAATGACCATCAGCAGCGGGAACATAATTGCCGCGATAAAAATCAGCAGACCTAAGTGCGTTGCGAATAAACGTAACTTTTGTGATTTCGGTTGGACCATAGCCATTGTCGTTATCTCCCTTAATCAAACTTCATACGTGTGGCTTTCAGGTTCACAATCGCCAGCGCACCGACCAGCAGGAAGATCAGGGTGGCTATCGCCGCCGCCAGACCGAAGTCCTGACCGCCGCCGCCTTCAAAGGCGATACGGTAGGTGTAGCTGACGAGCAGGTCGGTATAACCGGCTGGCGTGGTGGTACCGAGTCGGTCCGGGCCACCGTTGGTCAACAGCTGAATCAGCACGAAGTTGTTAAAGTTAAAGGCGAAGCTGGCGATCATCAGCGGCGTCAGCGGCTTGATCAGCAACGGCAGCGTAATCTTAAAGAAGTTCTGGAATGGGCCAGCGCCATCCATTGCCGAGGCTTCATACAGATCGTCGGGAATCGCCTTCAGCAGCCCCATGCACAGGATCATCATGTACGGATAGCCCAGCCAGGTGTTGACGATGATAATCATCGAACGCGCGGTGGTTGGGTCGCTGAACCAGGCCGGCTTGATGCCGAACAGCGCGCTCAACATCATGTTGATTTCACCGAAGCTCTGGTTAAATAACCCCTTGAAAATCAGTATCGAGATAAACGACGGCACGGCGTAAGGCAGAATCAGCAGCACGCGATAAATCGCTTTGCCTTTCAGCGATTCCCATTGCACCAGACAGGCCAGAATCATACCGACGGCAACGGTCAGGATGACGGTGAGCACCGAGAAGACGACGGTCCAGATAAAGATCGCGAAGAACGGTTTCTGAATGCCTTCATCGGTAAAGACGCGGGTGAAGTTATCCCAGCCGATGGCGACGGTATAGCCTGGGCTGAGTTTCTCTGTACCCCAGCTACCGTCTAGCGCGAGTGACTGGTAGTAACCAATATCGTTATTGGCACGGTATTTTATGCCGCTCTGATTGTTGGTGAGCGTGCCGTCATCAGCAAGCGTATACAGCGGCTGCGTACCGGAGAACTGGCGCAGCGAGCTCATAATCACCTTGCTGTCATCCGGCAGCACGGCGGTCAGTTGGGTCAGCGCCTGGCGGTTTTGCGTGATGATACGCAGCGTGGCACGTTCACCTGCTGGCAGCGCTTCGGCTTCTTTCAGTTGTAGTTTCTGCTCGCCACCAAATTTAAAGGCGTCGGAGACATAATTTTTACCTGTTTCACCGTCGGTGAGGGCCAGTTGCCACTCCGTACCCGCCGGATACAGACCAAAGTTGTAAGTTTTACCCGCCTGATAAGAACGGTCCATCAGGACTTCCTGGGCGCGCTCAAAGGTCAGTTGGTTGGTACTGCTGTAGTTGGTAAAGGCAATTGCAATGGTGCAAATGAGTGGGAACAGAACAAATAACCCCATACCAGCCACGCCAGGATAGACATAGCGCCAGGCATAGGCTTTACGGTTGGCGAAAATATACAGGCCAGCAGAGCTTAAAATAAGCGTCATGATGGCAAACAGGTACTCCCCCTGAGCGTACATCAAAACAACAAGGTAGCCCACCAGCAGACCCAGCAGACCCATCACTGACCATTTCAGCGTGTCGCTTTGCCACCAGTATTTCTTTTTAATGACATCCATGGGGATCTTCCTCTACAACTTTGAACATCTGTCGGCAAAAATGCCTGATGGCGCTGCGCTTATCAGGCCTACAGTGATTTGTAGGCCGGATAAGGCATTCATGCCGCCATCCGGCACGTGCGCTACAGCATTACTTGGTGATACGACCTTGTGCATCTTTCAGCGCAGCATCAACGGTTTGACGACCGCTGGCGGCGTTGATCACTGCGGTACGAACGGCATACCAGAATGCAGACATCTGCGGGATGTTCGGCATGATTTCGCCTTTCTCGGCGTTACCCATGGTGGCCGCGATACGTGGATCTTTCGCTAACTCTTCCTGGAAGGATTTCAGCGCGACGGCACCCAGCGGTTTGTCCTTGTTCACTTCATCCAGACCCTGATCGGTCAGCAGGTAGTTTTCGAGGAACTCTTTCGCCAGTTCTTTGTTCGGGCTGGCGGCGTTAATACCGGCGCTCAGTACGCCGACAAACGGTTTAGACGCTTTGCCTTTGAAGGTTGGCAGCAGCGTTACGCCGTAGTTCACCTTGCTCTTATCGATGTTCGACCAGGCCCACGGACCGTTGATGGTCATCGCGGTATCGCCTTTGTTAAAGGCCGCTTCAGCGATGGAGTAGTCGGTATCCGCGTTCATGTGTTTGTTCTTAATCAGGTCAACCAGGAAGGTCAGACCCGCTTTCGCGCCAGCGTTATCCACGCCCACGTCTTTGACGTCGTATTTGCCGTTTTCAAACTTGAACGCGTATCCGCCGTCGGCAGCAATCAGCGGCCAGGTGAAGTACGGTTCTTGCAGGTTGAACATCAGGGCAGATTTGCCTTTCGCCTTCAGCTCTTTATCCAGCGCAGGAATTTCTTCCCAGGTTTTCGGTGGGTTTGGCACGAGGTCTTTGTTGTAAATCAGCGACAGTGCTTCAACGGCGATCGGGTAGGCGATCAGCTTACCGTTGTAACGTACGGCATCCCAGGTGAACGGGAACAGTTTGTCCTGGAACGCTTTGTCTGGCGTAACTTCAGCCAACAGACCCGATTGCGCGTAGCCGCCAAAACGGTCATGTGCCCAGAAGATGATGTCCGGGCCGTCACCGGTCGCGGCAACCTGCGGGAATTTTTCTTCCAGCTTATCCGGATGTTCAATGGTGACTTTGATGCCGGTGTCTTTCTCGAATTTTTTACCCACTTCAGCGAGGCCGTTATAGCCTTTGTCGCCGTTGATCCAGATAACCAGTTTGCCCTCTTCAATCTTGGCGAGAGCCGAGGCGGAAAACATCATCGTCGTCAATGCAGACAATGCGAGGATGCGTGCGCCGGTTTTGATTTTCATATTCCCCATCCTTTTTGGTGATGTGCGCTTGGATACACAGAGGTGGCTTAACGGTGTCTAGTTTCTTTATACGGCAACCTCTTTCCATCCTCCTTACCCCTACGCCCCACCCACTCTTTATGTGATCTGTGTTACAGAAATGTGAGTAATGCGTGCTGGCGCACATAAAAAACCACTGATTTTTGCGGGCGACATCACGAAATTCCTTGGCGGCGTACGGCCCGGGTCTCAGACGCGACTCTCTCATCCTCCCGCCTCCTCCCCCATAAAAAAGCTGGGGGGTGGAGGATTCACGCTCCTAATGGATAACGCATAGTCAGCCCATGATGAATGTTGCTGTCGATGACAGGTTGTAACGAAGGGAGAAGGGCATGGCGAGCGTACAGCTGCGAAATGTAACGAAAGCCTGGGGTGACGTGGTGGTATCGAAGGATATCAATCTCGACATTCACGAAGGAGAGTTCGTGGTATTTGTCGGACCGTCAGGCTGCGGTAAGTCGACCTTGCTGCGTATGATCGCCGGGCTGGAAACCATCACCAGCGGCGACCTGTTTATCGGGGACACCCGAATGAACGACATCCCTCCCGCCGAACGCGGCGTGGGTATGGTCTTCCAGTCCTACGCGCTGTATCCCCATTTATCCGTCGCCGAGAACATGTCTTTCGGTCTCAAACTGGCCGGTGCTAAAAAAGACGTCATGAACCAGCGTGTGAATCAGGTCGCTGAAGTCCTGCAGCTGGCGCACCTGCTTGAGCGTAAGCCAAAAGCACTCTCTGGCGGTCAGCGTCAACGCGTGGCGATTGGCCGTACGCTGGTGGCTGAACCGCGCGTGTTCCTGCTCGATGAACCGCTTTCTAACCTGGATGCAGCACTGCGTGTGCAGATGCGTATTGAAATCTCCCGCCTGCATAAACGTCTGGGCCGCACGATGATTTACGTCACCCACGATCAGGTCGAAGCGATGACGCTGGCCGACAAAATCGTGGTGCTGGATGCGGGCCGCGTCGCGCAGGTCGGCAAGCCGCTGGAGCTGTACCACTACCCAGCCGACCGCTTTGTGGCGGGCTTTATTGGTTCACCGAAGATGAACTTCCTGCCGGTGAAAGTCACCGCAACCGCAATCGACCAAGTGCAGGTTGAATTACCTAACCGCCAGCAAATCTGGCTACCGGTAGAAAGCCGTGCCGTGCAGGTTGGCGCCAACATGTCCTTAGGTATTCGCCCGGAACATCTGCTGCCCAGCGATATCGCTGACGTCACCCTCGAAGGTGAAGTTCAGGTGGTTGAGCAGTTGGGCCACGAAACGCAAATTCATATCCAGATCCCCGCCATCCGTCAAAACCTGGTGTACCGCCAGAATGACGTGGTGTTGGTAGAAGAGGGTGCCACATTCGCTATCGGCCTGCCGCCAGAGCGTTGCCATCTGTTCCGTGAAGATGGCACTGCATGTCGTCGGTTGCATCAAGAGCCGGGCGTTTAAGGTGTCCCATTAAAAAAAAGCGCAAATCCGTCAAGGTGAAGCGTTCAAAGAAAAGCAATGATCTCAGGAGATAGAATGATGATTACTCTGCGCAAACTCCCTCTGGCGGTTGCTGTAGCAGCAGGCATTATGTCTGTTCAGGCAATGGCCGTGGATTTCCATGGTTATGCTCGTTCCGGTATCGGCTGGACGGGTAGTGGCGGCGAACAACAGTGTTTCCAGGCAACCGGTGCACAAAGTAAATACCGTCTCGGTAACGAATGTGAAACCTATGCGGAAATTAAACTGGGTCAGGAAGTGTGGAAAGAGGGCGATAAGAGCTTCTACTTCGACACCAACGTCGCCTACAACGTCGCACAGCAGAATGACTGGGAAGGAACTGACCCGGCATTCCGTGAAGCAAACGTGCAGGGTAAAAACCTGATTGAATGGCTGCCAGGTTCCACCATCTGGGCCGGTAAGCGCTTCTACCAGCGTCATGATGTGCACATGATCGACTTCTACTACTGGGATATTTCAGGTCCTGGTGCCGGTATTGAAAACATCGATCTGGGCTTCGGTAAACTGGCGCTGGCAGCGACCCGTTCTCAGGAAGCGGGCGGCTCTTACGCGTTCAGCAGCCAGAATATTTATGATCGTACCAAAGACACCGCCAACGACGTGTTCGACGTACGTTTAGCGCAAATGGCGATTAACCCGGACGGTATGCTGGAACTGGGTGTGGACTACGGTCGTGCTAACACCACCGACGACTACAGCCTGGCAGACGGCGCATCAAAAGATGGCTGGATGTTCACCGCTGAACATACTCAGAGCATGCTGAAAGGCTATAACAAGTTTGTTGTTCAGTATGCGACAGACTCCATGACCACGCAGGGTAAAGGCCTGAACCAGGGCTCTTACGGTTCTTCTACTGGTGTTGATGACGACGGTAACAAATTCGCCAATAACGTGGTGAATAACAACGGTAGCCTGTTCCGCGTGCTGGACCACGGTGCTATCTCGCTGGGCGATAAATGGGACCTGATGTACGTCGGTATGTACCAGAACCTCGACATGGATAACGACCTGGGTACCGAATGGTACACCGTGGGTATCCGTCCGATGTACAAATGGACGCCGATCATGAGTACCCTGCTGGAAGTGGGTTATGACAACGTGAAATCGCAGCAGACCAGCGATCGCAACAGCCAGTACAAAATTACCCTGGCGCAACAATGGCAGGCGGGCGACAGCATCTGGTCTCGTCCGGCAATCCGTGTTTTCGCAACCTATGCCAAATGGGATGAAGAGTGGGGCTACGTGAAAAATGGTAACGACGTTACCAAACTCGCGGCAGCAACCAACTCCGGTCTCAGCACCACCAGCCGTGGCGACAGCGATGAGTTCTCCTTCGGTGCCCAGATGGAAATCTGGTGGTAATCCAGCATTAACCTGACGTAAAGACCGAAAGAGGGGCGTAAGCCCCTCTTACTTAAGGTTTAGCGCGCTATTGCCTGGCCACCGCTGAACCCATGCTATCTGAGGTGATAACAATGAAAATGAAGAAAAGTCTCGTTGCCCTTTGTTTATCTGCAGGGTTATTTGCCAGTGCGCCCGGCATCAGCCTGGCCGATGTGAATTTTGTGCCGCAGAACACCACCGGTGCACCCGCAATCCCCACTGCCGCACTGCAACAATTAGCCTGGACGCCTGTTGATCAATCTAAGGTACAGTCCACACAGCTTGCGACCGCCGGTCAGCGTCTGGACGTAGCGGGAATTAGCGGTCCGGTTGCCGCCTATAGCGTACCGGCCAATATTGGTGAGCTGACCCTGACGCTCTCCAGTGAAGTGAACAAACAAACCAGCGTATTTGCGCCAAACGTCCTGATTCTTGATCAGAACATGACGCCATCTGCTTTCTTCCCCAGCAGCTATTTCACCTATCAGGAGCCCGGCGTGATGAGCGCGGATCGCCTGGAAGGGGTCATGCGCCTGACGCCAGCGCTGGGCCAGCAGAAGCTCTATGTTCTGGTCTTCACCACCGAGAAAGATCTCCAGCAGACCACGACTCTGCTTGACCCGGCAAAAGCCTATGCCAAGGGCGTGGGTAACGCCGTGCCGGATATCCCGGATCCGATCGCTCGTCATACCACAGATGGCTTGCTGAAACTAAAAGTCAAAACCAGCTCCTCCTCCAGCGTGCTGGTCGGGCCGCTGTTTGGCTCATCCGGTCCGGGACCGGTGACGGTGGGCAATACTGCCGCACCAGCAGCGGCCTATGCGGCTCCGGCTGCGGTGGCAGCTGCCCCGGTCGCCGCACCAGCCCCGCAGAAAAGCGAGCCGATGCTAAACGACACGGAAAGCTATTTTAACCAGGCGATTAAGGATGCTGTGGCGAAAGGCGATGTCGATAAAGCGCTGAAGCTGCTTGATGAAGCTGAACGTCTGGGATCCAAATCTGCCCGTTCCACCTTTATCAGCAGTGTAAAAGGCAAGGGGTAACCGTCTCCCCACATTGCTGATTTTGCAACAACTGGTGCGTCTCCTGGCGCACCTTTTTTTATCCTTCCATGCTACTTGTTATGCTTGTGTTGCTCCGCCGATCACTTAATCATGTTTGCTCACCCCGTAATGCCTTTTCTGCGATACAATGCCTGAACGTGATAAATCGGAGAGTAAGGCATGCCACACCCTGCGTTAACGCAACTGCGTGCGCTGCGTTATTTTGATGCGATCCCGACGCTGGACCCCCAACTGCTTGACTGGTTGTTACTGGAAGACTCCATGACCCAACGTTTTGAGCAGCAGGGAAAGCAGGTCAGCGTAACGTTGATACGAGAAGGATTTGTTGGGCAAAATGAGGTGGCCGAAGAACTGACGCTGCTGCCGACAGAATCCCGCTATTGGTTACGTGAAATCCTGCTCTGCGCGGATGGTGAACCCTGGCTTGCCGGGCGCACCGTGGTGCCGGAATCGACATTGTGTGGCCCTGAACTGGCCTTGCAAAATCTGGGGAAAACCCCGCTCGGGCGCTACCTGTTTACGTCATCGACATTGACCCGAGATTTTATTGAGATTGGCCGCGATGCAGAGCTGTGGGGGCGTCGTTCCCGCCTGCGGCTGAGCGGTAAGCCACTGATGCTTACCGAGCTTTTTTTACCTGCATCGCCGTTGTACTGAGAGGAAGATAAAGATGGAGTGGAGTCTGACGCAGAATAAGCTGCTGGCGTTTCACCGCTTGATGCGTACGGATAAGCCAATCGGCGCCTTACTGCTGCTCTGGCCAACGCTGTGGGCGTTGTGGGTGGCGACCCCTGGGGTTCCGCAATTGTGGATCCTGGCGGTGTTTGTGGCTGGCGTCTGGTTAATGCGCGCCGCCGGATGCGTGGTGAATGATTATGCTGACCGCAAATTTGACGGTCATGTGAAACGCACCGCGAACCGACCGCTGCCAAGCGGTGCCGTGACGGAGAAAGAAGCCCGCACGTTGTTTGTTGTGCTGGTGTTGCTCGCCTTCCTGCTGGTCCTGACGCTCAACACGATGACCATTTTGTTGTCGATTGCCGCGTTGGCGCTGGCGTGGGTTTATCCCTTCATGAAGCGCTATACGCACCTGCCGCAGGTGGTGCTGGGTGCGGCGTTTGGCTGGTCTATCCCGATGGCGTTTGCCGCCGTGAGCGAGTCGGTGCCGCTCAGCTGCTGGTTGATGTTTCTGGCCAATATTCTCTGGGCAGTGGCTTATGACACCCAATATGCGATGGTCGACCGCGATGATGACCTGAAGATTGGCATTAAATCGACCGCTATCCTGTTCGGCCAAAACGACAAACTGATTATTGGTCTTCTGCAAGTGGGCGTACTGGTGCTGATGGCGCTGGTGGGCTGGCTGAACGGACTGGCGCTGGGCTATTACTGGTCTTTGCTGGTGGCAGGGGCGCTGTTTGTGTATCAGCAGAAGCTGATCGTTAACCGCGAGCGGGATGCCTGCTTTAAAGCGTTTATGAATAACAACTACGTGGGCCTGGTGTTGTTCTTAGGCCTTGCGATGAGTTACTGGCATCTTTGAGTTTTAGTCTGCGATAAAAAAAACCGGTCATTTCGACCGGTTTTTTTATGCTTACTCACCCTGAGTGGCGCTCTCGATGGTCAGACGGACATCCGACGTCACCAGTTCGGCCAGCATCTGGTAAATCTTCATCGTCTCTTCCGGCTCGGCATCTCCGGTGTCGCTGATGTAGCCTTCGTCACGCAGGGTCAGCACCAGGGAACTGAACACTGCTTTATCGAAGAATTCCGGTGCGTTGATACCGTGCAGTACGGAAAGACGTTGAGCGACGGTGCGGCTCTCTTTCTCCAGCGTACCGCGGTTGATCGACGGATTCGCGCTCAGCAGCCAGAAGGTGATGGCGTAGCGCTGCAGAGTCTCACGCGCACCTGCGGCCAGCAGCTGTAGCGTGCGGGAGCGTGCCGGGTTGATTTGCAGCTCATCGTTTTGCAACGTAATCAGACCCTGACGCTGCATTTCTCCAGCCAGTTCGTCGATCACCCCTGTAAGCTCATCGCGCTCCCAGCGTAGGAACAGCTCGGCTTTCAGCATCGGATACAGTGCATCAATATGTTGCTGCAATGCGACGCGTGAAATCCGGCGATGCTGAGTCACAATCGCCGCCATCAGTGACGGCAGTACCAGCATATGCGCAATATTGTTGCGGTAGTAAGTCATCAATACCGCCTGCTCGCGCGGCAGAATGATGATGTCACCGATGGTATCTTTCTCGACCTCAAACTTGTTCATCTGCAGGGCGTGATCGATAAGCTCACTGGCACTCTGCGTCGGAACCGTTGCATCTGATGCATACGGTACGTTACGCAGCAGGCTGAGGTAGCAATCAAGCTGCTCAGTTAACTGCTCGCGGGTCAGGGAACGCTGGCGGGATGCCAGTAGCGCGGTACAGCACAGGTTCATGGCGTTGGCCGCACCGGCGTTGTTAATGCGCACCATCAGATCGGCGGCAATGTTATTGACCGTCGGCGTCAGCCAGGCAGGGCGAATCGACTCGATAGGATCGATAGACTCACGCCACTCCGGCACGTGCTGATTGAGGTAGGTCATCAATGGCATCGGTTCGCCAAAGTTGACGTAGCCCTGACCCAGATTACGCAGCTTGCTTAAGCCACGCAGCATCTGCGGCAGGCTCTCTTTCTCTTTTGTCGCGCCACGCAGTTCTTTCGCGTAGGTGCCGACTTCCATCACGTGCTCGTAGCCAATGTAAATCGGCACCAGGGTGATAGGACGCGTACCGCCGCGCAGCATTGCCTGGATGGTCATCGACAGCGTGCCGGTTTTCGGATCCAGCAAACGACCGGTACGTGAGCGCCCACCTTCGACAAAGTACTCAACCGAATAACCGCGGCTGAACAACTCGCCGAGGTATTCGCGGAAGACGGTGGAATAGAGCTTATTGCCCTTGAAGGTACGACGAATAAAGAACGCACCCAGGCGGCGGAAAATCGGGCCAGCCGGCCAGAAGTTCAGGTTGATCCCGGCCGCAATGTGCGGAGGAACCAGCCCCTGGTGATACAGAACGTACGACAGCAGCATGTAATCCATATGGCTGCGGTGGCAGGGGACATAGACAATTTCATGTCCGTCGTGCGCCAGTTGGCGAACGCGTTCTGCATTGTGAACGTTAATACCCTGATACAGTCGGTTCCAGGTGAATCCCAGAATACGGTCAGTCAGGCGGATCATCTCGTAGGAGAAGTTGGCGGCGATCTCTTCCATCAGCGCAATGGCATTTTGCTGCGCTTTTTCGTGGGAGATTTTTTTACTGCGGGCTTCATCTTCTACCGCACGGGCGATTGCTTTTGAGGCCAGCAGCTTATTAAACAGATCCTGGCGGGCAGGGAGGCGCGGGCCAACAGCAGCTAAACGCTGACGGGCAAAGTGCATACGCGCCACGCGCGCCAGTTTCTGAGCGATGATTTTATCCGTACCGTGTTCGTCTGCCATGCGGCGCAGAGAGACAGACGGCGAGAAACGGACAAAACTGTCGCGACCGAGCCAGGAAACGGCGAAGAATTTCTGTACGCCGTTCAGCATGCGCAGCGGCGGGTTGACTTCACCTTTTTCGCGGCCAGGCGCGCGGCCAAACATCACCGAAACCGGCACCATCTGCACATCCAGGTCAGGATTGCTGCGATGCAGATCGAGATAGTTATGGAACAGCTTGATGGACTCTTCTTTTGGTGTGTAATAGGTGAACACACGCGGACCGCCGTGAATAAACACGTAGCGCGGCAGTAAAGTCCCGTCTATCTCCAGCGGTTCCAGGGGATCGGGAAGATCGTGCGCCAAACATTGGGCACGTAGCGTCAGCAAGTCTGCTTTTGAGTTGTACGGTAGGACGTACATAATGGGACGAGACGTATCGAGTCCCAACTCCGGGGCAGGTTCTGCCGGAATAGACTTGCTTTTTACCAGGACGCTTAATGGTAAATTCAGTAATTTGTAGTAAATTCGTGGCCAGCCGGACATAAACGATGTAAAGCCTCTGGTTAATAATGCAAATGCGCTGCAAGGATATCAGAAAGTTTAGTGAATTTCTGGTGTATCCCGTCATACTTCGCGCTGCTTTGCCACACCCTGAAACAAACGGGGTAACGTTACAATGACATTGACGCTAATAATGTAAAAAGGTTCTTTTGATGGCCAATAATACCACTGGATTCACCCGAATTATCAAAGCTGCTGGCTACTCGTGGAAAGGTTTTCGCGCCGCATGGATAAATGAAGCGGCATTTCGTCAGGAAAGCGTTGCCGTACTGCTGGGCGTCGCCATCGCCTGCTGGCTGGACGTCGACGCCATTACCCGTGTGTTGTTGATTGGTTCAGTAATGCTGGTGATGATCGTTGAAATCTTAAACAGCGCTATTGAAGCAGTGGTCGACCGTATTGGATCGGAGTATCACGAACTTTCCGGTCGAGCGAAAGATATGGGGTCGGCGGCTGTTCTGCTGTCTATTTTTGTCGCCCTGATCACCTGGGGCATCCTGTTGTGGTCCCATTTTCGATAAGGATTCCACAACTTCATAAATCTCCTGTTTTTTGTGCAGTTTGCGGTTCCAAAATCGCCTTTAGCTGTATATACTCACAGCATAACTGTATATACACCCAGGGGGCGGAATGAAAGCGTTAACGGCCAGGCAGCAAGAGGTGTTTGATCTCATTCGGGATCACATCAGCCAGACAGGTATGCCACCGACGCGTGCGGAGATCGCGCAGCGTTTGGGATTCCGTTCCCCAAACGCGGCTGAAGAACACCTTAAAGCGCTGGCGCGTAAAGGGGTGCTCGAAATCGTCTCTGGCGCATCGCGTGGTATTCGTCTGTTGCATGAAGAAGAGGTAGGATTACCGCTTGTAGGCCGCGTTGCTGCAGGTGAGCCGCTGCTGGCGCAACAGCACATCGAAGGCCACTATCAGGTTGATCCATCCCTGTTCAAACCTAATGCTGATTTCCTGCTGCGCGTCAGCGGTATGTCAATGAAAGACATTGGTATTATGGATGGCGATCTGCTGGCAGTGCATAAGACACAGGACGTGCGTAACGGCCAGGTGGTTGTTGCCCGCATTGATGATGAAGTGACGGTTAAACGTCTGAAAAAACAGGGAAATAAGGTCGAGCTTCTGCCAGAAAACAGCGAGTTCAAACCGATCGTTGTCGACCTGCGTGAGCAGAACTTCACCATTGAAGGACTGGCCGTCGGCGTTATCCGTAACGGTGAATGGCTGTAACGGTCTGTTGATTTCCTGTAGGCCGGATAAGACGTTTACGTCGTCATCCGGCAACGTGCCCGGTGGCACTCTGTTTACCGGGCCTGTACGACTTTTTCCAGTATCTCTAACGTCTTCTCAGGCTCTCCTGTATGCCTTTTTTTACCTCCTCTGATAAAGCGCTCTGGCACCTTGCCCTGCCAATGATTTTTTCTAATATCACCGTTCCCCTGCTGGGACTGGTGGATACGGCTGTGATTGGTCATCTGGATAGCCCGGTCTATTTGGGTGGTGTCGCCGTGGGGGCGACGGCAACCAGTTTTCTCTTTATGCTGCTGCTCTTTCTACGCATGAGTACCACCGGACTGACGGCTCAGGCATTTGGCGCAAAAAATCCGCAGGCGTTGGCCCGAGCACTGGTGCAGCCGCTGATTTTGGCTTTGGGGGCGGGGGCGGCAATTGCGCTATTTCGTACGCCGATTATCGATCTGGCGTTACACATCGTAGGGGGGAGCGAAGCGGTACTGGAACAGGCCCGGCGCTTCCTTGAAATCCGTTGGCTCAGCGCGCCTGCCTCGCTGGCGAACCTGGTACTGCTCGGCTGGCTGCTGGGCGTTCAGTACGCGCGAGCACCTGTGATCCTGTTGATTGTCGGCAATATCCTCAACATTGTGCTCGATATATGGCTGGTGATGGGGCTGCATATGAACGTGCAGGGCGCCGCGCTGGCGACGGTGATTGCCGAATATGCCACGTTGCTGATTGGCCTGCTGATGGTGCGCAAGGTTCTCCACCTGCGCGGTGTTTCGCTCATGATGCTGAAACAGGCATGGCGCGGAAACTTCCGCCGTCTGATGGCGCTTAACCGCGACATCATGCTGCGTTCGCTGTTGCTGCAGCTGTGTTTTGGTGCGATTACGGTACTCGGGGCGCGTCTCGGGGGCGATATTATTGCGGTCAACGCCGTTCTGATGACCCTGTTGACCTTCACCGCCTATGCGCTGGACGGATTTGCCTATGCCGTGGAAGCGCACTCTGGTCAGGCTTATGGTGCCCGGGATGGCAGCCAACTGTTGGATGTCTGGCGCGCGGCGTGTCGACAGTCGGGCATTGTGGCGCTCCTTTTTTCACTGGTCTATGCCCTGTTTGGCGAGCACATTATTGCGTCGTTGACCTCACTACCGCAGATTCAGCAACTGGCCGATCGTTACCTTATCTGGCAGGTGGTGTTACCACTGGTGGGCGTCTGGTGTTACCTGTTGGACGGCATGTTTATTGGCGCAACGCGTGCTGCGGAAATGCGTAACAGTATGGCCGTTGCCGCTGCGGGATTCGGCTTAACCTTATTCACGTTACCGCTGTTAGGCAACCACGGTTTGTGGCTGGCACTCGCCGTTTTTCTGGCGCTGCGCGGACTCTCGCTGGCTTTTATCTGGCAGCGTCACTGGCGAAATGGCACCTGGTTTTCCTGACTCGTATGGTTAAAAATTCCGAATAATAAATAGAACTCAGAATCACTGACTACACTTATTCTCACGTCCAGCAAAAACATAGCGTGTCTGGACGCAGCACTCTCGCTATTCACAACCTAACGATGAGGATTTGATGATGAATAAAGACGAAGTCGGTGGTAACTGGAAGCAGTTGAAAGGTAAAGTGAAAGAGCAATGGGGCAAACTGACCGATGATGATATGACGGTCATTGAAGGTAAGCGTGACCAGCTGGTGGGTAAAGTCCAGGAACGTTACGGTTATGCGAAAGATCAGGCGGAGAAAGAAGTGAAGGATTGGGAAACCCGCAACGACTACCGTTGGTAATTATCCCCTCCCGCCTGAATGTACAAGGATGTACGTTCTCTCGCTTAACGCCCGACCTTCTTTTTTACCTGAATCGTATGATCATGCTGGCAGTCGCCAGGATGACGGCAAGCTTCAACTTCCACACAGACCTGACACAGGCCATGCGCTTCAATTACGTTATGACGTAGAGCAAAGCCCATCTTGGCCGCCAGCGTATGCATGATATCTTCCACGCCTTCCGCACACTCTTCTTTCACCACGCCGCAGCGGTCACAAATGAACATCGCGGAGCTGTGGGTGGGCTGATCGAACAAATGGCAAAGCACGTAGCTGTTGGTGGATTCTACCTTGTGGACAAAACCTTGTTCGAGCAGAAAATCGAGCGCACGATAGACGGTAGGCGGTTTAGCCTGTGGTTCAGTTTCCCGTAATAAATCCAGCAGGTCATATGCGCTGATTGCCCCTTCCTGGAGGCTCATCAGGCGCAGCACTTCGAGGCGTTGCGGCGTGAGTCGCACGTTACGTTGCGCACAGAGTTTTTCAGCGTGAGCCAGCAACTCCTGCGTAGGGGTTCTTTCCATTTTTGCGCCTCGATTTGCGTGGAAGGTTAATCCCTTACTTTATCATGTTCTGCATAAAACGCCGAGATCAGCCGTGGTGTGCTATACCTGACGCATCGCAATACTGGAAAATATAAAATGAAAAGACCGGATTGTATTCGCCACTGGCGTGAGGTGGAGGGGGCTGACGACGCTACCTATCCCGGAAGTGATGAGCTGTTTTCTATCGGCGCACCGCTTGCTCGTAAACTGGGCTTGGGTCGCCTCGGCATTCACCATGAACGCCTGCCTCCGGGCCGTCGCACCTCGTACCCTCACGCCGAAAGCGACGAAGAAGAGTTTATCTACGTGCTGGAAGGGTATCCGGAGGCCTGGATTAATGGCTATTTATGGAAGCTGGAACCGGGGGACAGCGTCGGATTTCCAGCGGGAACCGGCGTGTGTCACACCTTTATCAATAACACCAGTGAAGAGGTGCGACTGCTGGTCGTCGGCGAGGCAAATAAAAAATTCAACCGTATCTATTACCCACTGAATCCGGTGTATGCGGCCACGCGCGAGGATCGCTGGGTTGACCATCCACCACAGTTTTTTGGTTCCCACGACGGTAAACCCGGATCGAAATAGCATGAGGGGGGCCGTGACGATGTGGCTCACTATCGTCGCGGTCTATGCTATAGTGGCGCCCCTTTTTTAACCGGATGCTTAATTATTCGCCATGCTGCCTGAATCTCAGTCCACCGCTTTCCCTGCACATCGTTTTTCTATCGCGCCGATGCTCGACTGGACGGACAGACACTGCCGCTACTTTTTGCGCTTACTGTCCAGCCAGACGCTGCTCTATACGGAGATGGTAACCACCGGGGCAATCATTCATGGTAAAGGCGACTATCTGGCGTATAGCGACGAAGAGCATCCGATAGCCTTACAGCTTGGTGGTAGCGACCCAGCCGCGTTGGCACAGTGTGCGAAGCTGGCGGAAGCGCGGGGCTATGACGAGATAAACCTCAACGTGGGCTGTCCCTCTGATCGCGTACAAAACGGGATGTTTGGTGCCTGCCTGATGGGCAATGCGCAGCTGGTTGCCGACTGCATCAAGGCGATGCGCGATGTGGTATCGATTCCGGTGACGGTCAAAACCCGTATTGGCATTGATGACCAGGACAGCTACGAATTTCTGTGTGATTTCATCAACACGGTCTCCGGCAAAGGAGAATGTGAGATGTTTATCATTCATGCGCGCAAGGCCTGGTTGTCCGGGCTGAGCCCGAAAGAAAACCGTGAAATCCCACCGCTGGATTACGCCCGCGTGTACCAACTGAAGCGTGATTTCCCGCAATTGACCATGTCGATCAACGGCGGCATTAAATCGCTGGAAGAGGCGAAAGCGCACCTTGAACATATGGATGGCGTGATGGTGGGACGTGAAGCCTATCAGAACCCCGGTATTCTGGCATCCGTGGATCGCGAAATTTTCGGTTCAACGGGTGCTGACGTGGACCCTGTTGCCGTGGTGCGCGCCATGTACCCGTATATTGAACGGGAACTGAGCCAGGGAACGTATCTGGGACATATTACCCGCCATATGCTGGGGCTGTTCCAGGGCATTCCGGGCGCGCGTCAGTGGCGTCGTTACCTGAGCGAAAATGCGCACAAAGCCGGTGCGGATATCAACGTGCTGGAACATGCGTTGAAGCTGGTAGCAGACAAACGTTAATTGTTCACCAAAAGTTAGTCAATTTCACCACGCCCTGCGCACTGACGCGGGGCGTTTTCTTTATAAATCAATCAATTAATTCTGGCATGATTTTTGTAATGGTTTAAGCAGAAATTCATTATGGGAGAGCATCATGCTGGAACTACTTTTTGTGATTGGCTTTTTTGTCATGCTGATGGTCACCGGCGTGTCGCTGCTGGGGATTCTGGCCGCGCTGATGGTGGCGACCGCCGTGATGTTCCTCGGCGGGATGTTTGCGCTGATGATTAAACTGCTGCCATGGCTGTTATTGGCTGTCGCCGTGGTGTGGATTATCAAGGCCATAAAAGCGCCAAAAGTCCCGCACTATCAGCGCAATAACCGTCGATTTTACTAAGGTATTGAGCGGTACATCACAACCTGCAACATTGCCTTTAGAACCAAATAGGAATTGATTATTAAATCTGTCACTATTGCGCGGTTAACGAATTCATCGAGCTGTACCCTACATACAGCCGAACTAAAAAAAGAAAGGGCTTCCTACGGGAAGCCCTAATTCTTTTCTTCCCCGTCATAATTCAAACCGCAGGCGTGTTGGCTGCTTGAATTATTTAAGGGAGAAGTTTCACGGGATCAGCAAACTCGACCCCTGCGTGGCCCGGCTTTCCAGTACTTCATGCGCCCGCTGGGCATCTTTTAACGCAAACGACTGACCTTGCGCGATATCGACTTTAATCACGCCGCTGGCAATCAGTGAAAATAGTTCATTACTGGCTTCGGTCAATTCATGGCGGTTGGTGATGTAACCCTGCAGAGAAGGGCGTGTGGCGTACAGCGAGCCTTTCTGGTTCAGAATGCCTAAGTTAACGCCGGTCACCGGCCCGGAAGAATTACCAAAACTCACCATCAATCCCCGGCGTTGCAGGCAGTCCAGCGAGGCTTCCCAGGTGTCTTTACCCACCGAGTCATAAACTACCCGGACTTTTTTACCGCCCGTAATTTCTTTAACCCGCTCGACAATGCTCTCTTCGCGATAGTTAATCACCTGCCACGCGCCGGCCTGTAATGCAATTTGCGCCTTTTGCGCAGTGCCGACGGTACCAATTAGCTTTGCCCCCAATGCTTTTGCCCACTGGCAGGCAATCAAACCAACGCCGCCTGCGGCGGCATGGAACAGAAACGGCTCGTCAGGCTGGATTTCATAGGTTTTACGCAACAGATAGAAAACGGTTAACCCTTTCAGGTAGGACGCGGCAGCCTGCTCAAACGAGATGGCATCCGGTAAAATGGCGGCTTTATCGGCGGGGACATTATGTACGGAACTGTAGGCGCCGAGCATTGACTGGGCGTAGACCACGCGATCGCCAACGCTGATGTGGGTTACTTTGCTACCGACTTTGCTGACCACGCCGGCCGCTTCGGTGCCGAGTCCGCTGGGCAGAGAAGGGGGCGGATACAGTCCGCTGCGGATGTAGGTATCGATATAATTGATGCCAATCGCTTTGTTTTCGACCTGGATTTCATGCTCGGCCGGATCAACGGGCGTAAAGTCCACAGCCTTCAGTACGTCAGGGCCGCCGTGCTTGTGAAATTCAATACGTGTTGCCATGCTTCCTCCAGAAATGTGGTAATCTTTCGACCCAATCATTATCTCGGTAACTCCATTCACTATGGCAGGAAATAAACCCTTCAACAAACAACAGACTGATGCTCGTGACCGCGATCTGCAGGTCGCCGGGCTGAAAGTACCGCCGCACTCGATTGAAGCGGAACAGTCGGTGTTGGGCGGTTTAATGCTGGATAACGAACGCTGGGACGATGTTGCCGAGCGTGTCGTCGCGGAGGATTTTTACACCCGACCGCACCGGCATATCTTCACCGAAATGCATCGTTTGCAGGAGATGGGCAAACCCATCGATCTGATAACCCTGGCCGAGTCGCTGGAAGTGCAGGGGCAACTCGACAGCGTCGGCGGTTTCGCCTATCTGGCTGAGTTATCTAAAAATACGCCAAGTGCGGCGAACATAAGCGCCTATGCGGATATCGTCCGCGAACGCGCCGTCGTGCGCGACATGATTTCGGTAGCTCATGAAATCGCGGAGGCCGGATTTGATCCGCAAGGGCGTTCCAGTGAAGATTTGCTGGATCTCGCGGAATCCCGCGTTTTTAAAATTGCCGAAAGCCGCGCCAATAAAGACGAAGGCCCGAAAAATATTACCGAGGTGCTCGACGCCACCGTCGCGCGCATCGAACAGCTGTTCCAGCAGCCGCATGACGGTGTAACCGGGGTGAATACCGGCTACGACGACCTCAACAAAAAGACTGCCGGTCTACAGCCGTCGGACCTGATTATCGTTGCCGCGCGTCCGTCGATGGGTAAAACGACGTTTGCAATGAACCTCGTCGAAAATGCGGCGATGTTGCAGGATAAGCCGGTACTTATCTTTAGTCTTGAAATGCCCTCCGAACAGATCATGATGCGTTGTCTGGCATCGCTGTCGCGCGTAGACCAGACTAAAATCCGTACCGGTCAGCTGGATGACGAAGACTGGGCGCGAATTTCCGGCACCATGGGGATCTTACTGGAGAAACGAAACATCTACATTGATGACTCCTCCGGTCTGACGCCCACAGAAGTGCGTTCGCGCGCACGCCGTATCGCCCGTGAACACGGCGGTATCGGACTGATTATGATCGACTACCTGCAGCTGATGCGGGTGCCGTCGCTCTCCGATAACCGTACGCTGGAAATTGCTGAAATTTCGCGCTCGCTGAAATCATTAGCAAAAGAACTGCATGTGCCGGTGGTGGCGCTGTCGCAGCTTAACCGCTCTCTGGAACAACGCGCCGACAAGCGTCCGGTCAACTCGGATCTCCGTGAATCGGGGTCTATCGAGCAGGATGCCGACTTAATCATGTTTATTTATCGTGACGAGGTTTATCACGAAAACAGCGACTTAAAAGGCATCGCGGAAATTATTATTGGTAAGCAACGTAACGGCCCAATCGGTACGGTGCGCCTGACGTTTAACGGCCAGTGGTCACGCTTCGATAATTATGCCGGACCACAGTATGACGATGAGTAACGCCCGTCGTCCATTTATTAAGGAATTCAAATGCAAGCGGCAACTGTTGTCATTAACCGCCGCGCTCTGCGACACAACCTGCAACGTCTGCGTGAACTGGCACCTGCCAGTAAACTGGTTGCGGTGGTGAAAGCGAACGCTTACGGCCATGGTCTGTTAGAGACCGCGCGAACGCTCCCTGATGCGGACGCTTTTGGTGTCGCTCGTCTTGAAGAAGCTCTGCGACTGCGCGCGGGTGGGATCACGCAACCCATCCTGCTATTGGAGGGTTTTTTCGATGCCTCCGATCTGCCGACCATCTCCGCACAGCGGCTGCATACTGCCGTGCACAATGAGGAGCAGCTTGCGGCGCTGGAAGCGGCTGAACTGGCGGAACCCGTCACCGTCTGGATGAAGCTCGACACCGGGATGCACCGTCTGGGCGTACGTCCGGAGCAGGCTGAGGCGTTTTATCAACGCTTGACCCACTGTAAAAACGTGCGTCAGCCGGTCAACATCGTCAGCCACTTTGCCCGTGCAGACGAACCCGAATGTGGCGCGACGGAAAAGCAGCTCGATATCTTCAATCGTTTTTGTGAAGGCAAGCCGGGACAGCGTTCTATTGCCGCATCTGGCGGTATCCTGCTGTGGCCGCAGTCCCATTTCGACTGGGCGCGTCCGGGGCTAATTCTGTATGGCGTATCGCCGCTGGAGAATCATTCTGCCGGGACTGATTTTGGCTGCCAGCCGGTGATGTCGCTTACCTCCAGCCTGATCGCCGTGCGCGAGCACAAAGCGGGCGAACCTGTTGGCTATGGTGGAACGTGGGAAAGCGCGCGTGACACGCGCCTGGGCGTGGTGGCGATGGGTTATGGCGACGGGTATCCGCGTGCAGCGCCGTCCGGCACGCCGGTACTGGTCAATGGTCGGGAAGTGCCGATTGTTGGTCGTGTGGCAATGGACATGATCTGCGTTGATTTGGGACCAGAAGCGCAGGAAAAAGCCGGCGATCCGGTGATTCTGTGGGGCGATGGTCTGCCCGTTGAACGCATTGCTGAAATAACGAAAGTAAGTGCTTACGAACTTATCACGCGCCTGACATCAAGGGTAGCGATGAAGTACGTGGACTGAATCTGGCTGTCTGCCGGATAAAGCGGTTCTGCCGCCATCCGGCAATAATCCTCTCAACATCCTCTCGATCTTCTCCCGCTTCCGGTTTATTGTGTTCTTATCCCCTGCCTGTAAACCTGGAGAACCACCACGTGTTTCAAAAAGTTGACGCCTACGCCGGCGACCCGATTTTATCGCTCATGGAGCGCTTCAAGGAAGATTCACGTCGTGACAAAGTGAATCTCAGCATCGGTCTGTATTACAACGAAGACGGGATAATCCCTCAGCTTAACGCCGTAAGCGAAGCGGAAGCCCGGCTCAATGCTCAGCCGCAGGGTGCGTCGCTGTATTTACCGATGGAAGGACTGAACAGCTATCGCCACACCATTGCGCCACTACTGTTTGGCGCAGAACACCCGGTTCTTCAGCAGCAGCGCGTGGCGACGATTCAGACGCTGGGAGGATCTGGTGCGCTAAAAGTAGGTGCGGATTTTCTGAAGCGTTACTTCCCTGATTCTGGCGTCTGGGTCAGCGATCCGACATGGGAAAACCACATCGCGATTTTTGAAGGGGCTGGATTCGAAGTAAGTACTTACCCCTGGTATGACAACACGACTAACGGCGTGCGCGTCAACGACCTGCTGGCAACCTTGAGCACTTTACCGGCACGCAGCATTGTACTGTTGCATCCGTGCTGCCATAACCCGACCGGTGCGGACTTGACGGCCGCGCAGTGGGATGCGGTTATCGAGATTCTGCAAGCGCGCGATCTGATCCCTTTCCTTGATATTGCCTATCAGGGATTTGGCGCGGGAATGGAAGACGACGCCTATGCGATCCGCGCCATTGCCAGCGCTGGATTGCCTGCCCTGGTCAGCAACTCGTTCTCTAAAATTTTCTCTTTATACGGTGAGCGTGTCGGCGGCCTTTCCGTGGTGTGCGAAGACGCCGAGACTGCGGGTCGCGTGCTGGGGCAGTTAAAAGCCACGGTGCGTCGTAACTACTCCAGTCCACCTAACTTTGGTGCGCAGGTGGTTGCCGCCGTGCTGGGCGATGACGCGCTTAAAGCCAACTGGCTGGCGGAAGTAGAAGCGATGCGTACCCGCATCCTGGCGATGCGTCAGGAATTGGTCAATGTTCTCCATGCCGAGATACCGGGCCGTAACTTTGACTACCTTCTGCAACAGCGCGGTATGTTCAGCTATACCGGGTTGAGCGCCGCCCAGGTCGATCGCCTGCGTGATGAATTCGGGGTTTACCTGATCGCCAGCGGCCGCATGTGCGTCGCCGGGTTGAATCACGGTAACGTCCAGCGTGTGGCAAAAGCGTTTGCTGCTGTCATGTAACCGGATTTGTCATTTCTCGCACAGTGTTGCCGGATGGCGGCGTAAACGCCTTATCCGGCCTACAAAGCATTGGATTTTTCGTTTGTAGGCCTGATAAGCGTCGCGCCATCAGGCACGCTTTTTCTGTGTGATCATCCTCTTTTTCTGTAACAAAACGAGAGAAACCCCTTCCTTTCACCTTCCCCAGGGGGTAAGGTCAGATAGTTTTTTGACCAGTTGTTAATAAAAAAATGATAACTAGCTGACTACTTAGGGAAAAATATGCGCAAGATTACGTTGGCACTTAGTGCCGTTTGCTTATTGTTCACGTTAAACCATTCCGCCCAAGCTTTAGTTTCTTCCCCCTCGCAGCTTAATCCAGGCACTAACGTTGCAAAACTCGCTGAGCAGTCTCCGGTTCACTGGGTCTCTGTTGCTCAGATTGAAAACAGCCTGACCGGACGCCCGCCAATGGCCGTCGGATTCGATATTGATGACACCGTTCTTTTTTCCAGCCCGGGTTTCTGGCGTGGCAAAAAAACCTGGTCCCCGGAGAGTGAGGATTACCTGAAGAATCCGGCGTTCTGGGAAAAAATGAACAATGGCTGGGATGAATTTAGTATTCCAAAAGAAGTCGCGCGTCAGTTGATTGATATGCATGTTCGTCGCGGTGACAGCATCTTCTTTGTCACGGGACGTAGCCCGACAAAAACCGAAACCGTGTCTAAAACACTGTCCGATAACTTCCACATTCCATCCGCTAATATGAATCCGGTTATCTTTGCCGGTGATAAAGCCGGGCAGAACACCAAAACGCAGTGGTTACAGGATAAAAACATCCGCATGTTCTACGGCGATTCCGACAATGACATCACCGCCGCACGCGACGTAGGTATTCGCGGTATTCGCATTTTGCGCGCCTCCAACTCCACCTATAAACCACTGCCGCAGGCTGGGGCATATGGCGAAGAGGTGATTGTAAACTCAGAATACTGAGGGTATAGGTTCTTTATTGGTGATTTTTTAAACAAATTTGCGTTGCTGGCTTTTACCTTTGGCAGAGTTGCTGCACACTGAGTAAAAGATGTTCTCATTAGGCGAGCTGCTGGTAAGGAGAATAAAGATGACGAACTCGGAGTTGCTGCAATACTGCATGGCGAAAACAGGTGCCGAACAGAGCGTGCACAGCGACTGGAAAGCCACGCAAATTAAAGTCGAAGATGTGCTTTTTGCGATGGTAAAAGAGGTGGAAGAACGCCCTGCTGTGTCGCTGAAAACCAGCCCTGAACTGGCCGAGTTATTGCGCCAGCAGCATAGCGATGTCCGGCCAAGCCGGCATCTTAATAAGGCGCACTGGAGCACGGTGTACCTGGATGGTTCGCTGCCAGATTCACAAATTTACTATTTGGTGGACGCCTCATATCAACAGGCTATCAAGACGCTGCCAGAAGATAAACGCAGGATGTTGGCGCAGTTCTGAGCCTTTTTGCCGGATGCGGCGTAAGCGCCTTATCTGGCCTACAACCCAATACGTCTATCCTGTAGGCCCGATAGCTTGCGCCATCGGGCATGAGTAACTACAGCAGTGGTTTGAGGAAGCGGGCGGTGTGTGAGGCTTCACACTCTGCAACCGTTTCCGGCGTACCGGCAACCAGGATTTCTCCGCCGCCGCTACCCCCTTCCGGACCGAGATCGACAATCCAGTCGGCCGTTTTAATCACGTCCAGATTATGCTCAATGACCACGATGGTGTTGCCCTGATCCCTGAGCTGGTGCAGCACGTCCAGCAACTGCTGAATATCCGCAAAGTGCAGACCGGTAGTCGGCTCATCGAGGATGTACAGCGTTTGTCCTGTACCGCGTTTTGATAACTCACGCGCCAGCTTCACGCGCTGGGCCTCGCCGCCAGAAAGGGTTGTTGCGGACTGCCCAAGGCGAATATAAGTCAAGCCAACGTCCATCAGCGTTTGCAGTTTACGCGCCAGCGCCGGGACGGCATCAAAGAACTCACGCGCCTCTTCAATGGTCATATCCAGCACTTCGTGGATAGTCTTGCCCTTGTACTTGATCTCCAACGTTTCGCGGTTATAGCGCTTGCCTTTGCACTGGTCACACGGCACGTAGATATCCGGCAGGAAGTGCATCTCAACTTTGATTACGCCGTCGCCCTGACAGGCTTCACAACGTCCACCGCGCACGTTAAAGCTAAAGCGCCCCGGCGTGTAGCCGCGCGCGCGTGATTCCGGCACGCCAGCAAACAGTTCGCGGACGGGTGTAAATACGCCGGTATAGGTTGCCGGGTTGGAACGTGGCGTACGACCAATGGGGCTCTGGTCGATGTCGATAACTTTATCGAAATGCTCCAGCCCCTGAATGTCGCGATAAGGTGCAGGTTCAGCCAGCGTGGCGCCGTTGAGCTGGGTCTGAGCAATCGGGAACAGCGTGTCGTTTATCAGCGTTGATTTACCGGAACCGGATACGCCGGTAATACAGGTAAACAGGCCAACCGGCAGCGTCAGGGTGACATCTTTCAGGTTGTTGCCGCGCGCACCGGTGAGCTTCAGCACTTTTTCCGGGTTAGCGGGCACGCGTTGTTTCGGCACTTCAATCTTGCGCTTGCCGCTCATATACTGGCCGGTCAGTGACTCAGGCACTGCCATAATGTCATTGAGCGTACCCTCCGCCACCACCTGTCCACCGTGGACGCCCGCGCCTGGACCGATATCGATCACATGGTCAGCGGCGCGAATCGCATCTTCATCGTGCTCAACCACAATCACGGTATTACCCAGATTGCGCAGATGGATAAGCGTACCCAGCAGGCGTTCGTTATCGCGCTGGTGCAGACCGATGGACGGTTCATCCAGCACGTACATTACGCCGACCAGTCCCGCACCGATCTGGCTTGCCAGACGGATACGCTGGGCTTCGCCGCCGGAGAGCGTTTCGGCCGAACGCGACAGCGTCAGGTAGTTCAGACCGACGTTAACCAGGAACTTGAGGCGGTCGCCAATCTCTTTAAGGATTTTCTCCGCAATCTTCGCCCGTTGACCGGCAAGTTTGAGATTGTTGAAGAAATCCATCGCATGACCGATGCTCATGTCAGAAATAGTAGGCAGCGGTGTGTTCTCAACAAACACGTGGCGCGCTTCACGACGCAGGCGCGTGCCTTCACAGCTGGCGCACGGTCGGTTGCTGATGAACTTAGATAATTCTTCGCGTACCGCGCTGGATTCCGTCTCTTTATAACGGCGCTCCATATTGTGCAGCACACCTTCAAACGGGTGACGACGTACGGAAGTATCACCGCGGTCGTTCATATATTTGAATTCGATATTCTCTTTGCCGGAACCGTACAGCACCACTTTGTGAACCGTTGGGTTCAGGCTGGCCCATGGGGCTTCTATGTCGAACTTATAATGCTCTGCCAGTGACTTAAGCATCTGGAAGTAATAGAAGTTACGGCGATCCCAGCCACGGATCGCGCCGCCAGCCAGCGACAGCTCTGGGTTTTGGATCACGCGGTCAGGGTCGAAATACTGCTGCACGCCGAGACCGTCGCAGGTAGGACATGCGCCCGCCGGGTTATTGAACGAGAACAAGCGAGGTTCCAGCTCGCGCATGCTGTAGCCGCAAATCGGGCAGGCAAAGTTGGCGGAGAAGAGCAGCTCCTCCGCTTTCGGGTTGTCCATATCCGCAACCACCGCCGTGCCACCGGAGAGATCCAGCGCGGTTTCAAAAGACTCCGCCAGACGCTGTGACAGGTCGTCACGGACTTTAAAGCGGTCGATGACCACTTCAATGGTATGTTTCTTTTGCAGCTCCAGCTTTGGTGGATCGGACAGGTCACACACTTCACCGTCAATACGGGCGCGGATATAACCCTGGCTTGCCAGATTCTCCAGCGTTTTCGTGTGTTCGCCTTTGCGCTCTTTGATGATCGGTGCCAGCAGCATCAGGCGCTTGCCTTCCGGTTGTGACAGCACGTTGTCCACCATCTGGCTAACGGTCTGCGCTGCCAGCGGTACGTCGTGATCCGGACAGCGCGGCTCACCGACGCGGGCAAACAGCAGGCGCAGGTAGTCGTGAATTTCGGTAATGGTACCTACCGTGGATCGCGGGTTATGGGATGTCGATTTTTGTTCAATTGAGATGGCTGGCGACAGCCCCTCAATGTGGTCGACATCCGGTTTTTCCATCAGCGACAGGAACTGACGCGCATACGCGGAAAGCGATTCAACGTAACGACGCTGCCCTTCGGCATACAATGTGTCGAAAGCCAGCGAGGATTTGCCTGAGCCCGAAAGCCCGGTGACGACAATCAGCTTGTCGCGCGGGATGACGAGGTTGATGTTTTTGAGATTATGGGTGCGGGCGCCCCGAACTTCGATCTTATCCATTCATCTTTCCCGGATTAAACGCTTTTTTGCCTGGCTGCATGGTGCTACCGGCGATCACAAACGGTTAATTATGACACAACCTGACCTGAATGGATATACAGTATTGGAATGCAAAACGCAGGTGTCTGTGTAACAATGTCTGGCTGAGGTTGTTTACTGGAATCCACCTCTCAACGTAGTAAAAGCGCTATTGGAAATGCTACAATCCCGCGCTTACACTTATTAAGAAACGTTTTTCAGGAGACACGATCATGGCCAGCAGAGGCGTAAACAAGGTGATTCTCGTCGGTAATCTGGGCCAGGACCCGGAAGTACGCTATATGCCGAATGGTGGTGCAGTTGCCAACATTACGCTGGCTACTTCCGAATCCTGGCGTGATAAAGCGACCGGCGAGATGAAAGAGCAGACTGAATGGCACCGTGTTGTGCTGTTTGGCAAACTGGCGGAAGTCGCCAGCGAATATCTGCGCAAAGGTTCTCAGGTCTACATTGAAGGTCAGCTGCGTACCCGCAAATGGACCGATCAGTCAGGTGTCGAGAAGTACACGACTGAAGTTGTTGTGAACGTCGGCGGCACCATGCAAATGCTGGGTGGTCGTCAGGGCGGCGGTGCACCGGCGGGCGGTAATGCAGGTGGCGGTCAACAGGGTGGTTGGGGTCAGCCTCAGCAGCCGCAGGGTGGCAACCAGTTCAGCGGCGGTGCACAGTCTCGTCCGCAGCAGTCCACTCCGGCAGCGCCGTCTAACGAACCGCCAATCGACTTTGACGACGACATTCCGTTCTGATCGTGATTTAACGATTATTACCGTAATGAATGAAAAGCCCCATTTAAAATGGGGCTTTTTTGTATTTGACGATCTTCTCACATATAATATTCGAATATTTTGCAAGGAAAAAACGAAATATAATCATTGTTTATAATTACTATTTTAATATATGCAATTAATAACATTGATAGTAATCAAATTTAAATAAACTATTGCGAAGTTATTTGTTTCATGATTCAAAAAATATTGACAGCGTGATGTACCGCATTAAATAATGCTCTGAGATTGTCAATTCATCATTGATACAAGTGTATTGCTCTCCGATCTCTTTTTATTAATGAGGATTTGATAGTCGTCTTGATATTTCTATATTCTTTTGTACTTCGGAGTCTATATATGTATCAATGGAAGAATAACGCTAAGGTAATATTGCCTTTAGCCTTGTCGGTGAGCATTAGTAATGCGCTATATTCTGGGGCAGCATTCGCTAAAGATTATACACTGAACTATATCGGTAAGGACCCCGAGCTCCCTGGTATCAGCATCAAAGATACGATTGCCGGCGACAACAACTACGATTTTACGGTTAAAATTGATAATCCTGTGCGAGGCGAAGGTAACGGTCTTGAGGTCAAGATTGGCAACATCACGAGTGATCAGGGCGGTGAGTATCATATTGGTAATTACAACGTCAATATTAGCGGGACCACGGAGCAGGAGCATCGTGCCGGGTTAGCCTTCTTTGGGTTGTCTGCAGAAGGCAGTGACACCAAAGTGACTGTCGACAATTTTAGTCTTAAAAATAATTTCCTAATTGGCAATAAGTACACACACAACAATACTGCGTTATATGTAGGCGGTGGCGCGGATGTGTCTGTGAACGGCAATGTGTACATTCGTTCTGAAGTTGAGCACACCAAACAGGGCGAAGATGCAACTCTGGCCAATAACGGAATTTATGCGCGGGGTGCGGGTTCAACCATTACGGCAAACGGTGGAGATGTTTACATTAATACCTATGCTAGTAACTTTAAAGAACTCCTGGAGAACAATAGCGGTTACCCGGAAGGCTCATCAAAAAGTGATGCGGTCAGTGCTAAAGACGGTGGTGTCGTTAATATTAATCAGGCTGGAGGCAACAAGGTTAATCTATTAGGTAACCTCGACTTCGGTGATAAGCTTTATTCTAATACAAGCCAGATGAATATTACGCTTAATGGGGCAGATTCATACTGGCATGGGCATGAAGCAAACTTCTTTGACGCAACAACCGGGAAATGGAGCGGCGATCTCAACCTTACGCTGGCGAATAACGCCCACTGGATCCCCGATGGTAAAGATGCGGAAATCAGTGCCATCACCCTGAAAGACGGCGGTACGGTAAACCTGCATGGTTTTAACCTGCACACCAATCAGAGTATCAACGAAACCGTTAAAATTCATGATTTGAAAGGGAACAACGGTATTTTCCTGATTGATGTCAATACCAATAAAACGGATGAGCAGCGACGTAACGGCAGCGACTTCATTGAAGTTGTCAAAAGTAGTACCGGCGGTACACATGCGATTGAAGCGTTGAATATCAACAAGCTCACTGATTTGAAGGAAGATATCTGGGTTGCCGATGCGGCAAGTAATGTGACATTCGAAGCGTACGATAAAGTCGATATTACGAACGAGTATGTGTATGACTATAAACCACTGCTGCGTTCTGATATCCGTGAAGGCGATCCGCAAAGCCAGTACGGTACCAACTGGTATATCACGGGTGTTTCGACGAAAGCCAGCGCAGGTAGTAACACCGTGATCGCCAATGCTGGGCTGAACTACGCAATGGCGACCGCTCGTCTTGAAATCGACAGTCTGAATAAGCGTTTAGGCGAACTCCGCCAGGATCAGCAGCAAAATGGTCTGTGGATACGCTATAAAGGTGGTGAAATAGAGAGTGATACTGGGAGCTACTTCAAAAACCTGTATAGCTTCTGGCAACTCGGTTATGACAACAAAGACGAAGGCGAATCGTCTGTCTGGACGCGAGGGATTGCCGCGCATTACATGAGAGGCAATGCCGACTTCACTTATGGTACTGGCGATAACAAGAACTACGGTGGTTCACTTTATGCTGCATGGAATCGCCCAGAGAAACAAGATTACCTGGATCTGGTGTTGAAATATAGCCGCCATGAAAGTGACTTCAATTACAGGAACACATACGGCAACTCTGGCTTTGCAGATAGCAGCACATGGTCAATCAGTGCCAGCGCAGAATACGGTCGCGAGTTTAGCTTAGGAAACTCTACGTTTATCGAACCGCAAGGTCAGCTCGTGTATACCTATCTGGATGAGGCCAGTTACACCACCAGTAGTGGGTTGAAAGTCCGTCAAAACGATATAGACAGCGTTATTGGCCGTGTCGGATTGCGCGGAGGTTATCGGTTTGAATCGCGCCCGGATAGCGATATTTACGTGAAGCTGGATTTGCTGCATGAGTTTGCTGGCGATCGTGATGTCACCGTTTGGGGTAAAGATGCCGCACTGAAAGTGAGCGAAGGGGGAAGTGACTCCTGGATCAACTATGGTATAGGTACCAATATCCATCTCACTCAGAACAATAACTCCCGGTTGTATGTTGATCTGGAAAGATCGGCGGGAGGTGACATTGATATGAACTGGCAGGTTAACGCGGGTTTCCGTATGGAGTGGTAGTTCATAGCTTTGAATGGGTTCACTTAACCTAAAAATAAGCGTCCGATTGAAATTTTAGTTCAGTCGGACGCTTTCTTTTGATCAGTTTAATACCATCGGCCACTCTGGCGGCGTATGGCTCATCACTTCTACCATCACAGACTGGATGTTATTCCAGATAGCGGACACGTCCATCAGGGTGATGCCGAGCAATCCGGTTGCAAACCAGCAGGCGAAAACCAGCCCTAAACCGCTGCTGATAACGGCCAGGCCAATATAATCTGATTTACGAAAACGGATATTGAGCGTGCTGGCTAAAAACATCAGTACTGCGCTCAGCAGTTGCCACCGCAGAAGAACTACGCCAGTTGTTATTGTTGCCATGAAAAACGTCCTCAAAAAGTCTTGATGCCCAGGACAGCACGGGGTTGTTCACAACAGGTGTGGCACTCTGGCTATCGGCGGGCATGCACATCAATGAAACACTGTTTCTGTTACATGATTTTTGTGAACTATATCACATCTGTTCGTTTGTTCACCAGTGCGGGACGCTCTTTTTATTGGTTAATAACCTTTATTGAATTGTGGTTATAGGATGTGGTGAGCGAATGCATCATTCGTAATAGAAGGTGTATTTACGCTGCTTGTTATCTTTATCCTAAATTAATCTTTAAAAAAATTTATGTATTTTTTATGCGAAGCCCGTATAACGCGTATAAAACATTACGACTTTTACAGTGTGCTATTTTCAAATAAGCTTAACTTTAAGTTTGCCTTACGGAAAAAGAATATCATCATCCGCTATTATCAGACTTTTACATAGAGACGGCGGTTGCGAATGTTGATAGATTCATACAACTTAACTAGCCGGCGTTTATAGCATCCTGCCTTGATGGGTACTGGCATATACGATACAGGGAAATAGGGCTGACATGACTCACAGTGCGCGACGTAAGACGCTGAGGTTCCTTGGAACACTCACGGTGGTATTGCTCCCCGTGGTACTGGCGTTATGGTTTGCTCATGTCAGGGCGACGTCCGAAACCCGCAATCAACTCCGCACTTTTGCGCAGCTGGCCCTCAATAAAACAGAGCTGGTGATCCAGCAAGCCGATCTCGCGCGTGATATGGCACAACTGTATCAAGGGGAGATGTGTACCCCGGCGCATCAAAAAAGTATGCTGAATATTATTCGTGGGCGTTTATATATCAGCGATCTCATTTATGCGCAGGGCGATCATTTTTTGTGCTCAACGTCGATGGTGCCGCCAGCCTCATATATTATGCCCACCGCTGACTATAAGCGGACGCCGGACATCTCCATTTATTACTATCGCGATACGCCGTTTTTTTCTGGCTACAGAATGACGTATATGCAAAGAGGAAACTACGTTGTCGTTATCAATCCTTTATCCTACAGCGAGGTCATGTCTGATGATCCGGACCTCGCCTGGGGTGTCTATGATACGGTAACGGATAGCTTTTTCTCTGCCAGTGAAGGGTCAAACGTTGCGCAATTACTGCCGCTGGTACGCGGCGATGCCCCGACATTCCAGCAAGACGATCGTTTCTATACCATCGTGCATTCAGAAAAGCGGCCCATTGCGGTTATTGTGTCGACCACGGACGATCGCGTTGATCAGAATTTCTATCATGAAGCTGTACTAACGCTCCCTTTCGGCGTGATCTGTAGCATCCTGATCCTACTGATGTGGTGGCGTACGCGCCAACAATACTATTCTCCTCGCCGTCTGTTAAAACGCGCGCTCAAAAAACGCCAGCTTTGCCTGCATTACCAGCCGATCATTGATATCAAAAATGGTCAATGCGTTGGGGCCGAGGCGCTGTTGCGCTGGCCCGGTTGCAAAGGTGAGGTCATGAGTCCGACAGAATTCATTCCGCTGGCGGAAAAGGAAGGGATGATTGAGAAGATAACGGATTATGTGGTCGAAGAAGTGTTCAACGATTTGGGCTATTTTCTGTCAGCACAACCTCAGCTTTACATCTCAATAAATCTCTCTGCCTCCGACTTTCATTCATCCCGGCTGATCGCGCTGATTGCTGAAAAATCACGCGACTACTCTGTACGTTCGCAGCAAATTAAGGTTGAAGTCACCGAGCGCGGATTTATTGATTTGCAGAAGATGACCCCGGTTATTCAGGCATTTCGTCAGGCGGGTTATGAAGTCGCGTTTGATGATTTTGGGACTGGGTATTCCAATCTGCACAATCTGTCTTCGTTGAATGTGGATATTCTGAAGATCGATAAATCGTTTATCAGTACGCTGACCACCAACAGTACCAGCCACATGATTGCCGAACATATCATCGAAATGGCGCAAAGTTTACACCTGAAGACAATTGCAGAAGGGGTCGAAACAGCGGATCAAATCAGCTGGCTGCTGGAGCGCGGCGTACAGTTTTGTCAGGGATGGTACTTTGCGAAAGCATTGCCGCCGCAGGAGTTCATGCACTGGGTTAAGCGCTCGCCCGCCATACTGACGCAGGGCGGGCAATAATTCTACAAACGATGGCGATAGTCGCTGGGGGTTCGATCAAACTCGCGGCGGAACACACGTGAGAATGTTTGTTGCGATACATAGCCGAGATCCATCGCAATATCAAAAATAGGTCGCTCAGTATTGCGTAGCTCAACGGCGGCCAGCAGCAGTCGACGCTGACGAATATAGTCGCCTAACGTCTGGCGCATCACCGTACGGAACATTCGCTGTAAATACCACTTTGAATAACCTGATTTTTTCGCGACCGCTTCGATATTCAGCGGTTGGTCGATATGTTCATCAATCCATTCAATAAGTGTCTGAATAATTTGCTGATGGGACATATGGCAGCCTCTTTCTCAGTATTCGATTCGTCGTTTTGTCTGTCGGCGAGTATAATTCCTCAAGTTAACTTGAGGTAAAGCGATTTATGGAAAAGAAATTACCCCGGATTAAAGCGCTGCTCACCCCTGGTGAAGTGGCAAAGCGTAGCGGCGTGGCAGTGTCGACCCTGCATTTCTATGAAAGCAAAGGGTTAATCAGCAGCATGCGCAATAGCGGTAATCAGCGTCGATACAAACGAGATGTGCTGCGTTATGTGGCCATCATCAAGATTGCTCAACGGATTGGTATTCCGCTGGCAACAATTGGTGATGCGTTGGGCGTATTACCCGAAGGCCACTCGCTCAGTGCGAAGGAGTGGAGGCAGCTTTCTTCACAATGGCGCGAAGAGCTTGACCGACGCATTCATACTCTGGTGGCACTACGCGATGAGCTGGACGGCTGTATTGGCTGCGGCTGTTTGTCACGCAGTGATTGTCCGTTGCGTAACCCAGGCGATCAGCTTGGTGAGCAGGGGACTGGGGCGCGATTGCTGGAAGATGATTGATGAGTTTGAAACCGGTGATGGGTATAAAACTAAAGCGCCACAACTGGGCGCTTTAGTTTGGTTCCGGTCTTTGTCTTTCACTCTATCCCGCTGGTTCACGGGAGGGTTTCCCCCGACATCAACACCCCTCAGTCGAGCACGTAGTGGAGGTTCCGGTCTGTGTTGATAAAGTAATTGTAAGTCACCCCAGGACAATTGCCAGTCAATTGGCGGTTTTTTAGCCGAAATTTTTCCTGCATCTTCACCTGTTTTCCTGTGCGACTTTGCGCCTGAAATAGTAGCGCATGTTGCAATAACCCAGCGAAATTTGTTGCCAGATTGCGCATTAACGATAACGTTTGCGCATCGGTTGGCTATTTCTTGTGCGCTATAAGAAGAAATGCATAAAAAGCGGCAAAGTTCTGTTGAAAACCGCCGTATGATCGCAGGATAATCGTTTGCTTTTTTTTACCACCCGTTTTTTATGCGTGAAGCTAAACGTTTGCTTTTTTGCGACACCCCTTTTGGCGCAAACCTGGCACATGGAGAAAACGTTTAGCAGGCAGTGGATTGTCCATCACGCATATTGACGAAAAATAAACTCTCAGGGGATGTTTTCTATGTCTACGCCTTCAGCGCGTACCGGCGGCTCACTCGACGCCTGGTTTAAAATTTCGCACCGCGGCAGTACCGTTCGTCAGGAAGTCGTTGCCGGATTAACGACGTTCCTGGCAATGGTCTACTCCGTCATTGTGGTTCCGGGGATGTTGGGTAAAGCCGGGTTCCCACCGGCTGCAGTTTTCGTAGCGACCTGCCTGGTAGCAGGCGTGGGTTCTATTGTAATGGGCCTGTGGGCAAACCTGCCGCTGGCGATTGGTTGCGCTATCTCGCTGACGGCGTTTACCGCATTTAGCCTGGTGCTGGGGCAGCATATTAGCGTGCCAGTGGCGCTGGGTGCGGTGTTCCTGATGGGCGTCCTGTTTACCATTATTTCTGCGACCGGTATCCGTAGCTGGATCCTGCGCAACCTGCCGCAGGGCGTTGCGCACGGCACGGGGATTGGTATCGGCCTGTTCCTGCTGCTGATTGCGGCAAACGGCGTTGGGCTGGTGATTAAGAACCCACTGGACGGCCTGCCGGTTGCTCTGGGCGATTTCGATACCTTCCCGGTGATCATGTCGCTGATTGGCCTGGCGGTCATTATCGGCCTTGAAAAACTGAAAGTACCGGGCGGCATCCTGCTGACCATCATCGGTATTTCTGTTGTTGGCCTGATTTTCGACCCTACCGTGCATTTTTCCGGTATTTTTGCCATGCCTTCTCTGAGCGATGCGGAAGGGAATTCCCTGATCGGCAGCCTGGACATTATGGGGGCGTTGAACCCGATCGTCCTGCCGAGCGTATTGGCGCTGGTGATGACCGCCGTCTTCGATGCGACCGGGACTATCCGTGCCGTGGCGGGGCAGGCGAATCTGCTGGATAAAGACGGACAGATTATTGATGGCGGTAAAGCGTTAACCACCGACTCCCTGAGCAGCGTGTTCTCTGGTCTGGTAGGGGCGGCTCCTGCGGCAGTGTATATTGAGTCCGCAGCGGGTACGGCGGCGGGTGGTAAAACCGGTCTGACCGCGATCACCGTCGGCGTGCTGTTCCTGTTGATCCTGTTCCTCTCTCCGCTCTCTTATCTGGTTCCTGCTTACGCGACCGCACCGGCGCTGATGTATGTCGGCCTGCTGATGCTGAGCAACGTAGCGAAAATTGACTTCGCAGACTTTGTGGATGCGATGGCGGGTCTGGTGACTGCTGTGTTCATCGTGCTGACCTGTAACATCGTTACCGGCATTATGATCGGCTTTGCTACGCTGGTGATTGGACGCATTGTTTCCGGTGAATGGCGTAAACTGAACATCGGTACCGTAGTCATTTCTATCGCGCTGGTGGCCTTCTATGCCGGCGGCTGGGCAATCTGATTCTCACATCATGATGATCCTGAAAACGGGTGGCTTTTGCCGCCCGTTTTTATTTTCGGAACACATCCCGTTGTCTTTTGCGTTACTCTGAGGAAGATAGAATTGAGGCACGACGCCTCTCGTCGCATATCATAAGAAACATCGCAAACAGGGAACGCATGGAAATCTTTTTTACCATACTCATCATGACCCTTGTGGTCTCGCTGTCGGGGGTAGTGACTCGCGTATTGCCCTTCCAACTCCCTTTACCCCTTATGCAGATCGCCATCGGCGCCTTGCTGGCGTGGCCGACGTTTGGTTTGCATGTGGAGTTCGACCCTGAACTGTTTTTGGTTCTGTTTATCCCGCCGCTGCTGTTTGCCGATGGCTGGAAGACGCCAACGCGTGAGTTTCTCGAGCATGGGCGAGAGATTTTTGGCCTTGCGCTGGCGCTCGTGCTGGTCACGGTGGTCGGAATAGGCTTTATGATTTACTGGCTGGTGCCGGGCATTCCGCTGATCCCGGCTTTTGCGCTGGCCGCCGTGCTGTCGCCAACTGACGCCGTGGCACTTTCTGGCATTGTCGGTGAAGGCCGCATCCCGAAGAAAATCATGGGCATCCTGCAGGGCGAAGCGTTAATGAACGACGCCTCCGGTCTGGTTTCACTCAAGTTTGCTGTCGCGGTGGCGATGGGCACGATGGTGTTTACCGTCGGCGGTGCGACGGTTGAATTCTTCAAGGTGGCAATCGGCGGTATCCTGGCTGGGTTTGTTGTCAGCTGGCTGTACGGTCGCTCCTTGCGTTTTCTCAGCCGCTGGGGTGGCGATGAGCCAGCCACGCAAATCGTCCTGTTGTTCCTGCTGCCGTTTGCCTCTTATCTGATTGCGGAACATATCGGTGTTTCCGGGATCCTTGCGGCGGTGGCGGCCGGGATGACGATTACCCGTTCAGGTGTCATGCGCCGTGCTCCGCTGGCGATGCGCTTACGTGCAAACAGTACCTGGGCCATGCTCGAGTTCGTGTTTAACGGCATGGTCTTCCTGCTGTTAGGGCTGCAGTTACCGGGTATTCTGGAGTCTTCGCTGGCGGCGGCAGACGCCGATCCGAATGTCGAAATGTGGATGCTGTTTACCGATATCGTGCTGATCTATGCGGCACTGATGCTGGTGCGTTTTGGCTGGCTGTGGACCATGAAAAACTTCAGCATGCGCTTTCTGAAGAAGAAGCCGATGGAGTTTGGCTCGTGGACCACGCGCGAAATCCTGATCGCATCCTTTGCGGGTGTGCGTGGGGCTATCACGCTGGCCGGTGTCCTTTCTATTCCGCTATTATTGCCTGACGGCAGCGGCTTCCCTGCACGTTATGAGCTGATCTTCCTTGCTGCCGGTGTGATTCTGTTTTCACTGTTTGTTGGCGTGGTGATGCTGCCGATCCTGCTGCAGCATCTTGAAGTGGCGGATCACTCGCAGCAGCAAAAAGAGATCCGCATTGCCCGCGCCGCGACGGCGGAAGTGGCGATTGTGGCCATCCAGAAAATGGAAGAGCGTCTGGCTGCGGATAGCGAAGAGAATATTGATAATCAGCTGCTGACCGAGGTGAGCTCGCGGGTGATTGGTAACCTGCGCCGTCGTGCCGATGGGCGAAACGACGTGGAAAGCTCGATGCAGGAAGAAAACCTCGAACGGCGTTTCCGTCTGGCGGCGCTGCGCTCGGAGCGTGCAGAGCTGTATCATCTGCGCGCCACCCGTGAAATCAGCAATGAAACGCTGCAGAAACTGCTGCACGATCTGGATTTGCTGGAAGCACTGCTGATAGAGAATCAATAAACGGTAGCGCCTGATGGCGCTACGCTTATCAGGCCTACGGAACGCAATTGTAGGCCGGATAAGGCGGTCACGCCGCCATCCGGCAACTTACGTCTCCTGCGTTAACCAAAACCCTTCGCAGCATTTTAGCCACGCCTGTGCGCTGTGCGACAGATACACGCCTTCGCGCCAGATCATGCCCAACTGCCAGCGTAAGTGACTCTCCAGCGGGATCCAGCGCAGCGTTTGCTTATCCAGCCGTTGGCAAATCGGTTCTGGTAAAATGGCGATCCCAACTCCGGCTTGTACCATCGCAGCGAGGAAATCCCACTGTCCGCTGCGTACCGCAATGCGTGGCTTGACGTGGTGCTGGCTAAACAACTCCAGCAACTGACGGCTTAGGGCGAAATCTTCGTTGTAGATTAGCAGCGGGTGCTCGGCCAGCGCCTCGGGGGAAATAGAATCGCAGGTTGTCCACTGGCCGGAGCGCGGCACCAGCACGCAAAGCGGATGGCTGAAAAGCGGCAAGGTCGCCAGACCGCTCTCTTCTTCGACCGGTAGCGCCGTCATCGCCACATCCAGATCGCCGTTCATCACTGCCTGCTGGACGGTTAAGCCACCAAATTCTGATATTTTCAGCTCAACGCCGGGATAACGCTGGCGAAACAAGCTGATGGGGCCGGCCATTAACATGCCGACCATCGGGGGGATACCGAGTCGCAGGATCCCCTTATTCAGATGGTTAATATCGCTCAGTTCTGCCTCAAGCTGGCGGAATTCGGCGAGGATTGCCAGGCCGCGTTCAAAGACGATACGTCCGGTATCGGTCAACAACAATCGCCGCCCGTCGCGGATTAGCAGCGTGCAGTTAAGCTCGTCTTCAAGGTTCTTCAACATTTTGCTGATGGTCGGCTGGGTGACAAACAGCTTCTCTGCCGCGCGGGTAAAGCTCTGCTGGCGAACCACCTCAACAAAATATCGCAGCGTTCTGATATCCATGATTATTCCTTAAGACTATGCCTGCAATGAGTTTAATTCATTTCAGTCCTTGGGGGAGGGTCTCTATACTGGCGCTCTCTCTTTTTTACGGACATTCCCTCATGGCTGTGGCGATTAGCCGCGTGACGCCTGCGGTTATTCATCGACTCCAGGTCCCCGTTCAGGTTCTGTTGTACGCAGGTTTATTTGTTTTTGCTCAATATCTTGTCTCCTGGCTACATCTGCCGCTTCCCGCCAACCTGGTCGGGATGGTACTGATGCTGGCGCTGATTGTGTGCAGGGTGATCCCGCTTAGCTGGATACGCGCAGGCGCCCGTTGGCTGCTGGCTGAAATGCTGCTGTTTTTTGTCCCGGCGGTTGTTGCCGTGGTGAACTATACGCACCTGTTGCTGGTGGATGGCTGGCGCATTTTTGCCGTTATTGCCATCAGCACGCTGATGGTGCTCGGTGCCACTGCGTGGGTGGTTGATAAAGTGTATCGCTATGAAATGAGCAGGTTAAACCGTGAGTAATTTCCAGTTAAGCGTGCTGTGTCTGGTGATTACGCTGGGTATCTATTTTGCCAACAAGCGCCTGTATCGTCGTTTTCGGACATTGCCGCTGATGCCGCTGGTCCTCACGCCCGCGCTGCTGGTGCTGATGCTGGTGTTCGGGCATATCTCCTGGCAAAACTATATTGGTGAATCGCACTGGCTGATGTGGCTTCTGGGCCCGGCGACCATCGCATTTGCCGTGCCGGTTTACGATAACCTCGCGGTCATTAAGCGTCACTGGATGTCGCTGACGGCAGGCGTGGTGACGGCAACGCTGGTGGCCGTCACCAGTTCGGTATGGCTGGCGCGTCTGTTTATGTTACCCGATGAAATCCAGCGCAGCCTGGCGGTGCGCTCGGTAACCACGCCATTTGCGCTGGCTGCGGCCGAGCCGCTGGGCGGGCAACCTGATCTGGTGGCGCTGTTTGTGGTGATCACCGGTGTATTCGGTATGGCGGTGGGCGACATGCTGTTTTTGCGCCTTTCCATCCGTGAAGGGATGGCGAAAGGGGCCGGATTTGGGGCGGCGTCGCACGGCGCAGGCACCGCGCGCTCCTATGAGCTTGGCCAACAGGAAGGGGTGATTGCCAGCCTAGTAATGATGCTTTCCGGCGTGGTGATGGTGCTGGTGGCACCGCTGGTCGCGAGGCTGATGTTCTGACCAGCGGCCCGTACGCTATTTCAGCCGTGAAATCAGTTCAAACTCTTTAAAATTTACCGGGCGCTGCTGCTGCATGGAGCGATTCCCGGCGATGCCGGTCAGAATTGACATGGCGCCCGCGCGATGGTCGGCGGCTCGCTGCAGCGGATCGTGTCGCGGCTCGCCAAACAGATCGGCCAGCATCGCGTTATCACCGCCGCCGTGGCCACCTTCGCCCAGCGTGAAGTCGGCCTGCCAGGGCGCAGCGAACATCGGGAAAACGGTAATATCACAGCTTTCCAGGCTGCCTTCGTTCTCCCTCGCCCCGCCTGCATTGACGTATGATTTCTCCACGATCTTCATCTCCAGGCGACCTTCGCTACCGTTAAACACCACGTTCAGTCCTTCCCACGGCAGATAAGTGTTCAACGAGTAGGTGAGCTGTACCTGGTTTTGATATTTCACCAGCACCGACAGCGTGTCTTCAATGGTGATGCCATCGCTGAATACGCTTTGATCTCGGAAATAGTTGTCTTCGTGTTCAGCATCCAGATACAGCGCTTTAAGCTGCGGATTCTCCGCCATTTGCAGTGCAAACGGATCGTCCTTGGCCTGCGCATAGCCATGAGCACGTGGATAAAACTGCGTCACACCGCGGCGTTCGGCATTTTCTTTTCCGTAGAAACGCAGGCTGCCTTCGGCATAAACACGCTGTGGATAGCTGTCCAGCCAGAAGTTCATCAGGTCAAAATGATGGGTTGATTTATGCACCAGCAGGCCGCCGCTGTTGCGCTTTTCCCGATGCCAGCGGCGGAAGTAATCGGCGCCGTGTTCGGTATTCAGTAACCACTCAAAGTGAACCGAAAAGACGTCGCCAATGGCACCGTTCATCAGCAGCTCGCGTACCTTGCTGTGATGCGGAGCATAGCGATAGTTAAAGGCGACGCGCACCTCGTGTCCGGTCTCTTCAATGGCGTCGAGAATACGCAGGGCGCGCTTCTCATCGATGGTCATCGGTTTTTCAGTGATCACATCACAGCCCGCGTGCAGCGCCCGCACGATATAGTCATCGTGGGTGCGGTCCATAGTGGTCACGATGATGACATCGGGGCGGGTTTCGCGGATCATCTCTTCAAACTGTGCGGCTTTCCAGGTGGATACCGGAGCGGCCCCCTCATTTTTTAATAGCTGATTCGCGTAGTTCATACGGGTTTGGTTGGTGTCGCAAAAGGCGACCAGCCGGGCGTTTTCCTTCCATTGCCCACCAATCGCTGAGATATACAGGCCCGCTCGCCCGCCGGTTCCTACCAGGGCATATTTCTTCATCGCATCCTCTTTTCTCAAAATGAATTAACGTGTTTATGTAATAAAAACAGTGTTTCAATTTCATTTTGGTACTGTAGCGCTATCAACAGTGATGGATACGTTGGAGAGAGAAAACTGTGATCCCCAGCGAAAAAGACCGGAGAAGATATCGATATTCTGATTTTCCCATGAACGCTTTTTAGCCTTACGCTCATATCTTACAATCGTGATTAATTCCGTTGGCCAGTGTTAGGATATTCAGTGTGAAATATTTGTGGTTATCTGCTCTCCTGTTCAGCCAGGTCGTTATGGCCTGGTGTCCTGATGAGGACCAAAAGGTGGTACTTCAGGGAACATTGATACAACAGACGCTACCCGGCCCGCCAAATTACGAAAGCATCAAGGACGGCGATGAAGCGGTAACTTATGATTATCTAAAGTTGGATCAACCTTTTGAGTGTGATATTACCGGTGAGAGTGAGAGTGAGAGTGAGAGTGTTCCGCTAGTACAGCTTATTTTGATGGGCAAAAGTAAGCCTGGTTACGCCGATCTTGCTCCTTCTCTGGGAAAAGATGTCATCCTGACCGGGAAAACGATGTATGCCCAAACTGGCCTCCACTTTACCTCTGTCTTGCTCATCCTTGATGACGTGAAAGATGTTACCCCTCTCAACGCGCCCGAACAAAAGAAAAGCGCTCTGATTCAGTTTCAACAGTTCCAGCAGGCGCTGAGTGAGAAAAACGTTGCCGCATTAAAGTCTTATTTTGTATTCCCATTACCGGGCAGCCTTGATGATTTTATTCCTTACGATGAATCACAATCATCTCAGTCGGATCAGCTTACCGAGGCGGTGTTTGATAAAAATGCGTCGCAGATTATTAAGGGTTTACACATCTTGAGTAGTCTTGATGTTAACCCTGACACTCTGGAAATCAAAGAGCACCGGATAAACGCGCTATCGGCACAAGAACAGAAACGGAAATACTTTCCGGGTGATGAAGACGGCACGTTTTATTATGAAGAAAACGGTCAGCGTCACGTGGTTGACGGAACCTGCGACACGGTTGCTATGGGGGAATTTGACGAGGGCGTTTTAAGGCTTTCTCAGGGTACCGATGTGAATAAACAACGGCCTGGCCTCTCAGAGTCTTGTGACGGAGCATCGTCATATTTGTTTAAGCTAATTGATGGAAAACTCCGTCTGGTGGCGAGTTTTACCGCAGGTTGAATCTGTGCCGAACACTCCCCGACCGGTGAAGTCGGGGAGGAGATCTATTAGTGCGCGCGACCTTGCTCTACGCCGTACCCGGTCTGGGAACGGATGAACTGAGCACGGAACTGCTCACGCTCGCGATTACCTTCTGCGGAATTATCGGTGGCAGAGAAGAACCAAATACCGAGGAATGCCACGCTAATGGAGAACAGCGCCGGGTATTCATACGGGAAAATGGCTTTTTCGTGACCGAGAATTTGCACCCATACCGTTGGGCCAAGCACCATCAGCACCACTGCCGTTATCAGACCTAACCAGCCACCCAGCATGGCACCACGCGTGGTCAGTCGTGACCAGTACATGGAAAGCAGAATGATCGGGAAGTTACAGCTTGCCGCGATAGCGAACGCCAGACCGACCATAAAGGCGATGTTCTGGTTTTCAAACAGCACGCCGAGCAGGATGGCAATCACGCCCAGTACCAGTACGGTGATTTTCGACACGCGCAGTTCTTCACGCTCGGTAGCACCTTTACGGAACACGTTAGCGTACAGATCGTGAGAGACCGCCGAGGCACCTGCCAGCGTCAGACCAGCAACCACGGCCAGAATGGTGGCAAAGGCCACTGCGGAGATAAAGCCGAGGAACAGGTTACCGCCCACCGCGTTGGCCAGATGCACCGCCGCCATGTTATTGCCGCCAATCAGCGCGCCAGCCGCGTCTTTATATGCCGGGTTTGCACCGACCAGCATGATTGCGCCAAAACCGATGATAAAGGTCAGGATGTAGAAATAACCCATAAAGCCGGTGGCGTAGAACACACTCTTACGCGCTTCGCGGGCATCGCTGACCGTGAAGAAACGCATCAGAATGTGCGGCAGACCCGCGGTTCCGAACATCAGTCCGAGGCCTAACGATAGCGCCGATATTGGGTCTTTCACCAATCCGCCCGGGCTCATAATCGCCGAGCCTTTCGGGTGTACCGCCATCGCTTCGGTGAACAGGTTGTTGAAGCTGAAGCCGACGTGCTTCATGACCATGAAGGCCATAAAGCTGGCGCCGAACAGCAGCAGCACGGCTTTGATGATTTGCACCCACGTAGTGGCCAGCATGCCGCCGAACAGCACGTACATCATCATCAGTACGCCAACCAGCACCACAGCAATGTGATAGTTCAGACCGAACAGCAGTTGGATAAGCTTCCCGGCACCCACCATCTGGGCGATCAGGTACAGCGCGACCACCACCAGTGAACCACAGGCCGACAGAATACGGATAGGCCCCTGCTTCAGACGGTAAGAGGCGACGTCCGCAAAGGTGTAGCGACCGAGGTTACGCAGACGTTCGGCAATCAGGAACAGAATGATTGGCCAGCCGACCAGGAAGCCGAGTGAGTAAATCAGCCCGTCATAGCCAGAGGTAAAGACCAGCGCGGAAATCCCGAGGAACGACGCCGCCGACATATAGTCGCCCGCAATCGCCAGCCCATTCTGGAAACCGGTGATGTTACCGCCCGCGGTGTAATAGTCGTTACGCGAACGCACGCGCTTAGACGCCCAGTAGGTAATGCCGAGCGTAAAGATGACGAAAATCAGGAACATAACAATCGCCTGCCAGTTGGTTGGCTGGCGTTGGACTGCACCGCTAATAGCATCCGCCGCATTTGCGGCGAAGGGCAGCGTGGCGGCTAGCGCCGTCAGGACTCTCTTCATGATGCTTTAACCTCGTGCAGAACCGCATTGTTAAGACGATCGAATTCACCGTTGGCCCGCCAGATATAGATTCCGGTCAGGAGGAAGGAGATGAGGATCACGCCCACCCCAATTGGAATACCTCGGGTGACGCTGGTTCCCGCATGTAGCGGCGTCCCCAGCCAGCCAGGCGCAAAGGCAATCAGTAAAATAAAGCTGATATAAACCACCAGCATGATGATGGATAGTACAGCGGCAAACCGTTGCCTTTTTTCAACTAACTCCCTGAAACGCGCACTGTCTTCTATCCGCTGATAAATATTGTCATTCATCGCAGAGCTCTCCAGAGGTCCCCTTTGTCTTTCACGCTGCAGGCATGACCTGTTAGCTGTCGCAGTCCGGCAACACGAAATCCTTTGGGGGAGGTTTTATAATTTCCCTCCCGATGAAGAGAGGGTAGGGGGATTTTTTATTTTGCCGGATGGCGGCTAACGCCTTATCCGGCCTACAAGGGATGCTGAACCTGTAGGCCCGATAAGCAGCGCGCCATCGGGCATTTCACGGTTAGGGTTATGATGGCATCGCGATAGCCTGCTTCTCTTCGAGCAGTTTCTCTACCACGCCAGGATCGGCGAGGGTCGAGGTATCGCCCAGATTGCTGGTATCGCCCGCCGCAATTTTGCGCAGAATACGGCGCATAATTTTGCCGGAGCGGGTTTTTGGCAGTGAGTCGGTCCAGTGCAGCACGTCTGGCGTTGCCAGCGGGCCAATTTCTTTACGCACCCAGTTGCGTACTTCAGCGTACAGCTCAGGCGTCGGTTCTTCGCCGTGGTTCAGCGTGACGTAGGCGTAGATGGCCTGGCCTTTAATATTATGCGGAATACCCACTACCGCGGCTTCGGCAATCTTCGGATGCGACACCAGCGCCGACTCGATTTCTGCCGTCCCCAGACGGTGGCCGGAAACGTTCAGCACGTCGTCCACGCGTCCTGTTATCCAGTAGTAGCCGTCTTCGTCACGACGCGCGCCGTCGCCGCTGAAGTACATATTCTTGAAGGTGGAGAAGTAGGTCTGCTCAAAACGATCGTGATCGCCAAACAGGGTTCTCGCCTGACCCGGCCAGGAATCGGTGATCACCAGGTTGCCTTCGGTCGCGCCTTCCAGCGGGTTGCCTTCGTTATCGACAATCGCCGGCTGCACGCCGAAGAACGGACGTGTTGCCGAACCGGCTTTCAGTTCGGTAGCGCCCGGCAGCGGGGTGATCATGAAACCGCCGGTTTCGGTCTGCCACCAGGTATCGACGACCGGGCATTTTTCGTTGCCAATCTTCTTCCAGTACCATTCCCAGGCTTCCGGGTTAATCGGCTCGCCGACAGAGCCCAGAATACGCAGTGACGAACGGTCGGTGCCTTCAATCGCTTTATCGCCTTCTGCCATCAGGGCGCGGATCGCGGTGGGTGCGGTATAGAGAATATTGACCTGATGCTTATCCACGACCTGCGACATACGCGCAGGCGTTGGCCAGTTGGGTACGCCTTCGAACATCAGCGTGGTAGCGCCGCAGGCCAGCGGGCCGTACAGCAAATAGCTGTGCCCGGTTACCCAGCCGACGTCAGCGGTACACCAGTAGATATCGCCCTGATGATAATCAAACACGTATTTGAAGGTGGTCGCCGCGTAAACCAGATACCCGCCGGTGGTGTGCAGCACGCCTTTTGGCTTACCGGTTGAACCGGAGGTATACAGAATAAACAGCGGATCTTCCGCGTTCATCTCTTCCGGTTGATGCTCAGGGCTCGCTTTCTCAATAAGGTCGGACCACCACAGGTCGCGGCCTTCCTGCCAGTCTGTTTTTCCGCCGGTACGTTTGAGGACCACCACGTGCTCAACGGTCTTCACGTTCGGGTTTTTCAGCGCATCATCCACGTTCTTTTTCAGCGGGATGCCGCGTCCAGCACGAACACCTTCATCGGCGGTGATCACCAGGCGCGAGTTTGAGTCGATGATACGTCCGGCAACGGCTTCCGGCGAGAACCCGCCAAAGATCACCGAATGCACCGCACCAATACGGGCGCAGGCCAGCATCGCCACCGCAGCTTCCGGGACCATTGGCATATAGATCGCCACCACATCGCCTTTTTTAATGCCTAAATCCAGCAATGTATTGGCAAAACGGCAAACGTCGCGATGCAGTTCGCGATAGGTAATATGTTTACTTTGGGTTGCGTCATCGCCTTCCCAGATAATGGCGGTGCGATCGCCGTTTTCCTGTAGATGACGGTCAAGGCAGTTCGCTGCCAGATTCAGCGTGCCGTCTTCGTACCATTTAATGGACACATTGCCGGGCGCAAAAGAGGTGTTCTTTACCAGGCTATAAGGTTGCATCCAATCGAGAATTTTTCCCTGCTCGCCCCAAAATGTGTCGGGGTCGGTAATAGATTGTTGGTATTTCGCGTCGTACTGCTCCGGGTTTATCAGGCAACGATCCGCAATATTTGCGGGAATAGCGTGTTTATGTATTTGGCTCATGGCTTTTGTTCTCCTTGTAGGATGTTAATAATATGTCTCATAAACGTTAAATGTAGGGGCATTTGGAGTTTTGTTTGGGATTTGAGCGGCAGATCACGCAATAAGCGAATTGTGCAAATTAGCGGCAAACTGATTTTTGAAGAGAACTAGCAAAAATTGATTAAATCTCGCGATAACATGCAGTTATATGAAGAAGTTTGAAAAAGGTGATCGGCGTCGGGAATAGACCAAAGAGTGAGAGGTTGGAGGGGTTTGCTAACTCTAAAGTGGTATTTTACATGCACTTACAATTGATTAAAAACAACATTCTAAGTGTGGTTTTTTGTTAAAAAGAGGGTGGAGCAATGTCATGACAGTATACGTGTGGTTGCTGTTATGGAAAACAATAAAAGAATCGCCATTGCAGACAATGGCGTCATCTGGATGAGACCCCCCTATGGCAAGGACAAAATCACCCGTACTCCGTTTCTTCAGCCTGATATTACCGTTTTTATTTATCTCTGCTGTTCACGCTGAACAAACCCCAGTACCCGCAAAAACCGTGACCGTTGAAGCGAAGAATGAAACCTTCGCCCCTCAGCATCCCGATCAATACCTCTCATGGAAAGCCACGTCGGAGCAGTCCGCACGTGAAGATGCGCTGGCAGAGGATCCTCGACTGGTGATTCTGTGGGCGGGATATCCTTTCTCGCGTGATTACAACAAACCGCGTGGGCATGCTTACGCCGTGACCGATGTCCGTGAAACATTACGTACCGGCGCGCCAAAAACTGCAGAAGATGGTCCGCTGCCGATGGCCTGCTGGAGCTGTAAAAGCCCTGACGTGGCGCGCCTGATCCAGAAAGACGGCGAAGACGGTTATTTCCACGGCAAATGGGCGCGCGGCGGCCCGGAAATTGTTAACAATTTAGGCTGTGCGGATTGCCATAACACCGCCTCGGCAGATTTCGCCAAAGGGAAGCCCGAGCTGACGTTGTCCCGCCCTTATGCAGAACGCGCGATGGAAAGCATCGGTAAACCGTTTGATAAAGCCGGTCGCTTTGACCAGCAGTCCATGGTCTGCGGCCAGTGTCACGTGGAGTACTACTTCGACGGTAAAAACAAAGCCGTTAAGTTCCCGTGGGACGAGGGGATGAAAGTTGAGAACATGGAGAAATACTACGACGCCATTGCGTTCTCCGACTGGACCAACTCCCTGTCTAAAACGCCGATGCTGAAAGCGCAGCACCCGGAATATGAAACCTGGACTGCGGGCATTCACGGCAAGAACAATGTGACCTGCATCGACTGTCATATGCCCAAAGTGCAAAACGCTGAAGGCAAGATCTACACCGACCATAAAATTGGTAACCCGTTCGATAACTTCCCTCAGACCTGCGCCAACTGCCACACCCAGGACAAAGCGTCCCTGCAAAAAGTGGTTGCCGAGCGTAAACAAGCGATTCATGACCTGAAAATCAAGGTTGAAGATCAGCTGGTTCATGCCCACTTCGAAGCGAAAGCTGCATGGGATGCGGGCGCAACGGAAGCTGAAATGAAGCCGATTCTGGAAGATATTCGCCATGCGCAATGGCGCTGGGATCTGTCTATCGCCTCGCACGGGATTCACATGCACGCGCCGGAAGAAGGTCTGCGTATGTTGGGTAGCGCGATGGATAAAGCGGCCGATGCCCGTACCAAACTGGTCCGTCTGCTGGCGACCAAAGGCATCACCCATGAAATTCCGCTGCCGGATATCTCGACGAAAGAGAAAGCCCAGAAGGCGATCGGTTTGAACATGCAGCAAATCAATGCTGAGAAGCAGGACTTCATCAAAACGGTGATTCCGCAGTGGGAAGACCAGGCGCGTAAAAACGGTCTGTTAAGCCAATAACCCCTTTCCGCCTCGCAAGGGGCGGATAACTCAACGGAGTGAATATGAGCGTATTACGTTCGTTATTAACTGCTGGGGTGCTGGCGTCAGGCCTGTTCTGGAGCCTGTGCGGGAATGCCGCGACCCCCACGCCACAGGAATCGGATCAACGCTTTACGGTCACCCAACAGCGTAATCCGGATGCCGCCTGTCTGGATTGTCACAAGCCGGACACCGAAGGCATGCATGGTAAACATGCCGAAGTCATCAACCCAAATAATAAACTGCCGGTTACCTGCACCAACTGTCACGGCCAGCCGTCACCTAATCACCGCGAAGGGGTGAAGGATGTGATGCGCTTTAATGAGCCGATGTACAACGTGGAGCAGCAGAACAGCGTCTGTATGTCCTGTCACCTGCCTGAGCAGTTGCAAAAAGCGTTCTGGCCGCACGATGTCCACGTGACGAAAGTAGCGTGTGCCAGCTGTCACTCACTGCATCCGAAGCAAGACACGATGCAGACGCTAAGCGATAAAGGACGGATCAAGATTTGCGTCGATTGCCACAGCGATCAGCGTAACAATCCAAACTTTAATCCGGCGTCGATTCCCTTGCTTAAGGAGCATCCATGAGTTGCTCTCGTCGCCAGTTTATCACCGGCGTCGGCGCGCTGGTGGCTGTTAGCGGGACGGCGGGACGCGTCGTGGCGAAGACGTTAAACATCAACGGCGTGCGTTACGGCATGATACATGATGAGTCATTATGCATCGGCTGTACCGCCTGCATGGATGCCTGTCGGGAAGTGAACAGCGTGCCGGAAGGCGTATCGCGTCTGACGATTATTCGCAGCGAGCCGCTGGGGACGTTTCCTGATGTGAAGTACCGCTTCTTCCGCCATTCGTGCCAGCACTGCGATCACGCCCCCTGTGTTGACGTCTGCCCGACGGGGGCATCGTATCGCGATGCTGCCACCGGCATTGTGGATGTGAACCCGGATCTGTGCGTCGGTTGCCAGTATTGCATCGCCGCCTGCCCGTATCGCGTGCGCTTTATTCATCCGGTCAACAAGACGGCAGATAAGTGCGACTTCTGCCGTAAAACCAACCTGAAAGCGGGCAAGCAGCCTGCTTGCGTTGAGTCATGTCCGACGAAAGCGCTGACGTTTGGTAATCTGGACGATCCCAACAGCGAGGTCTCTCGTCTGTTACACCAGAAAAATACCTACCGTTACAAGCTGGCGTTAGGCACCAAACCGAAGGTCTACCGCGTTCCCTTTAAATACGGGGAGGTGAGCCAATGACACCCGCTTCTGCATTCCATTTTGAATCACTGGTGTGGGACTGGCCCATCGCCATCTATCTGTTCCTGATCGGTATTTCCGCCGGACTGGTGACGCTGTCGGTATTGCTTCGACGGCTGCATCCGGAAGCGGGCGGTTCAGACAGTACGTTACTGCGTACCACGCTGGTACTCGGGCCGGGAGCGATTATTCTCGGCCTGCTGATCCTGGTCTTGCACCTGACGCGTCCATGGACCTTCTGGAAACTGATGTTCCACTACAGCTTCACCTCGGTGATGTCGATGGGGGTCATGCTATTCCAGTTGTATATGGTGGTGCTGGTGCTGTGGCTGGCAAAAATCTTTGATAAAGAGGTTATTGCCCTGCAACAGCGCTTCGTGCCTCGTCTGACGATCGTGCCAAAACTGCTGGCGCTGATCGCGCCGTTCCATCGTCTACTGGAAACAGTGATGCTGGTGCTGGCGGTGCTGCTCGGGGCCTACACCGGGTTCCTGCTGTCGGCGCTGAAATCCTATCCGTTCCTGAATAACCCGATCTTGCCAGTGCTGTTCCTGTTTTCCGGGATCTCGTCCGGTGCGGCGGTGGCGCTGATCGCCATGGCATTACGCCATCGCGGTAACCCGCATACCACCGAGGCGCATTTTGTACACCGCATGGAAACCCCGGTAGTGTGGCTGGAAATCTTCCTGCTGGCGGCGTTCTTTATCGGGCTGGCGCTGGGTGATGACGGCAAAATGCGCGCGCTGGTTGCGGCGTTGGGCGGTGGTTTCTGGACCTGGTGGTTCTGGCTGGGCGTGGCCGGGTTGGGGCTGATCTTGCCGATGCTGCTGAAACCGTGGGCGAATCGTAGCCCGACGTTTCACGGTGTGCTGGCAGTGTGTGGTGCCAGCCTGACCGGCGTGCTGCTGCTGCGCTTTTTCATTCTGTATGCAGGGCAACTGACGGTTGCGTAGGGTAAGGTGATTTCTGGACGTACTCCTTCCTGAAGCCGGTTTTCTGGCATTGTTGTTAAGTCTCGGGGTCAACGTGTTGACCCCGCTTGCCGTGCTGACGGGCGTACGTCAGCGCTGGCAGGGCGTTATGCGTCTGGCCTGCGTGGGCGTGTGGACGCAGTTTGCGCTGCTGTTGCTGGCCTTTGCCATTCTGGTGTTCTGTTTCCTGACCAGTGATTTCTCCGTTGTTTACGTAGCTCAGCACAGCTATAGCCTGCTGCCGTGGGGATTAAAGCTGGCGGCGGTGTGGGGTGGTCATGAAGGATCGCTGCTACTGTGGGTGCTGTTTCTTTCTGCCTGGAGCGCACTGTTCGCCTGGTGCTCCAGGCGTGAGCCGGACGCGCTGTTTCCGTTAACCCTCAGCGTCCTGACAATGATGACCGCGTCATTGCTGCTGTTCGTGGTGGTGTGGTCCGATCCGTTCGTACGCATCTTCCCGCCGGCAATTGAAGGGCGCGACCTGAACCCGATGCTGCAACACCTGGGGCTGATTCTGCATCCACCACTGCTGTATCTGGGCTACGGTGGGCTGATGGTGGCGGCCGGCGTGGCGTTGGCTTCGCTGCTGCGCGGCGGCTTTAACGCACGGACTGCCTGGGTGTGCTGGCGCTGGGCGCTGCCCGGCTGGTGCGCCCTGACGCTTGGGATCATCCTTGGTTCCTGGTGGGCTTATTGTGAACTGGGCTGGGGCGGCTGGTGGTTCTGGGACCCGGTAGAAAACGCTTCCTTATTACCCTGGCTTTCCGCCAGTGCGTTACTGCATAGCCTGTATGTCTCACGGCAGCGTGGAGGCTTCCCGCACTGGTCGCTGCTGCTGGCGATTGTCACGCTGATTTTATCGCTGTTGGGCACGCTGATTGTGCGTTCCGGCATACTGGTTTCTGTTCATGCCTTTGCGCTGGACAACGTCCGCGCTGCGCCGCTGTTTGCGCTGTTTACCGTGTTAAGCCTGGCATCGCTCGGTCTGTATGCCTGGCGGGCGCGGGACGTCGGTCACACGGTACGTTTTGGCGGCTGGTCGCGTGAGATGATGATTCTGGTCGCGCTGCTGCTGTTTTGCGCGGTGCTGCTTATCGTGTTGATTGGCACGCTGTATCCGATGATTTACGGCCTGTTTGGTTGGGGACGACTCTCCGTTGGCGCGCCTTACTTCAACCGTGCAACGCTGCCGTTTGGCCTGCTGATGCTGGTGGTCATCGTGATAGCGACGATCAGAAGCCGGAAGGTGCCGCTGCGAAGCCAGCTTCCGGCGCTGCTGGCGCATGCTGGCGTGCTGGTTTTTGCTGCAGGGATCGTGTTCTCCAGCGGGAGCCGCCAGGAAGTGAGCCTGAATCTGAGTCCTGGGCAGCAGGTTGAACTGGCAGGCTATGTTTTCCGCTTTGAGCACCTCTCTCTGGAAGCAAAAGGAAACTACACCAGTGAAAAGGCGCTGATTACGCTCTGGCAGGATGAGAAACGCATCGGCAGCCTGCAGCCCGAAAGACGCTTCTATTCCGCGCGTCGCCAGCAAATGATGGAGCCGGGTATCCGTTGGAACCTGCTGCACGACTGGTACGCGGTGATCGGCGAAAAAACCGGACCGGAGCGCTATGCCATGCGCTTGTACGTGCAAAGTGGTGTGCGTTGGATTTGGGGCGGAGGGCTGCTGATGGTATTCGGCGCGCTGCTCAGCGGCTGGCGGGGGAGAAAGCGCGATGCGTAAATTAATCACAGCGTTGCCGGATGGCGGCGTAAACGCCTTATCCGGCCTACAGGGTACGCAAACCGTTGGCCGGATAAGCGCAGCGCCATCCGGCAGAAAGTTTTTACTCTTAACGATCGTCTTGTTTTTCATCACTTTCGCTACGCATGCCCAGGTTGTCGACACCTGGCGTTTTGACAACCCGCAACAGCAGGAAAAAGCGCTGTCTATTGCCAGCCAGTTGCGCTGCCCACAGTGCCAGAATCAAAACTTACTGGAATCCAATGCGCCGGTGGCGGTCAGTATGCGTCATCAGGTGTATAGCATGGTGGCAGAGGGCAAAAGTGAACATGAGATCACCACGTGGATGACCGATCGTTACGGTGATTTCGTCCGCTATAACCCGCCGCTCAATGAGCAGACGCTGTTGTTGTGGGCACTGCCGTGCCTGTTATTGCTGCTGGTGGGCGTGATTATCTGGCGGGTGAGAACGCATCAGCGCGTAGAAGAGGATGAACGATGAGTCAGCCTGAATGTTGTGCACCGTTGCGTCCGATGCCGGTAAAACGCCTGGCCGCTATAGCTGTGCTGATGGTGATTGCCTGCACGGGAGGGTATTTGTTGTCGCCTAAATGGCAGGCGGTCCAGCAGGAGCAGGCGCGGCTGGCTGACCCGTTACATGCGTTTTCTGATGAAAATATGCAGGAAAAACAGCTGCTTTCGCTGCAGTCAAAAATACGTGCCAACCCGCAAGACAGCACGCAATGGGCGCAACTGGGTGAGTATTATCTTTGGCAAAACGCGTATCATAATGCGCTACTGGCCTATGAGCAGGCGCTGCGTTTGCGCGGTGAAAACGCCGAGATCTATTCGGCACTGGCGACGGTGCTGTACTATCAGTCCGGGCAGCATATGACGCCGCAAACCCGTGAGATGATTGAGAAATCGCTGGCGCTGGACCCGACAGAAGTTACCGCGCTGATGCTGCTGGCTGCTGATGCGTTTATGCAGGCCGACTATGCACAGGCTATTTTGCAGTGGCAAAAAGTTCTCGATTTAAACTCGCCGAGGGTGGATCGTGCTCAGTTGATTGACTCAATCAATATGGCGAAATTGCTGCAGAATCGACAAAAATAATTTTTGTTTTTTTGTGATTTGCGTCGTTTTTGCTGTGCAAAAAAACAGCAGTTGAACAAATTAGCGAAAAAAACGCACAGTCATAATTCTTCATTTTTTATCAAATGAATATTCTTTTATAACAAAAAGTTATTCATGATGACCCGCATAAACTCGCGTTTTTATGCATAAAATCAGCTAAAGGCCCTGTTCTTAAAGGGTTGCGCTGAATGCCATGCAAATGATAATGATAATAAGCGTTAAAAAATTCCATAAACGAACGCAACACAATTCATACCCTTTCAGTATGTACTATTCCCATAGGTTATATGTGAAATAGCGCTCCATCGAGGAAGTCCGTTGTTATGAAAAATTTGAAAGTCAGCCTGGCCTGGCAGATTTTGATCGCCATGGTGCTGGGCATTTTGCTGGGGAGTTACCTGCATTATCACAGTGACAGCCGCGAATGGCTGGTAGTTAACCTGCTGTCTCCGGCAGGGGATATCTTTATCCACCTGATCAAAATGATTGTTGTGCCGATAGTTATCTCCACGTTGATCGTCGGTATTGCCGGGGTCGGTGATGCCAAACAGCTGGGTCGTATTGGCGCCAAAACCATTATCTATTTCGAAGTGATCACCACCGTGGCAATTATCCTCGGCATCACGCTGGCGAATGTGTTCCAGCCTGGTACCGGTGTCGATATGTCGCAGCTGGCGACCGTGGATATTTCGAAATATCAAAGTACAACCGCAGAAGTGCAGAGCCACGCGCATGGCCTGATGGGTACGATTTTGTCACTGGTGCCGACCAACATCGTTGCGTCGATGGCGAAAGGCGACATGCTGCCGATTATCTTCTTCTCGGTGCTGTTTGGTCTGGGCCTGTCTTCACTGCCGGCCACTCACCGCGAACCGCTGGTGACCGTGTTCCGTTCCATCTCTGAAACGATGTTTAAAGTGACGCACATGGTGATGCGTTATGCGCCGGTCGGTGTCTTTGCGCTGATCGCCGTCACCGTGGCGAACTTCGGTTTTGCCTCCCTGTGGCCGCTGGCGAAGCTGGTGCTGCTGGTGCATTTCGCCATCCTGTTTTTCGCGCTGGTGGTGCTCGGTATCGTGGCGCGCGTGTGCGGTTTGAGCATCTGGATCCTGATTCGTATCCTGAAAGACGAACTGATTCTGGCCTACTCTACCGCCAGCTCTGAGAGCGTGCTGCCGCGTATTATTGAGAAGATGGAAGCCTATGGCGCACCGGCCTCCATCACCAGTTTTGTGGTGCCGACCGGGTATTCGTTCAACCTTGACGGTTCGACGCTGTACCAGAGTATCGCCGCGATTTTTATCGCCCAGCTGTACGGCATTGACCTGTCGTTGTGGCAGGAAATCGTACTGGTGCTGACGCTGATGGTGACCTCGAAAGGGATCGCGGGTGTGCCGGGCGTGTCGTTTGTGGTGCTGTTGGCTACGCTGGGTAGCGTGGGTATTCCGCTGGAAGGTCTGGCATTTATCGCCGGTGTTGACCGTATCCTCGACATGGCGCGTACTGCGCTGAACGTGGTGGGTAACGCGTTGGCGGTACTGGTTATCGCCAAGTGGGAACACAAATTTGACCGTAAAAAAGCGCTGGCCTATGAGCGCGAAGTATTGGGGCGTTTTGATAAGACCGCTGACCAGTAAATAGAAACAACAACGCCGGACATGCCCGGCGTTGTTTTTTGGGAGATCCTGACACCACATTTGGTTTTAACAATTAAGTTTGCGTATGTATTTTTTATGACTTATACCCTGCAATAAAAAGGAAACTAAACGTTTTCCGAAACTCAGCCAGACGACCCTTTCTGTTCTACCTGTACTGACTTTACTGGCGTATGGTGCCTCCCGGATGATATTTCGCGGAGAGATACTTATGCCACAGCAGGGACTGCGCTTTACGCTGGATGTGGATGGATTAGCGGAGACGGCAACCGCCGTCGTCAGCTTCACCCTCTACCAGAGTCTCTCCACCCCTTTTTTACTCCGTGTCGATATTGCCAGCGACCGGTCTGGCCTCACCGCACCTTATTTTCTTGAAAAGAGCGCCACCCTCACCGTCTGGCAGGGTAACACCCCACTGCGCTACCTCCACGGCATCATTACCGGGATGGAAAGCGGGGAAAACAACGACTGGCAGATGAATTACACCCTGACCCTCTCTCCCCCGCTCTGGCGGGCAGGGTTGCGCCAGAACTTCCGTATCTTTCAGCAGCAGGATATCCAGGCCATTTCCTCCACCCTGCTCACTGAAAATGGCGTCACTGACTGGGTGCCTTCCTTCTATGAATCCCATCCGGCACGGGAATTCTGCGTCCAGTACGGCGAGACCGACCTCGCTTTTCTCACCCGCCTGTGGGCCGAAGAAGGTATTTTCTATTTTGACTGGTTACACCCGACCGGTCCTGAACAAAAACTGGTGCTCTGTGATGATGTGGCCGGGGTTTCCACTCTGGGGGAAATGCCCTTTAACCCCGGTACCCGCGAAGTCCCCAGGGAATACATCAGCACGTTCCGCTATGAAGCCACCGTCAGCCCCTCTTCCGTGCAGAGTCAGGACTACACCTTTAAGGTCCCCGACTGGCCCGGATATTACGGCCATAAAGCCGACAACCTGAACGGACAGTTGTCACAGTACGAGATTTTTGATTATCCCGGTCGATTCAAGGATGAATCGCACGGACAAAATTTCACCCGCTATAAAACAGAAGGCTGGCGCAACGGTGCCGAAACGGCAGCCTGTGTGAGCAATTCCCCGAAACTGTGGCCCGGAAAGCGCTTCACCCTGACCGGCCACCCTTCGCCCACGCTGAACCGGGAATGGCAGGTGACAGGCTGCGTTCTGAAAGGTGAGCAGCCGCAGGCACAGCATGGCAGCCAGGGGGAAGGCACCACGCTCAGCAATGCATTCGACGTGATTCCGGCAGACCGGACATGGCGGACCTCCCCCCTGTCAAAACCTTCCGTTGACGGCCCGCAGAGTGCTGTGGTCACCGGTCCGGCGGGCGAAGAAATCTTCTGCGACGAATATGGCCGGGTACGTCTGAAGTTTCTCTGGGACCGCTATCAGGACGGAACGGAAAACAGCTCCTGCTGGATACGGGTATCACAGGCATGGGCCGGAGCCGGGTTCGGCAACCTCGCTGTTCCCCGCGTGGGCCAGGAAGTGATTGTCGACTTTCTCAACGGCGACCCGGACCAGCCCATCGTGATGGGTCGCACCTACCATGAAGATAACCGTACCCCCGGAGACCTGCCCGGCACAAAAACACAGATGACTATCCGCTCGAAAACCTGTAAAGGCGGGGGATTTAATGAACTGCGCTTTGAGGATGCGACGGGTAACGAGCAGGTGTATATCCATGCGCAGAAGAACATGGATACCGAAGTGCTGAATAACCGCACCACCGACGTGAAAGTGGACCACACAGAAACCACCGGCAATAACCAGAGTATTACCATCGGACTCGGGCAGACGGTGAAGGTGGGTAAGGAGAATGCCGCAGGGCATGACCAGACCATCACCGTGGCGCATGACCGCAGCATCACGGTGCGCAACGACCAGACGCTGAAAGTGAAGAATGACCGGATGGTGAGCATCAGCCATGACGACGGGTTGTATGTGGCGAATGACCGGAAAGTAACGGTGGAAGGGAAGCAGGAGCATAAAACCAGCGGGGACCATATCAGCCTGGTGGAAGGCAGTCACAGTCTGGAGGTGAAGGGCGACCTGGCGCGGAAGGTGGCGGGTGCACTGGGGATAAAGGCCCGGGAAGCTGTCGTGCTGGAGAGTAGCGGCAGCATCACCCTGAAGGTGGGCGGTTCGTTTGTGGTGATCCATCCCGGTGGCGTGGACATTATGGGGCCGAAGATAAACCTGAACAGCGGGGGGAGTCCGGGTACACCGATATCGACACTGCAACCAGCTGTGTTGAGGGCGCTACCAGATGAAAGTGCTGGTGTTTCTGGTGCGGAGGATGCGGGGTCGCCACGAAAAAGCGTCCAGGACGCGTTTAATAGTCCCTCACAGAACCTGGTACCGCCACAACGGCAGGGAAGATTCTCACGATAGGGACTGAACACATTAAAATGAGTTACCTCATCAGGGATACAAACGGAAAAGAATTTCGTTCCCTGAATGAGATAATGCGGCTTGTTGACGTCGAAGCGCACAGAACCGAGTTGCCGGGTGAGAATGACTTGTCGTATGGAGGGAGCTATATCAGTGAACCGGTACCGCTACATCGTCAGGGAAAGATTTCACAATGAGGGATAATTTATGAGGAATATGAGTTTGAAAAATTTTTTATTGACGATTTTATTAATCACTCTTCCTCTTAATAAAGTGATAGCTGCAGATATTGAATGTCTATTGCCGCAGGAAACCGTCTTTCGATTTTATAGTTGGTACCTTAATGAAATTAAAGATAAAAGATATCCTCTAACACGGAAATATAATGGTGATACATCTGAATTAAATAAATGGGTTAGTTCATCGCTGCTTAGTAAATTGCGGGAGCAGCAGTTACGTGGTGAGACTGATTATGATTATTTTACGTATTCACAGGACTTTTTTGGATCCTGGTTAATGTACATCAATGCCAGAGTCGTTAAGCAAAACCACAATAAAACTGAGGTAAAGCTTTCTTTGGGGGAAAAGGATTCATTGAATAACTACAAAGTGGAACTTAATCATGAATCTTGTTGGAAAATTAATTCTGTACAACCTGCCGGTTAACAAGTTTTGTATATAAGGACATACCATGTGGGACGTGAGTAAAGCTGTTGAACATTTAAATAGCAATGCTGAGCAGGGATCAGTCGGATATTGTGCACGGTATGTTAAAAATGCAATCAGTGCTGGCGGGAATATTGAAGCATGGTCTCCTATAGTAGGAGCAAAAGATTACGGTAATGCATTACTGGAAAGAGGTTTTAAAGTTATATCACCTGGCGGTAATTTTATTTCTGGTGATGTGGTTATTATTCAGGGGGTAAGAAAAGCAGACTTCCCTGCTGGAGAAATTAAAAGAGACCACACATATGGCCATATGGCGATGTTTAATGGACAGCAATGGGTGTCAGATTTTAAACAGAATAATGGTTATTATCCTAGTGGCGATTATCGAAAGGCGAAGCCTACATGTGTTTTCTATCGACATGAAGATGTTTCGGAGAATGGAAAGCAGGGTAATAATGCAACAGGCACCAAACTGAATATCTGTTACCCCATCAGGGATAAAGACGGAAAAGCGTTTCGTTCTCTGGACGAGATAATGCTGCTTATTGACGCAGAAGCACACGGAACCTGGCTACTGGGAGGTAACGGACTGTGGCACGGTGCAGTACATATCAGTGAGGTGTCTAATCCGCGCTCTGCCCTCACCCCGGATACACTCAGTACCGGAGAGCCGGTTCCTCTCCAGTTTATGGCCGATGGCACCATTGTGGCGTACCGGATAAACAATGACTATCTGAAAGGCCCCTATAAAGGGCAGGAACTCCGCTACAGTAGCACTTTCGTTCTGGTGAAATCGCAGTGTCAGCCTGACCCTGAAAATGAAAAAAGCTGGCTGGAATTTTACAGTCTGTACATGCATCTGGCGCCGGTTAAAGATTATCCAACCTCCCCTTGCTATAAAGTCAGGGACGGTCACAACGGGATACTACTGCGCAAATACACCGAAGGGGAAAATGGTCTCCCGGACGGTCAGGAGGAAGGGGATACTCAGCAGTACAAAGCTCCGGCGAGTGCCGGGGGCAGTCTCAACGAGAAAGCCCGCTTTGTGTCATCGGGTACCGGACGTTTTTATGTGACAAAAAGAAGTGGTGAGGTAACCCTGACTACGTTCGGTCTGGTTCATGTGGTGAAAGACGGAAAAATGGAAGAGAAGCAGTACTGGGTGACGCTGGACCCGGCACTGATGGAGCCGGACGGTGAAATACAGGCACTGATGCCTGCATGGATGCAGAAGGCAAAGGACAGAGGCGTTTTTGACGCGGTACAGACGGTGGAAGAAACGGATGAATGGAAGGTCAGCGCCGGAACGCCGGTCGGATTTATGGGATGTGAGGAGTATCCCGGCAGGGAGAGTGGCCAGGCTGAACGTGAATGGTTTGTCCATCTTGAGGTCCTGAGTACAGACCCGAAGATGCCGGCGTTTTTAGGCAACCCGGAAGGCGTAAAGGGGGAAAAACGAACGGTTCTGGCGCCAAAAGGAAAAATATTATACGCCCGCCCGGCGACCGCAGAGTCGGGGACATTTAGCACCATGTCAGCGACGCTGGATGCTCAGTACATGCTTTCGCGGGAAGCTACAACGCCGGTCACGGATGCGTCGAAGCAGTGGTGGTTTAACATCACCGGAAGCGGCACGGCGCAGTCCATATCAGTGAGGCGTCTAATCCGCGCTCTGTCCTCATCCCGGACACACTCAGTAAACCACTACAATCCTCACTATAAGAACTGAACATGAAGATTAGTTCGGATCAGAACCGCCCCGGTTTTCTTGGAGAGATTTTGTTTCCGACTCAGGCTGCTATTTTTTTGACCTGTAAGTGAAGCATAATATTCTCGCTCTGCCTCAACCGGAGGGATATGCCCGAATTGGACGCTCTCCGTTTTTGGGGTGAACATTCTGTTGGACACGATGAGTCTCCTCTCCCCAAAGGGGCGAGGAGACACGGCTGGTGCGAGCGTTACCCCGCGCTCAGCTTATCAAACTCTTCGCAGCCGGTATCAAACCCTTCCGTACAGCTCAGATTCAACCAGTGCAGCGCCTTCTGTTTATTCTTCTCAATAAAACCCTGCTCACCGTTTAAGAACATCATCCCGGCCCAGTACTCGGAATACCCGGTACGCGAAATGGCCGAGCTGCGTTTGAAATACCAGGTGGCTTTGTCATCGTCTGCGGGAATGCCCACGCCGTTGGCGTAAATCAGGCCGAGCAGCATCTGCGCATCAACGGCTGAGTCGCTCTCCAGATTCTCCGAGGCGTTTTGTAACAGCGTAATGGCTTTGGGGTAATCGGTACGCCCCGCCTGGGTATTGACCAGGATACGTGCCAGTGTAATTTCGCCGCTCTTACTGCCCGCCTGGGCCGCTTTTTCAGCCAGCGTTTTGGCTTGCGGATAATCCAGACTGACTGGATTGGTAATTTTAATTTGTGCCAACAGAGCCCAGGCGTCCGAATCGCCATTGTCGGCAGCCTTTTGCGCCCAGTATTCGGCTTTACTCAAATCGCCTGAACTAAACCAGGTATCGGCGAGAAAGTATTGTGCGCGTCTGTCTCCAGCCTCGGCGGCCTTCAGGAACTGGCTACCTGGTTCTTCGGCATGGGCAAAACATGTCAATAACACCATCAAGGCGAAAAGTCGTTTCATCTTATTTTTAGATTTAGAGTAGGGAACGAACAGTATAGAGAGATTATTTGCATAAAAAAACGGCCTCCGAATGGAGACCGTTGTAAGGAAAATGCCTGATGGCGATGCCAACGCATCTTATCAGGCCTACAGTGGAAACAGGTCGTAGGCCGGATAAGGCATTCATGCCGCCATCCGGCAGATCAGCCCATCGCGCTTTCGCGCAGACTGGCTTTTAGCTTGGTGTACTCATCAATCACATACTGCTCGGCAGCACGCTGATCGGCAATGCGCTCAACGTTGACGGCACAGTACTTGTACTCTGGCGTTTTGGTAATCGGACTCAGGTTCTCGGTGACCAGTTCATTACAGGCCCCAATCCACCACTGGTAGGTCATGTAAATCGCGCCTTTGTTCGGGCGATCGCTGACTGCTGCACGCGTGATGACACGACCTTTACGCGAGTTAACCCACACCAGCTCTTCATCCTGAATGCCCAGACGTTCAGCATCGGCGGTGTTGATCTGGGCGTACCCCGGTTCATCCGCTAATGCCGCCAGCGCCGCACAGTTGCCGGTCATTGAACGGCAAGAGTAGTGGCCGACTTCGCGCACCGTCGACAGGACCATCGGGTACTCGTCGGTCAGCTTGTCGATTGGCGCAACCCAGTCGCAGGTAAAGAACTGTGCCAGACCGTTCGGGGTGTCAAACTTCTCTTTGAAGAGGTAAGACGTGCCCTGATCGGCATCCGAGGTGTCGCGGCAAGGCCACTGGATATAGCCCAGTTCGCCCATCTTCTCGTAGGTGGCGCCGTAGAAATCCGGGCACAGGCCGCGCAACTCATCCCAGATTTCCTGGGTGTTGTTGTAGTGCATCGGGTAGCCCATACGGGTAGCAATTTCACTGATAATCTGCCAGTCCGTTTTCAGATCCCACTTCGGCTCAACTGCTTTAAAGAAGCGCTGGAAGCCACGGTCAGCCGCAGAGTAGACGCCTTCATGCTCACCCCATGACGTAGACGGTAAAATAACGTCTGCGGCAGCGGCGGTTTTGGTCATGAAGATATCCTGCACGATGACCAGTTCCAGATCCGCAAAACCTTTGCGCACTGCGGACAGTTCAGCATCGGTCTGTAATGGATCTTCACCCATAATGTACGCCGCGCGCACTTCGCCATGCGCCGCACGGTGCGGCAGCTCGCTGATGCGATAGCCGGTATGGGCAGGCAGGCTTTCTACGCCCCAGGCTTTAGCAAACTTCTCGCGGTTTTCCGGGAACTTAACGTACTGATAGCCCGGATAGGTATCCGGCAGCGCACCCATGTCGCACGCGCCCTGAACGTTGTTCTGGCCACGAACCGGGTTAACGCCCACGCTTGGCTTACCGAGGTTGCCGGTCAGCATGGCGAGGCTGGTCAGTGAACGCACGGTTTCCACGCCCTGATAGAACTGGGTCACGCCCATGCCCCACAGGATAGCCGCGCTTTTTGCCGATGCATACATACGTGCAGCCTGACGAATTTCCTGTGCGCTCACGCCAGTAATGTCTTCGACGGACTCCGGCGTATAGCCTTCGACGATCTTGCTGTACTCTTCGAAGCCTTCCGTACGTGAGGCCACGAACGCCTGGTCGTACAGTTTTTCTTCGATGATGACATGACCCATAGCGTTGAGCAGCGCGATATTCGAGCCGTTTCTTAACGCGATGTGCATGTCGGCAATGCGCGCGGTTTCAATTTTGCGCGGATCGCAGACGATAATTTTCGCCCCGTTACGTTTAGCGTTAATCACGTGATTCGCCACGATAGGGTGGGAATCCGCCGGGTTGTACCCGAAAATAAACACTAAATCGGTGTTATCAATTTCGTTAATCGCATTACTCATTGCGCCGTTACCGACCGATTGGTGCAGACCTGCAACCGAAGGGCCGTGTCAGACGCGAGCGCAGCAGTCAACGTTATTGGTACCAATAACGGCGCGTGCGAATTTTTGCATTACATAGTTGGTTTCATTACCCGTTCCGCGAGATGAACCGGTCGTCTGAATAGCATCCGGGCCATACTTCGCTTTGATGGCGCTCAGGCGAGTTGCCACGTAATCCAGCGCTTCATCCCAGGAAACAGATTCCAGTTTGCCGCCACGTTGGCGACGGATCATTGGGGTTTTCAGGCGAGGGGTTAGGATCTGGGTATCGTTGATAAAATCCCAGCCATAATAGCCCTTCAGACACAGGGTACCCTGGTTGGTTTTCCCCTGCGCCGCCTCAGCCCGGACGATTTTGCCGTTATCGACCACCAGGTTGATTTTGCAACCTGATGCGCAATATGGGCAAACCGTGACGACTTTTTTCATCGGTCTCGCTCCAGTTAATCAAATCGCGCATACGCGCTTGTCATTTTTGTTATGCATCTTTTATGCCATGTTTTTAGCAGGGGCATTGGCCGATAATACGGGCATCATTTGAGCAAAACCCTGACGAAAAACAGGCTGTCGTCATATTTGACGTGACGAATCCTACAAGTGTGACGGCCCGGCAGTGTGACCGGGGCTATGTTTCCCGCACGTCCTTGTGCCTTATCGCTGTCACTCTGTGCAGAATCATTCACACTCATTTGAGTTGGCGCGAGATGGGGAAAAACAATGAAGCCGGCGATACTGGTTGTGGATGATGACGTAACAATCTGCGCACTCCTGGAGGATGTGCTGAGCGAACACGTCTTTGCCGTGACGACCTGTCATACCGGACAGGCGGCGTTGCGCTGCATTGAGACTCAGCCGGATATTGCGCTGGTTTTACTGGATATGGTGCTGCCCGACACCAACGGCCTGATGGTGCTGCAACAGGTGCAAAAGATGAGGCCTGGCCTGCCGGTAGTGATGCTCACAGGAATGGGTAGTGAGTCGGATGTGGTGGTCGGGCTGGAAATGGGCGCTGATGATTACATCGGTAAACCGTTCAATGCGCGGGTGCTGGTGGCGCGGGTGAAGGCGGTGCTCAGACGCGTAGGCGTGCTCACGCCTGAAGGCTCGGGTGCGCAAACCACCGGGCTTTCCTTTAATGGCTGGCATCTGGATACCGCGGGCTGCCAGTTGCGTAATCCCCAGCAGTTGAAAGTCGACCTGACGCAGGGTGAATACAACCTGCTGCTGGCGTTGGCACAAAATGCCCGGCGGGTGCTGAGCCGCGAGCAGCTGCTGGAACTGACGCGCAGCGATAGCGTCGAGGTGTTTGATCGCACCATCGACGTGTTAATCATGCGACTGCGGCGCAAAATAGAAGCCAACCCGCATCAGCCTATGCTGATTAAAACCCTGCGCGGGTTGGGATACGTGTTTGCCGCTGACGTCCAGCATCACGAAAAAGCGGCGTGATCGTGTGCAGTTGCCGGATGCGGCGTAAACGCCTTATCCAGCCTACAAAAGCGATAATGGCTACGTAGGCCTGATAAGCGCAGCGCATCAGGCATCAGCCATCCCAGCTTTTAACTCTGCCAGCGTTTTCGCGCCGTCGATGGCATTGGCGCACAGCAAACTGGCCCGCGCGCAGGCGTGCGCCAGCCGGATACTCCCTTCCAGCGACCAGTGCTCATGGCAGCCGTACAAAAATCCGGCGCAAAATGCATCCCCCGCACCGACGCTGCCGACGATCTCCTCCTGCGCCAGATACTGCGAAGGGATCCATGTGCCGTCTCGATCCGGCGTTTCGCCCCAGGCGCCTTCCGGGCAGTGGATCACCACCCGCTGGCGCACGCCCGCGTCCAGCAGCTCACGTGCAGCGCTGGCGATGTGCGGGATATGCAGCTCACCGTTAGGCTGGCGGATCGCCAGCCCGCTGAATTCCCCGGCCTCCAGCTCGTTGATCACCAGATAATCGAGATGACGGAGCGCTGGCATTACCAGCGGCTGATAGCGCGGATCGCCCTTGCGCGACACCAGGTCCAGCGATGTTTCAAACCCGTTATCGCGCATTTGCGCCAGTAGCCGAGCGCTGCGCGTGCCAAAGGTATCATCCGGCTTGTCCAGGCTGTCGAGCAGCAGCAGATAGCCGAGATGGAAAATTTTCATCGTGCTATCAAGCTGCTCAAAGGCGGGAAGATCCAGCAGCCGGTTTGCGCCGGGAGAATGAAAAAAAGTGCGCTGGCCGCTCGGGTCGGTCATCACCTGCGACATCGAGGTGGGGGCGGACGTGGTGCGCTGCACGTGCTGGCGATTCACGTGATACTGCTCGAGCATCGCCATAATGTAGTCGCCATCGCTGTCCTGACCGATCAATCCCACCGCCTGCAGCGGCAGCCCGGTGTGCATTTTCGCCAGCGTCAGCAGCACGTTCAGAGGCGCACCGCCGGTAGCGCGTTCGCTGTGGGTGATCTCCGCCAGCCAACCGCATTCCGGCCACTGCACAATTTGATGCACATGATCGACCAGCATGTTGCCTGCGGCGATAATGCCTCTGCGTTCCATCAGGCCTGCCCCGCGCTGCCAAAGATGCGCATCTGTTCGGAGACGGTATCGGTAATGGCCTCTTCGATACCCAACAGCAGCTCAGCAAATTCGTCGTACAGCGGCTGGCGGTTGTTCATCCGCGACTCCACCGCCGCCAGCGCCGCCTGTGACATACCGGTATAGAAGTTGATTTTGTGGATGCCAAGCTCGATGGCGCGACGGAAATCGTCGTCGCTAATGCCGGAGCCGCCGTGCAGTACCAGCGGGATCGCCGCCTGCTGTCGAATGGCGTCCAGCCGCGGGAAGTCGAGTTTGGGGTCGCCTTTGTACTTGCCGTGGGCATTGCCAATGGCGACGGCTAAGGCATCAATGCCGGTTCTGTCGACGAAATCCCGTGCCAGCATTGGGTCGGTAAACAGCGACTCGTCGGCATGGCCGTATAGCGCTCCGCCTTCATCGCCGCCGACGGCCCCCAGCTCTGCTTCCACCGACACGCCGACGGCGTGGCACATCTTCACCACCTCGCGGGTCTGGCGAATATTCTCCTCGTACTCCAGCGTAGAACCATCGAACATCACCGAGCTGAAGCCTAAGCGCAGCGCCCGCACCACCGACTCAAAATGCAGGCCGTGATCGAGGTTAAGCACCACCGGAATGTCATGGCGTGCGGCTTCGAACTTTACCGCTTCGACCAGAGAATCCAGCGAGATATATTTAAAATGCACTTCGGCAATGTTGATAATAAACGGCGATCGTTCCTGCTTCGCGGCGGCAAACAGCGCACGCAGGAAGTGCGAATCCAGAACGTTAAACGCGCCTAAGGCATAGCGGTGCTCGCGGGCATGGGCGAGGCCCTCGGCGAGGGAAATCAACGGCATAATGCGCTCCTTGGTTAGCGGAACAGGCGATATTCGTTACACAACACCAGCAGCGCCGGTTCGTCTTCTTCAATGTCGTTATAGCGGGCGATGGGTTGTAGGAAATGGTTATCGTGATCGTCGTCGTTAACCGAAGAAACTTCGCCAACCAGCACGTCGCCAAACCCTTCTTCGGCCCAGAAGCTATGATACAGACCGGGCGTCAGGCAGATGCTTTCCCCTGGCGTCAGGCGCAGCTGGCTGCCCGCTGCGTGCGTTTGCCGGCAGCCGTCAATCACTACGCTGACGTCGCTGTCTTCCGTTTGTTCTCTGACTCCGGCGTTCCACAGTTCCACAATCAAATTACCGCCGCCGCGATTGATAATGTCTTCGCGTTTGCGCCAGTGAAAATGCATGGGTGTCACCTGGCCATCGCGGACGTGCATGATTTTTTCGGCGTAGCATTTCTCATAGGGCATGCCTTTTGGTGAACCATTACGCAGGGTAAACAGCGTTAAGCCCAGGACGGCAAAGTTATCACCGCCGAATGCGGTGACGTCCCAGCCGAGTTTGAGGTCAAAGACTTCACTCCAGGCTCCGGCGTCGAGTTTGCGCCATTGGGTGGGTGGGAAGCTGGCGAAGGGTGGGAGATGCACGTCGTGCAAGGAAAAAAACTGGCGCGTGTGACCCAGAATCTCATTTATTGCGGAGCGTTTCATGGACAGAATTCTCCTTAATATAATGCCGGATGGCGCTGCGCTTATCCGGCCTACAAATTCATAGCGATCTTGTAGGCCGGATAAGGCATTTTTGCCGCCATCCGGCGTTGTTGTGGCGACTTATTTCACCGTCCAACCCTTATAGCTGCCGACGTTTTTCTTATCGATCATCGTCACCGGGATCAGCACGGGCTCTTTCGGCGCGGGTTTACCCTGCAATATGTCATAGCCGATTTCGACCGCTTTGGCTGCCATCACCTGCGGATCTTGTGCCGGGGTCGCCACAAATAATGAGTTTTCCCGCTTCAGCGCCTCTTCGCCGTCCGGCGATCCGTCGACGCCGACAATAAAGAATTCACTACGCTGCGCCTGTTTTGCAGCCAGATCGGCCCCGATCGCTGTCGGATCGTTAATGGCGAACACGCCGTCGATCTTCGGATTGGCCGCCAGCAGAGCTGTCATGATCTCCAACCCGCCTTCACGGCTGCCCTTCGCGTTCTGATTATGCGACAGCACCTTGATGTCCGGGTGGCGTTTGAACTCGGTCTGGCAGCCTTCTACGCGGTTCTGCACGGCGGAAACCGGCGGCCCGTTGATGATAACGACGTTGCCTTTCCCTTTCAGGCGGTCGGTGATGTATTTACAGGCCATTTCGCCGGCCTGGGTGTTGTCGGAGGTGATGGTGGCGTCAGCGCCTTCCGCTGCCACGTCAACGGCGACGACCACAATCCCCGCGTCTTTCGCCCGTTTTACCGCCGGGCCGATGCCTTTGGAATCTGCCGCGTTAAGAATGATCATGTCGACTTTAGCGGCAATAAAGTTGTCTATCTGCGACACCTGTTGACCGAGATCGTAGCCGCTGGACACCAGCGTCACTTTGACATTATCCCCCGCCAGCTTGCGCGCTTCCAGCTCTGCACCTTTGGTTATCTGCACGAAGAACGGGTTAGCAAGATCGCCGACCGTTACGCCGATGGATTTCAGTTCTTTTGCCTGCACATACGGCGTCGCGGCAAGCAGTGCGCCAGCACAGAGCGCGGTAACTAATGGCTTCAAACGCATACTCGTTTCCTCACGTAGGGTATTGTTGTTATACGCCTGATGGCGCTGCGCTTATCAGGCCTACGAATATGTAGGCCAGTAAGCTTGTCTATGCACTTTGATGGTGTCGGGTACGGTATTTGTCGATTAGCACCGCTATGATGATCACCGCCCCTTTGATCACCAGTTGCCAGAAATAAGACACGCCCATTAGCGTCATGCCGTTATTGAGCGTAGCGATAATCAACGCCCCCACCAGCGTGCCGGTGATGGTGCCGATCCCGCCGACAAAACTGGTGCCGCCGAGGATCACCGCGGCGATGGCGTCCAGCTCATAGCCCATGCCCAAGTTGCCGTTGGCGCTGTACAGTCGCGAGGCGCTCATCACCCCGCCGAGGCCGGAAAGCAGCCCGCTCATGCCGTAGACGAACAGCAGCACCAGCCACACTTTGATACCGGTTAACCGTGCGGCCTGCATGTTGCCGCCCACCGCGTAAATATGAACGCCCAACGTGGTGCGACGCAGAATGAACCAGCACACCGCAATGACCGCCAACGCAATCACCACCAGCCACGGGATCGGCCCGAGGTAGTTGTTACCGATCCACTCGAAGCTGATATTGGAGTTGATAACCGTGGTGCCGTCCGCCAGCAGGTAAGCCGCGCCGCGCAGCGCGGTATAGGTGCCAAGGGTGACGATAAACGGTGGCAGTCCGGCAAAGGCGACCAGTGCGCCGTTAAACAGCCCCAGTGCCAGGCCAAGCATCAATGCCGCCGGAATCGACAACATTGCCAGCTCCGGGATCAGCGACACGACCATCGCCGCCACCGCGGTGGTGCCGAGAATGGAACCGACGGAAAGGTCGATCCCACCGGTGAGAATGATGAAGGTCATCCCCGCTGCCAGCACGATGTTGATCGACGCCTGACGGGTGATGTTGAGCAGGTTACTTTCGGTAAAAAAGTTGGGTGCGATAAAGCCAAATACCGCCACAATCAGGATTAAAATGGGCAAGATACCGACCGTTTGCATCAGATCGCCCATCAACATTTTTTTCGCCGAGGCGGATTTGGCCACCGGCTGGGAAGGGGTTGGATTATTCATGGGACACCGCCTGATGATGGGAGTCGTTCACGCCGGTTGCCAGCGTCATAATATTTTCCTGAGTAATGCTTTGTCCGTTCAGCTCACCGGCAATACTGCCTTCGCGCATCACGTACACCCGGTCACTCATGCCGACTACTTCCGGCAGTTCGCTGGAGATCATTAAGATCGCCACACCTTTGCGCGCCATCTCGTTCATGATCCGGTAGATCTCGCTTTTGGCGCCGACGTCCACGCCGCGCGTGGGTTCGTCGAGGATCAAAATGCGTGGGCCAATTGCGACCCAGCGAGAGATAAGTAATTTTTGCTGATTGCCGCCGGACAGTCCGCCCGCGCGGACCTGCGCGTGGGGTACGCGGATGTTGAGCAACTGAATGGCGTCATCGGAGATGGTCTGCGCTTTTTTGCGGTTCAGCATGCCCCAGTTGGCGTCACGCTCCAGCGTGGCCATGGTGATGTTTTCAGCCGCCGCCAGCTCTAAAAACAGCCCCTGTTCTTTGCGGTTCTCGGTCAGAAAGCCGATACCGTGATCGATGGCCTCACGCGGGGAGTGGATCACCACCGGCTCGCCGTCGACTTCAATCATGCCGCTGATGGCTTTGCGCACGCCAAATATCAGCTGCGCCAGCTCGGAGCGACCGGCGCCGACCAGCCCGGCCAGGCCGACAATCTCCCCGGAACGCACCAGTAAACTGCACGGCTGGACTTTGTTGCCATCGGTCAGGTGATGCACGTTCAGGCGCGCCTTGCCTAAAGGGATATCGCGTTCTTTGTTGAACAGATCGCTTAACGGGCGGCCGACCATCATGCGCACCAGTTCAGAGGCGTTAAGCTTGTCGCGGGTCAGGCTGCCGACGTACTGCCCGTCGCGCAACACGCTGACGCGATCCGAAAGTTCATATACTTCCGCCATGCGGTGGCTGATGTAGATAATCGCCATCCCTTCATCACGCAGGCGCATGATCAGCTCAAACAGGCGGTGGGTTTCACGTGAAGAGAGGGCGGCGGTGGGTTCATCCATGACCAGGATGCGGCTGTTACGGTGCAGGGCGCGGGCGATTTCGACCTGCTGCTGCTCGGCGATGGTCAGCGTCATGACCCGATCGCTGGCCTTAAACTGTGCCCCGAGCCGGTCGATGACCTTTTGCGCCTGCATCACCATCTCTTTGCGCTGTACCAGACCACCGCGCGACAGTTCGCTGCCAAGAAAGATATTTTCCGCTACCGTCAGATTTGGCGCGAGCTGCATCTCCTGATAAATCAGCGTGATGCCAGCGCTCAGCGCATCCTTGGGTCCGCGAATATGAAAGGGCTGACCGTCAATTAAGATCTCACCGCTGGTGGCGGTATAGGCCCCGGCGAGGATCTTCATCAGGGTACTTTTCCCGGCGCCGTTTTCACCCATCAGGGCGTGGATTTCGCCGGACCACACCGTTAAATCGACCCCTTTCAGCGCGTAAAATTTGCCGAATGCTTTGGCAATGTTGCGCATCTCCAGAACCGGTGTCTTGCTCATAACGGATCTCCTGCGGGGTGGCCGATATCAGCAGTCCATCACAGGAATGTAAATGCAAAATGTCAGAAGCCGTTCATATTTGTCATATTGCGATTTTTCTTCATGGAGCGTGATATGCCGCAACCCGGACGTCACTTTTTCGCCAGTGCGCGCGGGCGATTGCTGTTCTTCAATCTGTTGGTGGTGGCGGTCACGCTGATGGTCAGCGGGGTAGCGGTGCTGGGGTTTCAGCACGCCAGCCAGATCCAGGAACAGGTGCAACAGCAAACCGTTGATGACATGACCGGCAGCATGAATCTGGCGCGCGACACGGCGAACGTCGCGACGGCGGCGGTGCGGCTCTCACAGGTCGTGGGGGCGCTGGAATACAAAGGTGAAGCGGAACGGCTACAGGAGACCCAGCGCGCGCTCAAGCATTCGCTGGAACAGCTGGCCAGCGCCCCGCTGGCGCAGCAGGAACCGGGGCTGGTCGAGCGCATTATCCAGCGCAGTAACGAACTGCAAAGCAGTGTGGAAGGCATGCTGCAGCGCGGACAGTTGCGGCATCTGGAACGTAATGCTCTGCTCAGTTCGTTGTACCAGAATCAAAGTTATTTACGCCATCTGCAAAAACTCACCGGCGCGCAGGATGACGCGCTGCTGAGGCAGATGGACCGCCTGATCGTTGCCGCTATTGAAACGCCGACGCCGCGTTCGGTAATCAAACAGTTGGGCGGCGTGATGCCCGCGCTTGTTCTGCAAAACCCCAGCCAGTTGGTGAGTCGTATTCTTAGCGACTTCAACCTGGAACTGCATAAGCTGGAGCCGCTTTCGTCCGCGCTGGAGCAGAGTGACCTGGCAATCAGCTGGTATATGTTCCATATCAAAGCGCTGGTGGCGATCCTCAACAGCGATATCAACCAGTATGTCTCACAGGTGGCGAGTATCTCCGAGCAGCGGGTGGCGCAAAGCCATCAGGAACTGCAGTCCGGCGTGCTGTTTATCATGATTTTTGCGCTGTTGGCGGTGGTGATCACCGGCTTTGCCGGCTGGTATATCTACCGCAACTTAGGCTCGAACCTGACGGCTATCTCGCGGGCGATGACCCGGCTGGCGCATGGCGAATCGGACGTCAGCGTGCCGGCCCTGCAGCGGCGCGATGAGCTGGGAGAGCTGGCGCGCGCCTTTAGCGTGTTTGCCCGCAATACGGCGTCGCTTGAACACACCACTCGGCTGCTGAAAGAAAAAACAACGCAGATGGAAATCGACCGCACCGAGCGTCAGGGGCTGGAAGAAGCGTTACTGCACAGCCAAAAGCTGAAGGCGGTGGGGCAGTTAACGGGTGGATTAGCGCATGATTTCAATAACCTGCTGGCAGTGATTATTGGCAGTCTGGATTTGGTCAGTCCGGACTCGCCCGATGCGCCGCGCATCAACCGGGCGCTAAAAGCCGCCGAGCGCGGGGCGCTGCTGACCCAGCGACTGCTGGCTTTTTCGCGCAAGCAATCGCTGCACCCACATGCGGTGGAGCTGAAAACGTTGCTGGAGAACCTGGGGGAGCTGATGCGCCATTCGCTACCGGCGACGATGACGCTGGAGATTGAAGCGCAGTCACCCGCCTGGCCGGCGTGGATCGACGTCAGCCAGCTGGAAAACGCCATTATTAATCTGGTGATGAACGCCCGTGATGCGATGGACGGGCAGGCGGGTACGATTAAAATTCGCAGCTGGAATCAGCGGGTCACGCGCAGCGACGGACGCAAGCAGGACATGGTGATGCTGGAGGTGGCCGACCAGGGCTGTGGGATGTCGCAGGAGATCAAAGCGCAGGTCTTTGAACCGTTCTTCACCACCAAACAGACCGGCAGCGGCAGCGGGCTGGGCCTGTCGATGGTGTACGGTTTTGTGCGTCAGTCTGGTGGTCGGGTGGAAATTGAGAGCGCGCCGGGGCAAGGGACCACGGTCCGGTTACAGCTTCCGCGCGCCATTGTGCCGGTGCAGCCTCAGGACATCCCTGTGGTGGAACATGCGGCGAACAGCGGTGAGAAACTGGTGTTGGTGCTCGAAGATGAGGCCGATGTGCGCCAGACGTTGTGTGAGCAGCTCCACCTGCTGGGTTATCTGACGCTGGAGGCCGCCAACGGCGAGCAGGCGATGCACTTGCTTGCCGCATCTTCAGAGATCGACATTCTGATCAGCGACCTCATGCTGCCCGGTGGATTAAGCGGCGTGGATGTGGTTAACCATGCGCTAAAGCATTACCCGCAGTTGAGTATCCTTCTGATCAGCGGTCAGGATTTGCGTCCGGCACACAACCCGGCCCTGCCGGAGGTGGCGCTACTGCGAAAACCGTTTACCCGCGGGGAGCTGGCGCAGGCGCTGCGTCATCCGCGCAATTGAGATTCCTCCGCTACTCGTGAGCAAGCGCTTTGATTACCGTGGGGCGAGTTTCTTTTTGAGGCTGGTTTATGACACGCTCCCCGACGATCTTTTTTTTCAGTTTGCTGATGCTGACCACCGTGTCGGCGCAGGCGGATATTATTGATGACGCCATCGGCAATATTCAACGCGCCGTCAGCGACGCCTATAAGCCTGATAATAATCGGGATTACGATGACTCGCGCGACGAAAGCTGGCAACGCCAGGTAAGCGACGATCGCCGCAGGCAATATGACGATCGTCGCCGCCAGTTTGAAGACCGCCGTCGGCAGCTGGATGACCGCCAGCGTCGGCTCGATCAGGAACGGCGTCAGCTGGAAGATGAAGAACGTAGAATGGAAGACGATTACGATCGTTAACGTAGTCTTTCGCTGGCAAGATTATAAACTTCACTACGCTCGCGTTTACCGACAGCAACGACAGCGATGACCAGGGTGTCGTCAATAACTTGATAAACAAGACGGAACCTTGAAGTGCGTAGTTGGATTTTATAGCAATCTTTTATTCCCCTGAGCTTCGCGGAGGGGACATGCGGATTTTCACCGCATTTCTTGAGTTTTTTGGCAAACTGCTGCTGAATGGTTTTATCCAGTTTTTGCCATTCTTTCAGCGCATCTTCCCTGAACTTTACCGTATAACTCATAAATAGCTGTCCAGATCAACATCCACCAGTGGCTGTTGGTTCCGTTCATGGACTAATTTAACCAGTTGCTGATCGTCCAGCGCATCAAGCATTTTTTCGTAAAGCTCAGCGGGAACACAATAAAAGGCGGGCTGGTTACGGTTCAGGATTGCGACCGGAAACCCATCCCCTGCGCTAACAGTCGCCATCGGGTTCTTTTTTAGCTCACTCACGCTCGCGGTGGTGTCGCTTAAAATGATATGTGGCATAATCGCTCCTTAAGACCATTTAACTGGTCTTAATATAGGATGGGAAAGACCTGTTAACAAGTCTTATTATGAAGTGTCTCCGCTTAATCCAGCACAATCTCCATGCCGTCATACCCGGCTTCGATGCCTGTTGGTAGCGGATTATGCATTAGCCACTCGTCGAACTGATGGCTGATGTGGGTCAGAATCACCCGTGGGCAGCGGATAACGTCATTGAGCGCAATCACGGTATTTACATCGCAGTGGTTGCGCGGCGGTTGCGTGCGCGGGGCATGGCTACAGTCGATGATCATCGCCTGCGGCTGATTGTTGCCCAGAAACGTCAGCGTTTTGTCGGGCAGCCCGGCGGTATCAGAGAGCCACGCCACGCGGCTGTACGCGGTTTCCAGCAGATAGCCAAACGTCAGCTTTGAGTGGTTGAGCGGCAGCGGTGTCACCTGCAACCCCTGCAAATTAAACACCACAAACGGTTCGACGGTGTGGCTGAAGTCGAGAATGCCGGGATGCTTAAACAGATCGTCGCAGCCCTGTTCATCCGGCGGCCCATATACCGGGATCGTTTTCCCCACGCCCCAGCGCAGCGGAAACAGCCCCTGCACATGATCCATATGGTAGTGGGTGAGCAGAAACTGGCGGAAGCTGCCGGCGGGCCAGTCGTCCATCAGATGCGGGATCCCCGCGTCGAGCAGCGTCACGGCATGGTTGAATTTGACCACGCCGCTGCAGGGGCGGCGGCGATATTGCGACTGTAAACGCGCCCGCTGGCAGGCGCGGCAGTCGCAGCCAAAAACCGGCACCAGCTGCGCGCCGCCGGTGCCGCTTAAAGTGATCGTTAAGCTCATTGTTGCTCCCCAGGTCATGTATAGCCGGATGGCGACGCAGGCGTCTTATCCGGCCTACGGGCCCGTGCGCTCTCAGGCATAAGAATGCTTACGTCCCATCAGTGTGAGCAATGTATTCACTGACTGTAGCAGACTACCGTCATTGTTTAGCGTATGGCAGTCCTCTGGCACATAGCGGGCTGCACGTTCAAGACGGGCGGCAATCTCCGTTTCATTTTCTCGCCCGCGCGCCAGTAAGCGCTGGCGCAACACGTCTTGTGATACCTGCAAACAGACCGGCAGCAGCGCCGCGCCGTAGCGTGATTTTGCCTGTGGCAGATGGGCGCGGGAGCCGTTTACCACCACATCAAACCCGGCGTGTAGCCAGAGGTCAATCTCCACGCCGACGCCGTAGTACAAGCCGTTGGCATGCCAGCTCAGCGCCAGCAGGTTCTGTCCGGCGCGGGTAAAAAACTCCTGTTCGCTCAGCGCAATATGGTTTTCATTCCCGGCGTTGGCGGCCCGGGTAATGTAACGATGCGCCACCAGCAGTTGCGCCTGTTCCTGCTGGCGGAGTTCGGCCAGCAGGCTGTCCTTACCGGAGCCGGACGGCCCCATCAGCCAGATCAGTTTTCCCATAGTCAGAACACCCTTTTTCCCTGCCGCCAGACGTGGTCGATATGCACGTGATCGCCTTTGCGGTGCGCCAGCACCAGATCCGCGCGTTTACCTTCGGCGATAACACCGCGATCGTCGAGATTCAGCGCCCGCGCCGGATTACGGGTCACCAGATGAATCGCCTGCGCCAGCGTGAAGCGGTTGGCATCGTCGTCCGCTACACGAAACGCTGCGTCGAGCAGGCTGGCGGGGTAGTAATCAGAGGAGAGAATATCCAACAGCCCCAGTTCAGCCAGCTTATGCGCCGCGACGTTGCCGGAGTGCGAGCCGCCGCGCACGATATTGGGTGCGCCCATCAGCACATTCATGCCGTGCTGGCGTGAAGCCTCTGCGGCTGCAAAGGTGGTGGGAAACTCGGCGATCACGCTGCCAAGTTGATGTGATTCGAGAACATGGTCATGGGTAGCGTCGTCGTGGCTTGCCAGCGCAATATGGCGTTCGCGACACATCTGCGCGATGGCGGTCCGGTTGGGCTGCGACCAGCGTGCGGCGAGGGCCAACTGTTCTTCTTCGTAGCGGGCCATCTGCTCATCGGTAAGTGAATACTTGCCCTGATAATATTCCCGGTATTTTTCGCGGTTGGCGAACTGGCGCTGGCCCGGCGAGTGATCCATCAGTGAAACCAGCGTCACTGGTTCGCGCCCGACCAGTTTTTCAAATAGCGGCAGGGTGGTGTGATGCGGCAGTTCGCAACGCAGATGCAGACGATGCTCGGCGCGGTTGACCCCGCGCTTCTGCGTTTCTTCCACCGCATTGATCATCTTTTCCAGATTTTCCAGGCGATCGCCGCCGTCGCGAACATCGCCAATCGCCACTGCATCCAGCACGGTGGTGATGCCGCTGGCGACCATCAGCGCGTCATGGCTGCTCATCGCCGAATGCGCGGGCCAATCCACCTTCGGGCGCGGGGTGAAGAATTTGTCGAGATTATCGGTGTGCAGTTCGATAAGCCCTGGCAGCAGCCAGCCACCTTCACCGTCCAGCGCCTCGGGCAGACGGCTCTGGCTTTCGGTAAAGGCGCGAATCACGCCGCCCTCCATTTCCAGCGATCCCTGTACCACTTCGTCTTCCAGCACCAGCTTTACGTTATTGATAATCATGCTGTGGTTCCCATCAGGTGCAAACGGTCCGCCACGCGGTCGCGAACGGTTTGATCGTGAAAAATACCGACAATTGCCGCGCCGCGCGCTTTGGCTTCTTCTATCAGTGCCACTACGGCGGCGCTGTTTTTGGCATCCAGCGACGCGGTGGGCTCATCGAGCAGTAAAATTGGGTAATCGACGATAAACCCGCGCGCAATGTTGACGCGCTGCTGCTCACCGCCGGAAAAGGTCGATGGGGCTAGATGCCACAGCGTTTCCGGGACGTTCAGACGTTCCAGCAGGCACGCCGCTTTGGCCGCACACACGTCGCGGGAGACGCCCAGATCCAGCAGCGGTTGCATCACCACGTCCAGCGCCGAGACCCTGGGGATCACGCGCAGGAACTGGCTGACCCAGCCGATGGTGGAACGGCGCACTTCCAGCACTTTCCGCGCCGGAGCCTGCACCAGATCCACCCACTCGTCGCCGTGCTGAATATGAATATGGCCGGTGTCCGGCAGATAGTTGGCGTACAGCGAACGCAGCAGCGTTGATTTCCCACTGCCCGAGTGACCGTGCAGCACCACGCACTCACCGCTTTTTACGTCCAGAGTGGCGTTGTGCAACACCGGCAGGCGTACGCCGTTTTGCTGGTGCAGTACAAAGGTTTTACTGACATTTTCTACGCGGATCATTTGAGCCTCATGGTTCTTATTGCCGGATGGCGCTGCGCTTATCCGGCCTACAAAAAACGCACCTGTAGGCCGGATAAGGCGTAAGCCGCCATCCGGCACAACAAAAAATCAGTTCTGCAACACCGACGACACCAGCAGTTGGGTGTACGGATGATGCGGATCGTCGAGCACGCGGTCGGTTAATCCACTTTCCACCACCTGACCCTGTTTCATCACCAGTAAACGGTCTGCCAGCAGGCGCGCCACGCCCAAATCATGGGTGACAATCACCACGGCCAGATCCAGTTCCACCACCAGGCCGCGCAGCAGGTCCAGCAGTTTGGCCTGTACCGAGACGTCCAGCCCACCGGTGGGTTCATCCATAAATACCAGCCTGGGATGGGTGACGAGGTTGCGGGCAATCTGTAAACGTTGCTGCATGCCGCCGGAGAAGGTGGTGGGCAGATCGTCGATGCGCGAGGCGGGAATTTCGACGTCGGTCAGCCAGCGCTGCGCGGTAGCGCGGATGTCGCCATAGTGGCGTGCGCCGGTGGCCATCAGGCGTTCGCCGATATTACCGCCCGCCGAAACCTGACGGCGCAGGCCGTCCATCGGGTGCTGATGTACCACGCCCCATTCGGTGCGCAGCAGGCGGCGACGGTCGGCTTCGCTCATGCCGTACAGCGAACGGTTCTGATACACAATTTCGCCAGACTGCGGCGTCAGGCGCGAGGAAATCGACTTCAGCAGGGTTGTTTTGCCGGAACCGGACTCGCCCACAATGCCCAGCACTTCGCCAGGCCACAGGTCAAAAGAGACATCGCTGAAGCCTTTGCCCGGCGCGTAGAGATGGGTCAGGTTATTGACGGAAAGCAGCGGTTGCGTCATTGGCTAAGGGCCTCGCTCTGTTGGCGGCAGTAATCGGTGTCGGAGCAGACAAACATCCGTTTGCCGCTGTCGTCGAGCACCACTTCGTCGAGATAGCTGTGGGTGGAACCGCAGATGGCGCAAGGTTCATCCCAGCTCTGCACGGTAAACGGGTGATCGTCGAAATCGAGGCTCTCGACTCGGGTATACGGCGGTACGGCGTAGATACGTTTTTCACGCCCGGCCCCGAACAGCTGCAGCGCGGGCATCCTGTCCATTTTTGGGTTGTCGAATTTTGGGATGGGTGACGGATCCATCACGTAGCGCCCGTTGACCTTGACCGGATAGGCGTAGGTGGTGGCGATATGGCCGAAGCGGGCGATATCCTCATACAGCTTCACCTGCATCACGCCGTACTCTTCCAGCGCGTGCATGGTGCGGGTTTCCGTCTCGCGTGGCTCGATAAAGCGCAGCGGTTCGGGGATCGGCACCTGGAAAATAATAATCTGATCTTCCGTGAGCGGCGTTTCCGGGATGCGGTGACGGGTCTGAATAAGCGTCGCGTCGCAGGTCGCGTCGGTGGTGTTTACCCCGGTTACGTGCCTGAAGAAGTTGCGAATGGACACCGCGTTGGTGGTGTCATCCGCGCCCTGGTCGATGACCTTCAGCACGTCAGCTTCACCTATCACGCTGGCGGTAAGCTGAATACCGCCGGTGCCCCAGCCGTAGGGCATGGGCATTTCACGCCCGCCGAACGGCACCTGATACCCCGGAATGGCGACCGCTTTCAGCAGTGCCCGGCGGATCATGCGTTTCGTTTGTTCATCGAGATAAGCAAAATTGTAGCCGGAAAGATTAGCGGTCACGGACGGCCTCCTGTTGCAGGCGTTTGAGCAGTTCCAGCTCGGCCTGGAAATCGACGTAGTGGGGGAGTTTGAGGTGGGAAACAAAACCCGCCGCCTCGACGTTATCCGCATGCGCCAGCACGAACTCTTCGTCCTGCGCCGGTCCCGTGACCGTTTCATCGTAGTCGGGTGCCTGTAGGGCGCGGTCTACCAGCGCCATTGCCATCGCTTTGCGTTCGCTCATGCCGAACACCAGCCCGTAGCCGCGGGTAAAATGGGGAGAGTCATTTTCTGGCGCGACAAAGCCGTTCACCATTTCGCATTCGGTCATCAGCAGTTCGCCGACGTTTACCGCAAATCCCAGCTCTTCCGCTACTATTTCCAGCGCCACATAGCCGCTGCGGATCTCGGCGGCAAACGGGTGATTGCGCCCGTAGCCGCGCTGGGTGGAGTAAGCCAGCGCCAGCAGATACCCTTCGTCGCCGCGCATTAGCTGTTGCAGGCGCGAGGCGCGCGAGCAGGGGTACACCGGCGGCGTGCGGGTGATGTCATCGGGCTGAGCGCCGTCGTCCTCTTCGTGCTTCGCCAGCCCCTGATTTTCCAGCAGGGAGAAGACGTGCGGGGCGGCGTCCTGTTCACTCTCCGCGGCGCGCAGCGGCGGCGTCTCGCCGTTGGCCAGCAGAGTGAAATCAAGCAGGCGGTGGGTATAGTCGTAAGTTGAACCCAGCAACTGCCCGCCGGGAATATCCTTGTAGACGGCGGAAATACGCCGTTCCAGGCGCATCTCTGCGCTGTTGACCGGCTCGCTCACCGCCAGTTTTGCCAGCGTCGTGCGGTAAGCGCGTAGCAAAAAGATGGCTTCAATGTTGTCGCCGCTGGCCTGCTTGAGCGCCAGTGCCGCCAGTTCACGGTCGGCGATACCGCCTTCAGTCATGACCCGGTCAACGGCGAGGTTCATCTGCTGTTCGATTTGCGCCACGCTCAGTTCGGCAATGTGCGCATCGCCCCGGCGTCGGTTCTCCTGCAGCGCGTGGGCGTTGGCTATTGCCTTCTCGCCCCCTTTGACGGCAACGTACATCAGCACACCTCCACGTGGGTGGTTCGCGGAATAGCCAGCAGCCGTTCGCCGCAGGTGAGGATCAGATCAATCCCCAGCGGGAACGGATGCGGGCGCTCGGTCTGTTCATAAATCAGGCATTCCGGTAATTGCGGGGCGATCATCCGTTCTTCGGCGATACCGGCCCCGGTCAGGCGCAGCATGCGTCCGCCGCTTAAGCCCGCGATCTGCACAATCAGGGTCGCGCTGGTCTCTGGTGCTACGGCGGAACCGGAAGAGAGGGCGTTGAGCTGTTCGCTGCTAATGCGATTGTCGGCGATGGCAAAGGCCGCCTGCTGCGGTTGTTCTACCAGTGGGGCATTGGTGTGAAAACGCAGGTTCTGTCGGGCAATGTCGTTATCCATGGCTGGAGCCAGCCACACCGGGGTGTCACCGTCGACCAGGGTCAGCAGCACGCTGGTGGTTGCCAGACCCAGCGGCTGCCAGCCGTGTTTCAGCTGATGCAGGGCGACAATCACCCCCGGTTCGCTCATGGCTTTTAGCAGGCGACGAAAGCACTGCTGCGCATCCTGGACGGGTAAATTAAAGGCGCTCTGTAGTGCCGTAGATCGTGTCATGCGTTATCTCCGCGTACCAGTGTGAAGAAGTCGACCCGGCTGGCGTTGACTTCGGCACGGCGAGCGTTAATTAGCGCATCGCGTTCCGCTTCTAGCGGGGTAATTAAGGTTTCCATTACGCTCTGGAAATACGTCTGTTCCTGCAGCAGTGCGTCAATCACGGCGCACTGCTCGGCGTGGGGTTTGTTGCGTCCCAGCAGGTAGCTATAACCCAGCGTGCCGCTCTTCAGGCGTACGACGGCGCGCGTTATCGTGGTATCACCGGCAAAAAAACGGTTGCCGGTGCCGCCCATGCGGGCCTGGATCTGCATCAGCCCGCTTTCCGGTGCGCGGATAAGTTCATATTCTGGTGTCAGTTTCAGCGCGTTGACGCGCGCATTCAGGTCTTCAGCGTTGCTGTAAGCCAGCGCGCGCATCCAGCGCTGGCGGGTGGCGGTATCAAGGTGCATTCAGTGCTCCATGGTGAATTCGATCATGTCGGCGCGGGTCAGGCTGACGGAGTATTCCGTCGCGTGTTCTTCGCCTTCACGGTGGTTCAGGGTGCGCACGCACAGCAGCGGCGCCATGTTGGGGATTTCCAGTACCTTGCTCTCTTTGGCCTGCGCGCGGCGGGCGCTGATGCGTGTTTGCGTGCGCAGTAACATCAGACCCAACTGCTCGCGCAGGTAGTCGTGCAGTGAGCCGTGGTTAAAGCCCTGCAACAGCGGCCAGAGGGTGAGGTCGGAAAAATAGTGGTCGATAAGACAGAGCGCGATGCCGTTCACCCGGCGCAGGGTGCGCAAATGGATGACGTTGTCGCCCTCGGTGACGCTGAGCGCGTCGGCAATATGGCTCGAGGCCGGGCGCAGCACCGCCAGCAACTTCTCGCTGGTGGGATGGCTGCCCTGGTCCAGCAGGTTCTGACTGAAGCGCGCCTGGGCATTCAGTGGGTAATCGAACGGGCGCATCAGCACCAGCACGCCGACGCCCTGACGACGCTGCACCCAGCCGCGTTCGACCAACTGGTCAATGGCGCGGCGCAACGTGTGGCGGTTGACCGCGTAGCGGGCGGCAAGCTGATGCTCGGCCGGAAGGTAGTCACCGCAGCGATAATGTTGACGAAGCTCCTGCTCAAGTCTGGCGGCAATTTCCTGATAACGCGTCGGATAACTGGTCGGATGTGTAGACAAGTGCATAGCAATCAATGCCTCGCTGATTAGATGAAGTGCTTACGCAAACGCTGAGAGAGGAAATCCAGCAGGCTGACGGTGACGATGATTAACACCATCAGGGCGCAGGTTTGCTGGAACTGAAAGCCGCGAATCGCCTCCCATAACGTCACGCCGATGCCGCCTGCGCCAACCATGCCGACCACCGTGGCGGAGCGGACGTTGGACTCAAAGCGGTACAGCGAGTAGGAGATGAGCAGCGGCATGACCTGCGGTAGAACGCCGTAGAGGATCTCTTCAATTTTGTTAGCACCCGTGGCGCGAATGCCTTCGACCGGACCCGGCTCAATGGCTTCTACCGCCTCGGAAAGCAGTTTGGAGAGCACCCCGGTGGTGTGGATAAACAGCGCCATCACCCCGGCGAACGGCCCGAGACCGACCGCAACCACAAACAGCATGGCGAAGACCATTTCGTTGATGGCGCGGCAGGCGTCCATCAGGCGACGCATCGGCTGGTAAATCCACCACGGCACCAGGTTGTCGGCGCACATCAGGCCGAAAGGAATCGACAGCACCACGGCGAGGGCGGTCCCCCAGACGGCGATTTGCAGGGTGATGGCCATTTCGCTGAGATAGTCCTGCCACTGGCTGAAGTCCGGCGGGAAGAAGTCAGCGGCGAAGGTCGCCATATTGCCGGAATCCTCGATCAGCGTGAGTGGAGCCATTTCGGCCCCTTTCCACGAGACGACCAGCACGGCGAGAAGAATGGCCCAGCTCAGCAGCGAGAACCAGCTACGCTTGGGCGGGGCGACGGTGATGGTTTGCATATTTGGCTCCGTTGGAACAGGTGTTTGCGTTGTAGGCCGGATAAGGTGTTTGCACCGCCATCCGGCATTTACGCGCTTGCCTGATGGCGCTGCACTTATCAGGCCTACAAATCACTGCACCGCTTTATTTACGCTGGTCATGGCACCCAGCGCGGCGGTCAGGCGGTCGAGATCATCCAGTTGTGCTTTAATCACCGAGGTTTTGCTGGTTTTCTCTTCCGCGTTCAGGCCCTTGTTGTCCTTCACGCCCTGCATCTCTTTAAACAGCGCCAGCTGGCGAATCGGTACCAGTTGCAGATCGCTGGAGGCACGGAACGGCGCCCAGCCCAGGCGTTCCAACGTGGCTTTCTCTTCCGGCGTTTTGCCATAGCTCATGAAGAAGTCGTACACCTTGTCCTTGGTGGTTTCGGAGAGGTTTTTGCGCCAGACGATCGGATCGCCTGGGATCAGCGGCGATTTCCAGATCACCTTCAGCGCGTTCAATTTTTCCGGTGCAGAGGTTTTTAACTTGTCGAGGTTTTCGGTGTTGTTGGTGGCAACATCCACCTGCTTGTTGGCGACGGCCAGGGCGTTAGTTTCATGCCCGGCGTTAACGGTGCGCTTGAAGTCGCTGGCAGCAATGTTGTTTTTCGCGAAGACGTAGTAACCAGGGACGAGGTAGCCCGAGGTGGAGTTTGGATCGCCGTTGCCGAAGGTTAGATCCTTACGTTTGGCGATCAGATCGTTCAGATTGTTGATCGGACTGTCTTTATTGACGATCAATACGCTCCAGTAACCCGGCGATCCGTCTGCCGCGACGGTCTGGGCGAAGACCTGTCCATTGGCGCGATCCACCGCTTCCATCGCCGAGAGGTTGCCGTACCAGGCGATATCGACTTTGTTAAAGCGCATGCCCTGGATGATCCCGGCGTAGTCCGGGGCGAAGAAGGCATTCACTTTTACGCCCAGCGATTTTTCCATGTCCTTCAGGAACGGTTCCCACTGTGGCTTCAGGTTTTGCTGTGATTCGGTCGAAATAATGCCAAAGTTCAGCGCTTTTTCCTGTTCTTCGGCATATGCCGGGCTTAAGAAGGTGCTGAGACTAAACATGCTGGTGAAGGCCAGCGCGGCAACTGTCTTATAACTCATTTCCATTCCTCATTGTGGGGATGTCAGGCAGCCTGTGCGTTCTGGTCGACGCGGTTCATGCTGCGGTAGAGATGGTCAAAACGATCGTTATCAAACTGTTGGCTGCTGCCGTCGTAGAAGACGTGTCCCTGGCGCAGCGCAACAATGCGTTCGCAGTAGCGCAGGGCGTAATCCACCTGATGCAGCGTGACCACGACGGTGATGCCGTCGGTCTGGTTAATGTCGCGCAGGGTGTCCATCACGATGCGTGCAGATTCCGGGTCCAGCGAGGCAATCGGCTCATCGGCGAGGATCACTTTTGCCTGTTGCATCAGGGCGCGGGCGATGGCGACGCGCTGCTGCTGTCCGCCGGAGAGCGTAGAAACGCGCTGGTAGGCAAAGTGCGCCATGCCAACGCGGGTCAGCGCCTGTAACGCCCGTTGCTTCTGCTGTGGCGTAAACCAGCTAAAACAGGTGCGCCAGAACGGCGTGCTGCCGAGGGCGCCAATCAGCACGTTCTCCAGCACGGTGAGACGGTTCACCAGATTGAACTGTTGGAAGATATAGCCCGTATGGGCACGGCTTTTGCGGATGTCACGCGCCAGTCGGCCTTCACGTTGTACCGTGCGGCCTAATAGCTCGACGTGGCTACCTGGCGATTTATCACCGGTAATCAACCCGCTTAAATGACGTAAAAGGGTGGATTTGCCGGAACCTGATGGCCCAAGCAGAGCCACCATCTCACCGGAATGGATAGTCAGATCAACCGCATTCAGCGCCTGATGATGATTGAATGATTTGGAGAGTTTCTCGACGCGAATAACCGTTTGCATGATGCGGCCTCCCTAAAAAAGTGGCCCCATCGTGGCGGATTAATGTGACATTTTCGTTAAGGGATGGTTACTCGAAGATGAAGAGTTGAGCGATATTTGATGACAGTACGGGAGGACAAGCCTCCCGTAGGATTACTCCGTGGGGGGCTGCTGCTGTTTGACGACGTTGATCATCCACGGCACACCGTACTGGTCGGTGACTTTACCGAAACCGTGCGCCCAGAATGTTTCCTGCCAGTCCATTTCGATTTGACCTGTTGCTGCCAGGTTGTCAAACCAGCACTTCCCTTCGTTGACATCCTGCGTGTCGAGGACCAGCGTGAATCCGGAGTAATGGGCTTTTCCCGTCGCGACGCCGTCGCTCATCATGATGTCGCTGCCCGCAACACGCAGGTTGGCGTGGGCGATGGCGGTATCGGGGAATTTCATTCCAGAAGGGCAACCCTCTTCACTGTCCTGCGCCGACTGGGGCATTTCACCGAAGTTGATTTTGTAGAGCAGTTCTGCGCCCAGCGTCTGTTGGTAGTACGCAATGGCGTCAGCGCAGTTGCCTGCAAAAGAGATGTAGGGACTTAACGACATGATCTTTACCTCAGGTAAAAGAAGCCCGTTAAGTGTAGTTAGCGTAGGCCTGGTAAGCGAAGCGCCACCGGGCAATAAAAGCCGGATGGCGACTAACGCCTTATCCGGCCAACAAAATTAGTTCTTTTTCACAAACTCGGATTTCAGTTTCATCGGTCCGAATCCATCAATCTTGCAATCGATGTTGTGGTCGCCTTCCACCAGGCGGATGTTTTTCACTTTGGTACCGATCTTCAGCATGGAAGAGCTACCTTTGACCTTCAGATCTTTCACGACGGTTACGCTGTCGCCGTCGGCCAGCAGGTTACCGTTAGCGTCTTTCACGATCAGTTCGTCGCCGTCATGCGCGGGTTCAGCATCGTTCCATTCGTGAGCGCATTCCGGGCAGATGAACATGCCGTTATCTTCGTAGGTGTATTCGGAGTTGCATTGTGGGCAGTGTGGTAATGACATGTGGATTTCCTCAAAAGTCAGCAGGGGCAAAAGCGCCCAAAAAATGGCAGATTGCCGAAAAAGGCCGCAATTATACATAAAATCCCTGCGGTTGTCGGGACTACTGTCTGATTAAGCGCTGAGGCACGGCGCAGATAAAGGTCTCAATACCTGCAACACCGTTCAGTTAAGCATGGATGGAGATCGTTTTGCCCTGAATATGTTTCCGTTCACTTTATGTGCGTTGCTTTTCTGATACCGCTATACCCGTGAACGTGCAAGGGAGGCTCACGCCGCATCCCTGCGGACATACCCGGTCAGCCGTCAACGTCTCATCGATTTCAGCCGGACCAGGGTGTCGCTTCAGAGTTCTGACTTTCAGCTATATCCGTTTTGCTGTTTAGATATATTCAAATAAAAGCGCAGATGGTGAGGTGTGGCTGGTCCGGCTGAAAATTGCCGACGTGTTTCCGTAAGGCCGGGAGAGCCAGCATGGATGCTGGCTCAGGGCGCGTTTTACAGGGAGGTTTCCTCGCGCCCGATCCGGTAGCCTGGAGGAATAAGCGGAGGGGATTGCGAAGCAACAATTTTCCGTGCCGGGAGCCGGGATTGTTAAGGGTGCGGCGTTGCACCCTTAACACGTTCACAGGAATTGATGTTTCAGAGAAACGATGAACATGAGGTGAACGGAACCCTTTCTCTGGGATAGCATGTTCATTACCTCCGGCAGCATGTCTTGATGCTTTCTGAAAACGAGTCGTTAACTGAATGGCATTGGCAATACCTGTACTTTCCACTACTTGCACGTTTGGCGGAATATTTTTTAAGGGAAATTGCTCCGCTTTGTTATTTAAGTTAAGGTGAGGCGAACCACCTGATATTCATTGATAACATGGCTCTCAGAATGGCTTAGTTATTGTAAGTGGATATCGCATCCCCCTTAATTTAGGTAGGGGAATTAAACTGGCATTTTTCAAAACTGAACTACTCTGTTTATCTTTCTTACTTATTACAGTAAGGGAGAGGCATCGGGCCAGCGGTTATAAAACAAATTTAATTTAATAATATCAATTAGTTATTTTGATTTTAATTATTTCCACACGTAATGATAAAAGCCGAAAATTCATAAATAAAAAGATTTGGCTGAATAAAAGTAAGATTATTTGCGTTAAGGAAAAATTTTCCATGTACACACAGACAATATATGAATTAAGTCAGGAAGCTGAACGCTTGCTGATGCTCTCTCTTGACCATCTCAGGCAGTTGAAAAAATTGCCGACGACGTCGTTGGATGATGTCGCGTTGAAAAAAGGTGAGCATAGCGGGCACGTACAGCCCCTGCATTTCACTGCGCGTGGCATGGATGTCCAGCAAGCAACGCTCAATAATGAGCTACGGAAGGTCACGCGTCTGGAAATGGTACTGGCCATTGTCGGCACGATGAAAGCGGGAAAGTCGACGACGATTAATGCGATTGTGGGGACGGAAGTGTTACCCAATCGTAATCGTCCGATGACGGCCCTGCCGACGCTGATCCGCCATACGCCAGGCCAGAAAGATCCGGTGTTGTATTTTTCTCATGTCGCGCCGATTGATGCCTTAATGAAAACCTTGCAGCAGCGTGTGCGCGAGTGCGATCGCCAGTCTCTTAGCCATGAGCTGGAAATTGATAAAGATATGAATACGCTGCTGCTACGTATTGAAAACGGTGTGGCGTTCGAGCGCACCTATTTAGGTGCCGAACCCATTTTCCAGTGCCTCAAGAGCCTGAACGATCTGGTGCGTCTGTCAAAAGCGCTGGAGGTTGATTTTCCTTTTTCTGCGTATGCCGCCATTGAGCATATTCCGGTGATTGAGGTTGAGTTTGTGCATTTGGCCGGGCAGGAAAATTATCCGGGGCAGTTAACCCTGCTGGATACGCCGGGGCCGAATGAAGCCGGACAGCCGCACTTACAAAAGATGCTGAAGGAACAGCTGGCGCGGGCGTCTGCGGTACTGGCGGTGATGGACTATACCCAACTGAAGTCGATTTCGGATGAGGAAGTGCGCCAGGCGATCACCGCGGTGGGTAAATCGGTACCGCTGTATGCCCTGGTCAATAAATTCGATCAAAAAGACCGTAATAGCGATGATGAAGAGCAGGTGCGGGCGCTGATTTCTGGCACGTTGATGAAGGGCGGTATTACGCCTGAGCGTATTTATCCGGTGTCTTCCATGTGGGGGTATCTGGCGAATCGCGCACGTCATGAACTGATGACTCACGGGCGGCTGCCGGATCACCAGCAACAACGTTGGGTACAGGATTTTGCCGAAGCGGCGCTGGGTCGGCGTTGGCGTACCGCCGATCTGGATGATACCGAGCATATTCGGCATGCTGCCGATTTACTGTGGCAAGACTCGCTGTTTGAACAGCCGATTCAGAATGTTATTTATGCCGCCTACGCGAATGCCTCGCTCTATGCGCTCCGCTCCGCGTCCCATAAGCTGTTGAACTATGCGCAAAGCGCACACGAATACCTTGAGTTTCGCTATCACGGATTAACGGTCGCGTGTGACAAGCTGCAGCTGAACATCGACCATATTGAAGAGGATATGCAGCAGATCCAGGTGGGTCAGGAGCAGGTCAGCGATGAGGTTAAACACGAAGTTGATTTGGCACTGGAGGCGACCACCGCGTTTCTCAATCAGCAGCAGGCTGAGATCCTGGGCAGTATCGATAGGCTGTTTGAAAAAGAAAGCGTGCTGAGGGTGTCACGACACGGTATGGGGTCGGGCGCTGCGGCGGCGGAAATGGCCGGAGAAATGCTGGTGCTGCATGATGAAGGGCAAGCGAAAATTGTGTTAGATAAAATTCGTTCCGCCTGTGAAGTCGTCCTGCTGGCGGCACAGGAGAGTATCAGCCGCGATTTAGCCCTGCGCTTTGAGCAACTTGAGTCGACGTTGTCGCGGGCGTTAAATGACGCCATACGACCCATTGAGCAGCGGGTGAAAGAGGAGTTGAGCCATGCCGGATTCCGTGCCCGGATCCGCTTTCCGGCGTTTCATTCGGCGATGTTTAACTTCAATACCCGCCAGTTGTTTAACGAAGCGATTGAGCAGGATACGCCGTTGGATGAAGGCACATCCTCCGCAGGCGGAGTGCGGGATACGTTCTCACGTTGGCTGAATCAGCCGAACTGGGGATGGAATGATGATGTCGCCGCAAAAACGCGGTACCTGATTGATATCAACGCACTGCACAACAGCCTTGGGCAGTACGTTACGCTGTTTTGCCAACAAATTCGTAAAGCTTTAGTGGCGCAGGTCGATATTTCTGTTACGGCTGGCATGGCGACGTTTTTTGCCGATTTCTCGCTGTGTCTGACGCAATTGCAGGCGAGCCTGCGTGAGAGTCTGATCCTGCGTCAGCAAAATGAATCTGCTGTGAGCGCATTGAGTGAACAACTGCAGCACCGTATTACGATTGCGTCATGGATTTATGAAGACTCCCGCTTGCTACGTGATGATATCCATACCCTTTTTGCAGCTGAGCATACATGACTAACGTGTTACTGGAAGGCCCCGGGCGGGCGCTGGAGTGCGTCTACCCAAAGTTTATGGTCGATCTGGTTCAGGGAGATGAAACCAAACGTTCCGGCGGTTTTCTGCAACAGCAGCAGCGTCTGCGCGCGCGCCTGACGCAGGAAGTGTTATCCCAGACACAGCTGCGGGCGTGGGTTCTGGCGGGCGTCTCCAGCGAGCATCTGATGATGCGCCTGAAGCTGGTGGAAAAACTGGCGAGCATGATTGACCCCGGTCATCTGGCGCTGGTGCGTATTACCGAAGGATTGGCGTTCCTGCAAGAGACGGAACGTCCGCGCGGGCAATCCACGCCCGGCATTATGCAGCAGATCAATACGCTCTCCAGCTGGTTTAGCCAACGCAGTGCTTATAAAGAGAAGGCGCTGACGCAGCGCGGGCTGACCGTTCAGGCGGGTGAACACAGCGAACAAATTTTTACCCGTTGGCGGGCAGGGGCGTATGACGGCTGGTCGCTGCCGGGGCGTTGTTTTGTCGCGCTGGAAGAGCTGCGCTGGGGCGCGTTTGGTGATGCTTGTCGGCTGGGCAATGCCGATGTGGTGGCGATGCTCAAAGATAATCTACGCACTATGGCGACCCAGGCGCTGGCGCACAGTGTGAATGCCGCACCCACCACGCGTCATTATTATCATCAATGGCTCAGTTCACCTACCGCAGGGGGATCACGCGAGCATAACGATATGCTGAGTTGGTTGGGCGACTGGTGTGATATGGAGCAGCATCCGGTGAGCGGGTCGGTGACGCAGCGTTGGCAAAATGTGGCGCTGGGGATGCCGCGACTGTGTTCGGCGAAGCGACTGGTGAATGCGATGGTTGAGGAGATTTTTGCACCGTCCCCTCGCAGAGGCTGAGAAGGGACGGTGAGTACGCAGCGGACTTAGTGGTGTAACGAGTCTGCCGGCGCGGTTGTCGATTCTGTGACGACCGGTGTTTTGTTAAAACGTTTGGCGTACAGGGCGGTGATAATCGGGACCAGAATCGCCGTGACAATCACGCTGGCGGCAACCAACGCGGTAGCGGAGGCGGCAACCGGTTCAAATGCCGGGTTAATCTGGGCAATAATGACCGGGTTTGCTACTGCAGCACCGGCTGCAGAAGAAGCCGCCACGCCCGCCGTACCGTTCCCGCCACCAATCACACGGTCAGCAATAATCAGCGGGATACCGGTAATCACGATGACCGCGACACCCAGCAGGATACCCAGCAGACCGGTATCAACGATAACGCTCAGGTTAATGGTGTTCCCCAGTGCGAAACCGAAGAACGGAATCAGTACCGGCGTCGCTTTGCTGAAGAAAGTACGCAGGTCGTGATCCAGGTTACCCAACGTAAAACCAATCAGGAACGGTAATACGGCGCCAACGAAATGGTGTGGCTCAAAGGAGGCGAGACCTGCAGAACCCAGAATGACCATGGTCATCAGCGGGCCGGATTCCAGAGACATCAGGACAAATGCGCCGGACTCTTCTTTAGTACCGTACTGGTTCATCAGGCTGGCGTACAGACCGCCGTTGGTCATGTCCATTGCAGAGACAATTGCCAGGACGGAAAGACCCGCAAAGAATCCTGTTTGAATACCGGTATCAGGAATGAATGATGCGGCGATCATTGCCACTGCCCAGGCCACGGCGATTTTGGTTAATACCAGCGTACCGGACTTGCGTAATACCGTGCCGGTTGCCCGTAAATCAATAGAAGCACCAATACAAAAGAACCACACGGCCAGAATGGGAACGGTGCCGCTAATCATCCCTTTAGTAAATGAACCGAAATACGCACCGGTATCGGGAGCTAACGTATTTAACACCGCACCTAATAACAGAGGAATCAACATCATTCCGCCGGGGATGCGTTCAATCGTGGCCTTAATTTTCATAAACGTCCTCATATCTTATCGCCGATGATAAATGCGCAATAAAACAAAATATTATTTAAATTCAACAGGTTATTCGTAAGTCTTAACAAAGAAAAAAAGCTATCTCTTTGTTTTTTAAAATCTAACGCGGCATACGTTGAGCATGTCATTGCCCCCAGGGATAGTGCGTCTGGAATTAGTGTGCATTCATAAGAACGATGATTCAATCAAAATAAAACAGCGTTTTAGTTATCTTCATCACATATTTCACGCAAAAATTCCTAAAGCTTCCGATTATTAAAAAACCTGTGAATAAGTTGTGACGGGATTAGGTGTTTTTTTGCCTGGCAGGGTAATAATGACGTTCGTGATTGTTGATGCTGAAAAGTGATTTTTACTTGTAGTAAATAGGGAATTAATCGCAACCCTAGTGTGTAAAAAAGTTGACTAAGAATGACCTTATTTACGCAGGTTGACGAAATGAAATACTATGTGTGAAGTTGATCACAGATTTAAACACTGTTAGGGTAAAGAGGTCATTAACCGCCCAATCAGGCGTCAACAGGTTCGGTTGTACTGCGCATTGCCGTTCAGTGTAAGTAAACCTGCTACGCTTGTTACAGGGATTGCGCCTGTGCATTCCCCGCTCGGCGATGACCTTAGCGCATGCTGCGTTGGGAGAGTCTCGTGCGCGACAGGGCTAAGTCTATGAGGACTGGTATGCTAAAAAGGAAAAAAATAAAACCCATTACGCTTCGCGACGTCACCATTATTGATGACGGTAAACTGCGAAAAGCCATTACCGCAGCGTCGCTGGGTAATGCGATGGAATGGTTCGATTTTGGCGTTTATGGATTTGTTGCTTACGCATTAGGTAAAGTGTTCTTTCCGGGGGCTGACCCCAGCGTGCAGATGGTTGCTGCACTCGCCACCTTCTCCGTTCCCTTTCTGATTCGACCGCTTGGCGGACTGTTCTTCGGTATGCTCGGCGATAAATACGGTCGCCAGAAGATCCTCGCTATCACCATTGTCATTATGTCGATAAGCACCTTCTGTATTGGGCTTATCCCGTCGTATGCCTCGATTGGTATCTGGGCGCCAATATTGCTGTTGCTGTGTAAGATGGCGCAGGGATTCTCGGTGGGCGGGGAATACACCGGTGCTTCGATTTTCGTCGCGGAATATTCCCCGGACCGTAAGCGCGGATTTATGGGCAGCTGGCTGGACTTTGGCTCGATTGCCGGGTTTGTGCTGGGTGCGGGCGTAGTCGTGCTGATCTCGACCGTCGTCGGTGAGGAAAACTTCCTTGAGTGGGGCTGGCGTATTCCGTTCTTTATCGCGCTGCCGTTAGGACTGATTGGTCTGTATCTGCGCCACGCGCTGGAAGAAACCCCGGCGTTTCAGCAGCATGTCGATAAGCTGGAACAGGGCGATCGCCAGGGGCTGCAGGAAGGGCCGAAGGTTTCGTTTAAAGAAATCGCCACTAAACACTGGCGTAGTCTGCTGGCGTGTACCGGTCTGGTGATTGCCACCAACGTCACCTATTACATGCTGCTCACCTACATGCCGAGCTATCTGTCGCATAACCTGCATTACTCTGAAGATCATGGTGTGCTGATTATTATCGCCATTATGATTGGTATGCTGTTTGTGCAACCGATAATGGGGCTGCTGAGTGACCGTTTCGGGCGTCGACCGTTTGTGATCATGGGCAGTATTGCGCTGTTTGTGCTGGCCATCCCGGCCTTCATCCTGATTAACAGTAACGTCATCGGCCTGATTTTTGCCGGTTTACTGATGCTGGCGGTGATCCTCAACTGCTTTACCGGGGTGATGGCGTCAACGTTACCGGCAATGTTCCCGACGCACATTCGTTACAGTGCGCTGGCTGCGGCATTTAATATTTCGGTACTGATTGCTGGTCTGACACCGACGCTGGCCGCCTGGCTGGTGGAAAGTTCGCAGAACCTGATGATGCCGGCTTACTATCTGATGGTGGTTGCGGTGGTCGGTTTAATTACCGGTATAACCATGAAAGAGACCGCTAACCAGCCGCTGAAAGGGGCGACGCCTGCCGCTTCGGATATTCAGGAAGCGAAAGAAATCCTCGGCGAGCACTACGATAATATCGAGCAGAAGATTGAAGATATCGATCAGGAAATTGCGGATTTGCAGGTTAAGCGTTCACGCCTGGTCCAGCAGCATCCGCGTATTGATGAGTAATCGTGTTATTGCCTGATGGCGCGCAGCTTTCAGGCCTACGGGTAGCGTTGTACTCAGTAGGCCGGATAAGGCGTTAGCCGCCATCCGGCGCGTGGCCTTAAGGTTGGCTTAATCTCTGTCAGGCAAACTCTCCTCCATACTATCGGAGGAGAGTGTCATGAAAACCCGTATCTATGAAAGTTTAACCACCGTGTGCAGCCTGCTGATTGTGAGCAGCTTTGTGTACGTGTGGGTGAGCTCTTACTGATCTTTCTCCAGTACTACGCTGGCTCGGGTGCCGGTGGCTCCCGTGCGATTTTGCAAAAAGAACTGTCCGCGATGGAGCTGGGTGATGCGGCTGACAATGCTCAGCCCCAGTCCAATACCGCCAAAACGACTGTCCATGCGCACAAACGCTTTGCTTAACTCCCCGCATTTACTTTCATCAATGCCCGGCCCTTCGTCTTCAATGACCATTTGCGCCTCCGGGTCAGTATGCAGGCTAATTCTAATATTACTGCCCTCCGGGCTGTAACGATGCGCATTTTCGACTAAGTTACGCAGCAGCATACGCAACAGCGTAACGTCGCCACGCACCACGACATCGGTAGCGCTCTCGGGTAATAGAAGCGTTTGTTGCCGCTGATCCAGCATGGTGCTGAGTTCATCGTAGGCAGGCAGTATGACGTCCTCCAGCAGTTTGACATGCTGGTAATCCCCCGCCGAAAACGACTGACCCACGCGGGCAAGCTGCAGCAGCTGCGACACGCTGTCCATCATTTGGTCTAAGCGGGCAATAAGCGGTGAAACGTCCACGTTGTGGGTTTTTGACAGTAATTCCAGGTGCAGGCGAACGCCAGATAACGGTGTGCGCAGCTCGTGAGCGACGTCGGCAGTAAACAGACGCTCATTGTCGAGAGTGTTGGTGAGTCGCGTCACCAGCTGATTCAGTGCCGTGACGACCGCCTGTATCTCAACGGTAGAGCTGCGGATCTCAATGGGGGTCAGGTTATCGGCCGTGCGCGCCTCTAACTCTTTTTGCAGGTTGACAAGCGGGCGGGTGATCCGTCGCACTGCCTGATAGCAAATCAGTAGCGTCAGACTGACCATAAAAATGCCGGGGACGATCAGGCTGGCGATGGCCTCGCGAATCTCATGCATGATGTGGCGATCGTTGTTACGGTTTTCGCGTAACGCCTGTTCGAACAGCTGTATTTGTTCGGTGCTTTCATGCCACAGCCAGAAGGTGCTAATCAGCTGAAAGACCACCAGAATCAGGCCGATCGTTATCATCAAACGATGGCGCAGCGGCAGCGGCTGTTTTAAATAACGTATCAGCTTCACTTAGCTTTCCTCAGTGGCAACCAGCATGTAGCCAAATCCCCTGACCGTGCGAATACGGGCTTTACCCACTTTATCGCGCAGGTTATGAATGTGAACTTCCAGCGTATTGGTCGACGGTTCGTTATCCCAGCTGTAGATATCGTTATACAGGATTTCCCGGTGTACCGGGCTGCCCGCTTTGAGCATCAAGCGCGACAGCAGCGCGTACTCTTTCGGCGTTAAGATAACCTCTTGCCCGTCCATCCATACCTGGCGACGACCAATGTTCAGCGTCAGGTTACCGACAGTCAACTCGCTCTCGCCCTGATTGTTATGGCGGCGCAGCAAGGCCCGAATACGGGCATGCAGTTCTTCCAGCGCGAACGGTTTGACCAGATAGTCATCGGCACCGACGTCCAGCCCGGCAACCCGGTCTTTGAGCGTGTCGCGGGCGGTGAGGATCAGTACCGGAATCGTGTGTTTTTTCTGCCTGATGCGGTTGAGAAAGTGCAGGCCGTCTTCATCAGGTAAACCGAGATCCAGTACCACCAGACTATAATGCGCAGTCTCCAGGCACTGCTCTGCGGCACGGGCGGTTGACACGCCGTCGCAGGCATAGCCTTCCGTTTGGGCGGCAAGGATCAGTCCCTGTAATAACAGCGTATCGTCTTCAACAATCAGAATTTTCATTCAGTTAGCCTCCCCGGCATGGGTGCAGAATATCATCTGCCGCCTGGTAATTCCTGGTCTGTACGCCCGTTAATCCCAGCAGGGTGGAGAACAGATTATCTTGTGAGAAGTCTTCTGCGCTGGCCCGTTTTTGCAAACATGTTTGCGAGATCTGGTAGCGTTGCTGGTAGTCCTCTGACAACCACAGCAGCATCGGTACATGCTTTTGTGTTTCTGGCGCGATGGAATACGGCAGGCCGTGTAAATAGACGCCGTTTTCCCCTAACGATTCACCGTGATCGGAAAGATAGACCAGGCTGGTGGTGAAATTGTCCTGATGTGCTTTCAGTATATTGATTGCTTTATCAACAATATAGTCAACATACAGGATGGTATTGTCGTAGGTATTCACCAGTTGTTGCTGCGAGCAGGTTTGGATCTCATTGGTGTCGCAGGTTGGGGTGAATTTCTTGAACTGCGGCGGATAGCGGTTGTAATAGGTCGGGCCGTGGCTGCCGATGGTGTGCAGCACAATCACGCCGTCGCCTTGCAGGTTATTTATATACTCTTCCAGCCCGTGGAACAGAACGTCGTCGTAGCATTCACCGTCGATGCACTGCCCCGGCAGATTCAGTTTGGTCATATTCTGATACGGTACGCGGTCGCATGCGCCTTTACAGCCGCCGTCGTTATCATTCCACAGCACGTTGATTCCCGCCCGCTGAATGACATCAAGTACGCCTTCCTGGTGGTGCGCCAGCTCTTCATCGTAGTGCGCGCGCGGCATATCGGAGAACATGCAGGGGACGGACACCGCCGTCGCCGTCCCGCAGGACGTGGTGCGCGGGAAATAGACCACGTCATCTTTTTCCAGCCGCGGGTTGGTCTGGCGTGAATACCCCGACAGCGAGAAGTTATCCCCGCGCGAGGTTTCTCCCAGCACCACGATGGTGAGATTTTTACGCTTTTCTTTCAGCATTAACGGATTGCGGTGGGCATCTTCGCCAATACGCACCAGCGGCAAATCGGCCAGGCGCTGGTGTGAATACCAGGACGAGGTGGCGACGATGCTGTTGGACGGGCTGAGGGATTTAACCAGCTCTTTGTTGTTGCGAAACAGTGAGGCGTAATCTTTGTAGAAGAAGGTGGCGACCAGCACGATCAGCAGTACCGAGACCAGGATATTTGCCCCCCGGTACAGCACGCTACGCAACACCGGCGTCGTTGGCTTAATTTTGATCCAGCAGGCGATGATCGCCGCCAGAATACCGCTTATCCCGAGCGTGATGATCATTTGCGGCGTCAGCAAGGCGAAGGTTTCAGCGGGCGTGGTATCCATCATATTGGCGATCATCGAGCGGTCAATGATGATGCCGTAGGTCATGATGAAATATTGGGCAGAGGCACCCACCAGAATGAAAATGCAGGCCAACGGGCGGTTAAGCCACAGGAATGAAGCCAGCGTCAGCACAATGTTCATGACGCTGAAGGCCACCACCGGCATGGAGAGAAACACCAGCACGTTGCGCAGGGAGTCCAGCGGGAGGTCTTGCAGCACCTGCTTATAGAACGCGACGTTCAGAAAGGTGGCCAGATAAAGAGACATCAGCAGCAGCCAGCTGATGTGCCCGAGAGTCGGTCTTTTAAACAGGTGCTTTAACATGAAGAGGAAATTCCATCGACTAAGTGGGGCAGATCCTCGCAAAGTAAAGTTAAGCCAACCTTAAGAACTTAAGATTGGCTTAATACCGGATGGCTGCGATGCCTTGTCCGGCCTATATGCACCCCTGCTGCTTACATTAATTATTGTTAACTGGGGCATCCAGTGGATACGGATTTTTATGGATCCGGTTGTAATTAAGGGCATACAGCGCGGTGATGATCATCAGCATCACGAATGACCACATCACTTCTTTGGCGCCCGAGCCGACCACTGCCCAGATGCAGTAGATAAATGCCACGAAGGTGACCAGCAAGTACAGAGGACGTGCTTTACCAAAGTGACCATGGCCCAGCAGCAACAGGGCGGCACAGGTATACAGGTAAGGCACCAGCGTGAAGATGACCGAGACAGAAGAGACCAGGCCAAACTCTTTGGCGGCGTTCGGTGACATGCTGCTGAACTGGAAGAGAGTCATCAGGATCCCGACGATAATTAACCCGGCAACCGGCGTACCGGCTTTGTTGACGCGGGCGAAAATCGGTGGGAACAGACCGTCGTCGGCCGCCGCTTTTGCGGTTTGCCCGGCAAGCAACGTCCAGCCGCCCAGTGAGCCGAGACACCCGGCCGCTGCGCAGAAGGAGACAATCGCGCCTGCGGTGTCACCCAATGCCATGCGTGCCGCATCGCCGAATGGTGAAGCCGAAACGCGCAGCGCCGCGTTAGGGATCATGCCCATAATCGCGGTGGTAGAAAGCACGTAGCAGACGGCGGCAATCAGTACCCCGCCAATGGTGGCGATAGGAACGTTACGTTTAGGGTTTTTGACCACGCCCGCAGCCACAGAAGCACTTTCTACCCCGATGAATGACCACAGGGTGACGTTCAAGGTACTTTGGATCGCGCCGAAGGTGTTCATGCCGCTGACGTTCCAGGCTGCCATATAGGTTTCACCGCGAAACCAGAACCAGCCGAATACGGCAATCCCGACAATGGGCACCAGTGCCAGCACGGTAGCAATGGCCTGCACGCGGGTGATCATTTTCGGCCCGACGATATTCAGCAACACGAAGACCCACAGTACGGCGACGCAGGTCAGCGTTAACACCAGCGGATCTTTTAAGATGGGGAAAAAGTAGCTCAGGTAACCCACGCCAATGACCACCATCGCGATGTTACCGATCCAGCAGGCCAGCCAGTACAGGACGTTGGTTTGATAGCCTAAGAAGGGACCGAAGCAGCGGCGGGCATACGCGTAAGAACCACCGGGACTGGAGTCTAAGGACGACATTTTGGCGTACACCATCGACAGCGCCAGCGCGCCGATAATCGTGACCAGCCATCCGTAGATTGCAATCCCGCCAGTTGACGCCAGATTGGCGGGTAACAGGAATACACCGGAACCCATAATATTCCCCGACACCATTAAGGTGACGGGGATTAAGCCCACTTTGTGAGCATCAGCATCCGTCGACATATTTCTTAACTCCTGATAAGGATAAATGACGACGTATCATACCTCCGCAGAAGATGATTGAATTATGGCGAAAGGGGAGTATCGCCAATGCTGATATTATTATGGCTTATTGCTAAATGATTAAAAATTAGGCGGCCGTTTGTTCCCGGTGCAGGCTAACATAATGCAGTGGGGTCATCCCGTAGAACTCTTTGAATACAGAGATGAAGTATGACGTACTGTTATATCCGCACAGTTGCGACACCTGAGATATGTTTTTTCCGTCCATCAATAATTGATTGACGGCATAACGCATGCGACAGGTGGTAATTATTTGGCTGTAACTTGTATTTTCATTTTTGAGCTTTTTCTTTAACAAACTGGGGCTCAGGCACAGGCAACTGGCGACCAAACTCAAGTTCCAGTCTTTATGAATATCACTCTCAATGATGTGATAAACGCTGTCGCTAATACGACTGCGTAACATATGCATCAGCAGCGGGAGAAACTTTTTGCTGTCGAGAAAGCGTGATAGCACGGTGAACAGCAGTGCACGCGTCCGTTCTGCCTCCCCTTCGTTCAGCGTTTCCATCACGCTGTGCTGGGCGGCGACCCGAAACACATCCGGCGTCAGGCAGGCAGCGGTCATTACCGGGCTGGCACTGCGTTGCCAGAGGGGGATTTGTGAGAGATCTTTATTTAAAAATCGTAAGTAATCTTTAATAATGTCGCGACTGATGTGAACCACCAGGGCGTTATTGAGTGAAGATAAGTCGATAATATTATTATCACATGCCACCAGTGCCATGTGGTTGGCTTTTAAACTGATGGCTTCTTTACCGTTAATCCTTAACCAAACATCTTTCTCCGTTAATACAACAACACAAGCTTCTTTGCTGCAAACCCTCATACCCGAACTCCTGGAATATGAATATAAAATACCGTCGCTCGCCGAAGGGTGAGTAATACCGGTTAAATGGAATTGTATGATGAATCAAAACCTGCGATAAAATAGCGTGATTCAAAGGAATTACAATATCTGTGGGGATTATTGGGGTGTACATAATAATTTACGCGAGTGGCAACGTGTTTTCGCTGCATAAAAAAAGCGCGGGGTGGCCCCGCGCAAAAGGTATGACAATGTTATTGTTTTGCAGCAATACTCAGGAATTACTCAAGCATGACATGTCTACCTTAAACATCGGACTATCTATAAAGCGACATTATGCTTTCACGCACATGACGTGATACATGCCGTCGATAATTTCCGTTCCTTCGGTTTCATGTTCAAAGCCAGGGAAGTTATGGTCCCAGGATTGCAACGAACGCAGGTAACTTATCTGTGGGCTATTGGCATCGCCAAAGTTTTCCCCGGACAGCAGCATCGGGATTCCCGGTGGGTAAGGGATAACGGAATTGGCGGCAATACGGCCCGGCAGATTTTCGATGGCTACCATCTCAACGTTGTCGCTCACGATCGCGTTATAGGCTTCGCGCGGGGTGATTTCAGCGACAGGCAGGCCGGAGTAGGCCGCATTGAGGCGTCTACCAGGGTTATTTTCTTTCAGCCAGGCGAACATGGTGTCGCCCAGATCGTGAATGCCCATGTTGGCGTAAGTGTCAGGATGTTCCTCTACCAGTTCCGGCATCACCTGTGACAGCGGGGTATTGGCATCGTAATGGTGCTTGAAGGAACACAGCGTGTTGATAAGCGTGCCCCATTTCCCGCGGGTGATCCCCATTGAGAACAGAAACATAATCTGGAAGTCGGTGGTGCGGGTCGGTACGATACCGTGACGTCCAAGCCAGGCGGTGACCAGCGCGGCCGGCACGCCATTTTCTTCCAGCTCGCCGTCGTCGCCCATTCCCGGTGCCAGAATGCTGACCTTAATCGGGTCCAGCATGCTCCAGTTATCCGGCAGGTCTTTAAAGCCGTGCCAGGATTCACCCGGGCGCATCACCCAGCAATTCTGGTCGGTGGTCAGCAGTTGGGTCGGAGCATCCGCGAAGTCGTAGGTTTCGCCGGTTTGTGGATCGGTGACCACCTCTTTGTTCCACGGTTTGAAGAACCAGTCGCCCTCGGCGGTGAATTCTTTGTATAACCGCGCCATTGCCTGGCGGAAATCAACCGCTTCGTCGATCACTTCCTGAGTGAGCGACAGGCCGCTATTACCGTCCATCATTGAGACCGCCACGTCGTTTGAGGCGCAGATGGCATACAGCGGTGAGGTGGTGGCGTGCATCATATACGCCTGGTTAAAGCGGGAGAAATTCACCGCTCCACGGCCTTCACGCACGTGGATGTAAGAGGCCTGTGACAGCGCATTCAGCAGTTTGTGGGTGGAGTGCGTGGCAAATACGGTAGGGCCGTTATGGTCGCCCGGCTCTCCACGCATGGCGTAGTGGTCGTTGTAAATCGGGTTGAAGCGCGCATAGCCGTACCAGGCTTCATCGAAGTGTATACGATCGCTGGTTTGTGCCAGCAGGTCTTGCGCTTCTTTCGCGTTGTAGCAGACGCCGTCGTAGGTACAGTTAGTGACCACGCTGTAAGATGGCTTTTGCCCGGCTTTACCTTGCGTCAGCGGGCTTTCGCTGATTTTTTTCTGCAACGTTTCCGGCTGCATTTCCTGCGGGTAGATAGGCCCGATAATGCCGTAACGGTTACGGCTTGGCACCATATACACCGGTTTTGCCCCGGTGAGGATCAGCCCCTGCTCAATCGATTTATGGCAGTTTCGATCCAGAACGACCACGTCGTTGTCGGTCATGCAGGCCTGCATGATGGTGCGGTTAGAGCCGGATGTGCCGACCACTACGGACCACGAACGGTCAGCGCCAAAGACGCGGGCGGCATATTTTTCACTCTCGCCAAATGCGCCGGTGTGGTCAAGCAGTGAGCCGAGAGAGGCGCGTTCGATACCCATATCGCTACGGAACAGATTTTCACCGTAGTAATCATGGTAGAAACGACCCGCAGGGGTTTTGGTAAATCCGACGCCGCCCTGGTGGCCCGGTGCGGCCCAGGAATATTCATGGATGTCGCCGTATTTCATCAATGCGCTGAACAGTGGCGGCAGAAGCTGCTGGCGATAACGGGTCATTGCCGCAACGGCGCGCCCGGCGATAAAGTCGGCAGTATCTTCCAGAATCCAGGCGAATTCATCGACAAGCTCCAGCAGATCGCGATCCAGCGATGCGGTAGCTTTTTCCCGATCACCCAGCAGGAAAACGGGAACATTTTGCTGGCGTTCGTGAAGCTTGCCGATCAATTGCCTGACGTTGAGGTGTTCGTCCTGTTGTTCCATTTGGTAGCTGAACATCAGGCAGTCAATGGCCTCATTGGCGGCCAGGATGGCGTAACCATCATCGAATGATGTGGACTTAATGACGGTCACATTTTGCCGACTTAGAGCGTCCGCCAGACGTTCGACCGCGTGGCCGACCCAGGTGTCCTGATGCAGAAATTCGCTTTCAACAATTAATACTTTCATCGTCTGTTTCCCGTAGTGGAGGATGTGTGACGAGGGTAAGTATTTACCTGATAAATACGGGAGTAAAGGGGGCGAAAATCAGGCGATTTTGTGTTTTTATTTTTTAAAAACAAATGGTTGATTGGTGCATTTGGCGATTTTTCCCCGTCGTTTATCGACAGGGGAATTATTTTTTTGGCTGATAGTGATATTGCCGGGGTCAGAGGGCTGAGGACTGTCGTCTTTGCTGACTCAGTTTGCGGTATTGCTGTGGTGACATGCCGACAAATTTGTTGAAGGTGTCGTAAAAGCGGCTGCTGGAGCGGAACCCGGCGGTCAGCGCCACGTCCAGAATCGTTTTATCGGTATCGCTTAGCAGCGCGCGGACGTGGTTGATCCGCATCGCGGTAATGTACTGCTTCATGGTGAGCTGCATTACGCGCTGGAAAATTCCCATCGCATAGTTGGCATTGAGCTTCACATGCTCCGCGACGTCGTTAATGGTGAGCGCCTGATCGTAGTTGTCGGCAATAAAGCTCAGCATCTGGCTGACGTAAAACTGAGCGTGTCGGGAAACGCTGTTTTTGTGCGTGCGCGAGGTTTTATTGACCAGAATCGGCTGCCAGCCCGACAGGCTAAAGCGCTTAAGCATCAGACCAATTTCGTCGATCGCCAACTGGCGAATTTGTTCGTTCGGGCTGTTCACCTCTTGCTGCCAGCGCTGAACTTCAAAGGTGCTGAGCTGTTGCGTCGCCAGTGATTTAATGACCATGCCATGCGTGACGTGGTTGATCAGTTCGCGATCCAGCGGCCAGGAGAGAAACAGGTGCATCGGTAAATTGAAAATAGCCATCTGCTGGCAGGTACCCGGACGGGTGAGCTGGTGCGGCGTACAGGCCCAGAATAATGTGATATGTCCCTGTTTTATCTGCACCACTTCGTTATTGATAACATACTCAACGTCGCCATCGAACGGTACATTCACTTCCACCTGGCCGTGCCAGTGACTGGAGCCCATGGCATGCGGCGGGCGCAGCTCGATATCCATGCGTTGATACTCTGAGTACAGCGTCAGCGGGCTGCGGGTCTGCTGTTCATCGCTACTGCACATATGTGGATCGGGAGGGAGAAGCGGTATCGGTAACGTCGTCATGGTCACTCCATTTCCTGAATGCTCAGAATCATGCCATTTGTATACAGATAAGACTGCGAATTGGGACGCAAATTGAGTCATTAGACCTCAGCATAGTAGAGTTTTTGGGCCACATACTCTGCTTTTCGGCTAATTTAATCCCATTAACTCAGATTCTGCGTGGGCAGAAAGGTGATCTGAGTTTTTGGGAATGCTCATTACAGAAGCCGGAGGTTTTCATCGCCATCGCGTGCCATCCTGACGATGACCAACAACGTTCTGGAGAGTGATGATGTCTGCACCCAAAATTACCTTTATCGGCGCCGGTTCCACGATTTTCGTCAAAAATATTCTCGGGGATGTCTTTCACCGCGATGCACTGAAATCTGCGCATATTGCCTTAATGGATATCGATCCCACACGCCTTGAAGAATCGCATATTGTGGTGCGCAAACTGATGGATTCAGCGGGCGCATCCGGTCACATTACCTGTCATACCGATCGGAAAGCGGCGTTGCAGGATGCCGATTTTGTGGTTGTCGCCTTCCAGATTGGCGGCTATGAGCCGTGTACCGTCACTGATTTTGACGTGTGTAAACGTCATGGTCTGGAACAAACCATTGCCGATACGCTGGGGCCGGGCGGCATTATGCGCGCGCTGCGCACCATCCCGCATTTATGGCAGATTTGTGAAGACATGACCGAAGTCTGCCCGCATGCCACGATGCTTAACTACGTCAATCCGATGGCGATGAACACCTGGGCTATGTATGCACGGTATCCGCAGATTAAACAGGTTGGGCTGTGCCATTCTGTTCAGGGGACGGCGGAGGAGTTGGCGCGTGATTTGAATATCGATCCCGCCACGTTGCGCTACCGTAGCGCCGGGATCAACCATATGGCGTTTTACCTGGAGCTGGAACGAAAAACAGCAGAGGGCAGCTATGTGGATTTGTACCCGGAACTGCTGGCTGCTTATGAAGCCGGTCAGGCGCCGAAGCCTAACATTCACGGGAATAGCCGCTGCCAGAACATCGTGCGGTATGAGATGTTCAAAAAACTGGGGTACTTCGTTACTGAGTCTTCAGAACATTTTGCTGAATATACGCCGTGGTTTATTAAGCCGGGACGTGAAGACCTGATTGAGCGCTACAAGGTGCCGCTGGATGAATACCCGAAACGTTGCGTGGAACAACTGGCGAACTGGCATAAAGAGCTGGAGGAGTACAAAACGGCGGCGCGGATTGATATTAAACCGTCGCGGGAATATGCCAGCACGATCATGAATGCCATCTGGACCGGTGAGCCGAGCGTGATTTATGGCAACGTGCGTAATGACGGCCTGATCGATAACCTGCCACAGGGCTGCTGTGTGGAAGTGGCGTGTCTGGTTGATGCCAATGGCATTCAACCGACGAAGGTGGGCACTCTCCCATCGCATCTGGCGGCAATGATGCAAACCAATATCAATGTGCAGACCCTGCTGACCGAAGCCATCCTGACGGAAAACCGCGATCGGGTGTATCACGCGGCAATGATGGACCCCCATACCGCGGCAGTATTGGGCATTGAGGAGATTTATGCGCTGGTGGACGACCTGATCGCTTCACATGGCGACTGGTTACCGGCTTGGTTACATCGATAAGCCCCTTGCGCGCTGGCAGCATGTCCGGCGCCCGACGTCTCACGTTTCCTATTACAGAAGGCGGGCGCTGGTAACAGTGACCCGATACCCTATGAGCATATCTCTGACAACAAAACTCAGTTATGGATTTGGAGCGTTTGGTAAGGATTTCGCTATTGGTATTGTGTACATGTACCTGATGTATTACTACACCGATGTGGTGGGATTATCAGTGGGACTGGTCGGGACATTGTTCCTGGCGGCAAGGATTTGGGATGCGATTAACGATCCGATCATGGGCTGGATTGTTAACGCCACCCGCTCACGCTGGGGAAAGTTTAAACCCTGGATTCTACTCGGCACCCTGGCGAACTCGCTGGTGCTGTTCTTGCTATTTAGCGCCCATCTGTTCGAAGGGACAACGCAGGTTGTCTTTGTATGTGTCACCTACATTCTGTGGGGGATGACCTACACCATTATGGATATTCCCTTCTGGTCGCTGGTGCCGACCATTACGCTAGATAAACGCGAACGTGAGCAACTGGTGCCGTTTCCCCGCTTTTTCGCCAGCTTGTCCGGGTTTGTGACCGCCGGGGTAACGTTGCCCTTTGTCAGCTATGTTGGCGGGGCCGATCGCGGATTTGGTTTCCAGATGTTTACGCTGGTGCTGATCGCATTCTTTATCGTGTCGACATTCGTGACGCTACGTAATGTGCATGAGGTGTATTCGTCGGACAGCGATGCAACAGCCGACAGCAGTCGCCTGAGTTTGAAAGCGATCGTCGGACTTATCTATAAAAACGACCAGCTTTCCTGCTTGCTGGGCATGGCGCTGGCCTACAATATCGCGGCCAATATTATTGCGGGTTTTGCTATTTACTATTTTACCTACGTAATTGGCGATGCGGCCCTCTTCCCGTACTACATGTCCTACGCCGGTGCGGCTAATCTGCTGACGCTGATCCTTTTTCCTCGACTGGTGAAAGCGTTGTCCCGGCGGATCTTATGGGCTGGGGCATCGATAATGCCGGTACTTAGCTGCGGCGTGCTGTTGGCGATGGCATTAGCGGGTTTTCATAATACCCTGCTGATTGTGATTGCCGGGGTTTTACTGAACATTGGTTCGGCGCTTTTCTGGGTGCTACAGGTCATTATGGTCGCGGACACCGTCGATTACGGTGAATACAAACTCAATGTACGTTGTGAAAGCATTGCCTATTCGGTACAAACCATGGTGGTCAAAGGGGGATCAGCGTTTGCTGCTTTCTTTATCGCGCTGGTGCTCGGGATAATTGGCTATCTGCCGAACGTTGAGCAGTCTGCCGAAACCATCGTGGGTATGCAATTCATTATGATAGCGCTACCGGCACTCTTTTTTATGGTCACGCTAATCCTCTACTTCCGTTTCTACCGACTGAACGGCGATACGCTGCGCCGGATCCAGATCCACTTGTTGGATAAGTACCGCAAGGTGCCTTCGGTGGATGAGCAACTGGATATACCGGTGGTTGCGGTAGCAACCGCCGATGAAGCTAAGGCGTAAAGTACAGGCCGGATTAGCGTCAGCGACATCCGGCAATCAGTTCACGGTGATTAACCCATAGCGGCACAACTGCCGACAATGAACCCGCGCCAGCAGTATCACCGTGGTTAATGCGCCGAGCAGGGCGCAGAACATATCTGACTGGGTATCCCACGGATCGCCCTGCGTGCCAAGGAAATCATCTGCACCTTGACCCATCGCCAGCGCCGCCCACCATTCAATCAGTTCATAGGTGGCGCTGATCGCCAGCGCGACACAGCAGACTAAAAACGCCAACATCTTACGCCCACGGACAATATTGCCGCGTACTAAAATCTCTCTGGCCGTCAGGGCAGGTACCAGCCCCTGGAAGAAGTGGCCCAGCTTGTCATAAGGGTTGCGGCTCAGATTCAGCCACTCCTGAACATCAAAGCCAATCGGCACCTTAGCGTAGGTGTACATACCGCCCACCATCAGAATGATGGCATGCAAGAAAATCAGCGTGTAGAGCAGCGGCGTCAGCGGGTAGCGCTTAACGGTTACCAGCAGCAACGGGACGACAATAATGACCGGCGTGACTTCCATCAGCCAGGTGATTTTTTCTGTGGCGCAGAAGCCGGTGTAGGCAAGAATGAGCGCCAGCACCAGTGCGCCAGTATTCAGCATCGAAGTGTTCAGTGTGCGGATCATGATGATTTAGCGAGTAGTCGAAAAGGCTACTATTCATCGGGCGAGATAAAAATTCAATACCCGTTATTGAGGGGGGAGAGTGGCCCGGGGGGATCACCGGGCTGTCCTCAACGGTTGGGTGTCCAACGATTGGGAGCAGTCCGGTGCCGGGCCAGATAGGTTACTTCGCGCAGTTAGCGCATTGCTTGCTGACAATTTGCTGGAAGAAATCGTTGCCTTTGTCATCGACCAGGATGAAGGCCGGGAAATCTTCAACTTCGATTTTCCAAATAGCTTCCATACCCAGTTCCGGATACTCCACGCATTCCAGATGCTTAATGCTCTGCTGCGCCAGTACTGCCGCCGGACCGCCGATGCTGCCTAAGTAGAAGCCGCCGTGTTTATGGCAGGCGTCGGTCACCTGCTGGCTGCGGTTCCCTTTCGCCAGCATGATCATGCTGCCGCCGTGGGATTGCAGCAGATCAACGTAGGAGTCCATACGACCCGCGGTGGTTGGGCCTAAGGAGCCTGATGGATAACCCGCTGGTGTTTTTGCCGGACCCGCGTAGTAGATCGGGTGATCTTTCACGTACTGCGGCAGACCTTCACCGGAATCAATACGCTCTTTCAGCTTCGCATGGGCAATGTCGCGACCCACAATGATGGTGCCGCTTAACGACAGGCGCGTAGATACCGGGTATTGAGAAAGCTGGGCGAGGATCTCTTTCATCGGGCGGTTCAGGTCAACCTTAACCGCTTCACCTTCACCAGCCTGACGCAGCGATTCTGGAATGTACTGGGCTGGATTATGCTCCAGTTTTTCAATCCAGATACCGTCGCGATTAATTTTGGCCTTGATGTTACGGTCGGCAGAGCAGGATACACCCATGCCTACCGGGCAAGATGCACCGTGGCGAGGCAAGCGGATCACGCGGATATCGTGTGCGAAGTATTTGCCGCCAAACTGTGCGCCGAGACCCAGTTTCTGTGCTTCTTCAAGCAGTTCTTGTTCCAGTTGAACGTCACGGAACGCCTGACCATGGGCATTACCTTCGGTCGGCAGCGCGTCGTAGTAGTGCGTGCTGGCCAGTTTCACCGTTTTGAGGGTGCTTTCTGCTGAGGTGCCGCCAATGACAAAGGCGATGTGGTAAGGCGGGCAGGCCGCCGTACCCAGCGTGCGCATCTTATCGACCAGGTAATTTTTCAGCTTACCGGGGGTCAGCAGTGCTTTCGTTTCCTGATAGAGGTACGTTTTGTTTGCTGAGCCGCCGCCTTTGGCCACACACAGGAATTTGTATTCGTCACCATCCACGCTGTACAGGTCGATTTGCGCGGGCAGGTTCGTCCCGGTATTGACCTCTTTGTACATATCCAGTGCGGCGTTTTGTGAATAGCGCAGGTTATCTTCAATGTAGGTATTAAAGACACCTTTGGAGAGCGCGGCTTCGTCCCCTCCACCGGTCCAGACGCGCTGGCCTTTTTTACCCATGATAATAGCCGTGCCGGTATCCTGACAGGTTGGCAGCACGCCTTTGGCGGCGATTTCAGAGTTTCTCAGGAATTGCAGCGCCACGTACTTATCGTTTTCGCTGGCTTCTGGATCGTGAAGAATGGAGGCGACTTGCTGCTGGTGTTCCGGGCGGAGCATGAATGAGGCATCGTGGAAGGCTTGCTGGGCCAGGAGCGTCAGTGCTTCTGGTTCTACCTTGAGGATTGTCTCGCCTTCAAACTCGCCGACGCTGACGTGATCGGATGTCAGCAGATAGTACTCAGTTTTGTCTTCCCCCAGCGGGAAAGGCGCCTGGTAAGTGAATTCAACTTTTGACATTTGCTTCCAGCCTTTTCTTTTTTATCAGAAACGTAAATTGTTCTGCATCTTATGAGTAGCGTGCCGTACAAAAGTGGACGGCACGCGAAGTGTGATTACAGGAAACCGTACATTGCAGCGAACACCCAGCCAAATACACAGGATACGCTTACGCCGATCAAACCAGGCAGAATGAAGCTGTGGTTAATGACGAAGCGGCCAATGCGGGTGGTGCCGGAACGGTCAAACTGAATGGCCGCCAGATCGCTTGGGTAGGTCGGCAGAATGTAGTAACCGTAGCATGCCGGAGCAGAGGCAACGATGTACGCTGGATCAACGCCGATAGCCAGCGCGACCGGCACGATAGCCGCCAGCGCCGCAGCCTGGGAGTTTACAAACTTGGAGACCAACAGCAGGACAACCGCATAGGCCCACGGATATTCTTTCACCATCTCGCCCAGTACGCCCTGAATTTCAGACATATGTGCGCCGAACATGGTTTCCGCCATCCAGGCAATACCGTACACCGCTACAATCGCGATCATACCTGAACGAAAGACTTCATTTTTAGAGATAGATGCGGGGTTGGTTTTGGTCAGGATGATAATCAGTGCGCCAGTCAGCAGCATGAACATCTGGATAACCAGAACCATTGACAGCGGTTTGCCGCCAAAAGAAGGACGCAGTTCAGATACCGCACCCAGGACGGCAACGACAGCGATAGCGGCCAGGAAGATCCACATTGCCAGCCAGTTGCTCTTAGGCAGTTTTTTGTCTAACAGCGTAGCGGTGTCGCCATAGACATAGTGGTGGTTTTCAGGAACGGAAATGAACTTCTGAAAATCTTCGTCTTTGTCCAGATCTTTACCACGGAACCAGCTGAAGATACCGATCGCCAGAATACCCAGCAGGGTAGAGGGGATGGTGATAGCGAGCAGGTCGAGGAATTCGAGGTGCTTGCCTTCAAACGTTACGTTACCCAGCATCGCGACCAGTGACACGACGGCCACGGAAACCGGGCTGGCAATGATACCCATCTGCGCACCGATAGAACTCGCCGCCATCGGACGTTCCGGGCGAATATTGTTCTTAATCGCAACGTCATAGATGATAGGCAGAATGGTGTACACCACGTGACCTGTACCACACAGGATAGTCAGGGTGCAGGTGACAAACGGTGCCACGATGGAAACGTATTTTGGGTTACGACGCAGCAGCTTTTCAGCAATTTGCAGCATAACATCAAGACCGCCGGAGGCCTGCAAAGTTGCGGAAGCAGCGACCACGGCAATAATGACCAGCATAACGTCTACTGGCGGTTTACCCGGCTGGAGATGGAACACGAAAACCAGAATGACCAGACCGATACCGCCTAACAAACCCAGTGCGATACCGCCCTTTCTGGCACCATAAAACAAACATATTAATATTATAAGAAGCTGTATACTAAATAACATTTTATTTACCCTCGCAAAAAACTCAGTCAATTTTTGATAAATGGATCTGTGCCACACTCTTTTATGCTGGAATAAGCATCAGAAAGCGGTCAATATTCGGTATGTCCGTATTTGTGATTAATGTTCAAATATCTTTCTAGAAAATTTTTAAACGTTATTGGAAATATTTAACTTTTTTTCTGTGACTTTGTTCTGAGGAGAGAATCCTCAGGCGATGGGAAGCAGAGTATGTTATGAAGAGCATTGGCTGATGTTGTAGTGTAGGTACGTTGTCCCGGTTAACCGGAAACTTATCGTCAGCTTTACGTATTCTACTATTACGTGAACCACCGGCAGGATAGGTGAGTGTATTATTTATGTGATCACGCTCACGCCAATTCATGATGCTATGAGGTTGGCGAACGGATTCTTTTATTTGCTCACAAAAATGTACGGTGTCCATAGTACGTAGCATGTTCTCCATTGCTACCGATATAGATTTTTATGTCTGGTTAAAATCAGACTAATCCTTTAGGGGTAAAAATACACATTCTGCGAGTTAGATAATACTTAATTAACTTTTGTTAGTGATTTTGAAATTAAAAACAGTGTGATGTTTGTCAATAATAAAATAGAGCGTTAACATGTTGGATACAATTATATTTGATCTAACGCAAATTCAGTATTTTGCTGTCTAAGACAGCAGTAGGGGGATTTTTCATTATTTTAATAACTGTTACTTTTATATAACGAATAATCCCCGTAATGCTGTTTATTGGCAGTATTGTTTTAGCAGCGAATAATGCTCAGCCTGAACGCGATAACGATACACCGGTCTGCCAGTCACGCCGTAATGAATGCTGGTAAATAAGATATGACAATTGACCAGCCAGATGAGGTACTTGCGACAGGACACACGCGAGATATTGACTTCGTTCGCCAACTCATCAGTAGAGAACTCTTGATCCTGGTGCTCATCAATCCACTGGCACAAGGTACGTAACGTTTGAGGCGTTAATCCTTTGGGTAAGCGACGTGTTTCCTGCTCGGTAGAGGAACTGCCGTGAATCAACTGATCAAGCTCCGACTGTTCATAGTACTGATGTTTTTCCATCTCCGTCTTTTTATGCAGCCAGCCGGTAAGCGCTTCTTCAAAACGGGAAGCCTGAAAAGGTTTTATCAGATAATCGACGACCCCGTAGTGGAGCGAGTCCTTAATGGTGGTAGCATCGGCGGCGGAAGAGATGACAATGACGTCACATTTGCAGCCTTCGCTATGCAGAACGGGCAGCAGATCCAGACCGTTCTCTTTTTGCATATAAATGTCTAACAAAATCAGGTCGATATGATGTTCGCCATGAAAAAGTATTTCTTTGGCTTTCTCCAGCGTAGACGCTGTCCCACAGCAATGAAAACCGGAGAGCTGCGCCACATATCGGCGATTTAACTCCGCTACCATTGCGTCGTCATCGACAATTAAGACATTGATCATCTGCTGGCCCTCTCACCATTCCACGGTAACTGTACAAAAAATTGGGTGAAGATCCCAGGTTCAGATTCGACGGCGATATTGCCGCCAACACTTTCAACCTGCTGTTTAACAAGCGCTAAACCAACGCCCCGTTCGCTTCCTTTTGACGAGACGCCTTTCTCAAATATGTGGTCAATGCGATCGGGAGCGATCCCCGGACCATCGTCATTAACTTCACAATGTAACCAGCCGTGTCGATAGTGTAAGGATACGCTGATCTCACCACCGGCTTCTTGACCTAACGCTTCCAGTGCGTTTTCAATCAAATTCCCCAGAACGGTAATCAGCACGGTCACTTGATCTTCATTGCTGTTTTCCGGTAATTGACTTTCATTACTAATGACAAGGGTATGGCCTAAATCGGATGTGCGATTAATCTTACTGAGTAAAAATCCCGCGATAACCGGGGACTTTATTTTTCCCAGCAATGAGCCGATTTCTTCCTGATAGTTGTTGGCTGTCTTAATTATATAAGTTTCCAACTGCTTATAACTTTTCAGATGCAATAATCCCAGAATCACGTGCAACTTATTCATGAATTCGTGGGATCGTTCACGAAGTGCATCGGCATAGTTGACCATACCATCAAGGCGTTGCATTAGTTTACGGACTTCCGTCTTATCCCTGAACGTTGAAATAGCACCGATGATTTTGCCGTTGCTGAGGACCGGCACAGTGTTGATCAGCAGTAGCCGGTCTTTCACGGTGATCTCTTCATCGCGCCGTGGTGTTCCATCACGTAAGACTTCAGAAAAATCGACCACCTGTGACCAGGCATGACTGAGCGTGGAGAGTTGTGCATCGTCTTGTGACTTGCGGTAATCCAGCAGTTCCTGGGCCGCCTGGTTTATCAGCGTGACTTCACCACTGTCGTCAACGGCAATTACGCCTTCCTTTATAGAGTGCAGCATCGCCTGGCGCTGTTCAAACAGGTTGGAGATTTCATAGGGTTCGAGGCCAAACAGAATACGTTTGAGCACCTTGACCAACACCCAGGTACCCAACAAGCCAACCAGAACACCAAATAAGACGGACCAGAAGATACTGTCGCGACTGTCATTAATCTGTTCAGTGACTCTGCTGAGCTCAAGGCCAATCGACACGACGCCAATTTGGCGGTGGTTTTCGTCATAGATGGGGGTAAACACACGCAGTGCTTTAGCCAGAAAGCCGCGATTAATTGCGACGTTTTCTTTCCCTTCCAGGGCCAACAAAATATCGTCGCCTTTAAACCGCTGGCCGATTCGCTGGGCCTCGGGATGTGAATAACGGATGCTTTGCATATTCGTGACGACGATGAACAGGAAGTCGTTGCTTTTATTCACCGCCTGGGCAATCGCTTGAATGCCACTTTCTTGAGGCACTTTCTGCAGACCCTGACGGATCTCCGGGGAGTCAGCCAGCGTTCGGGCCACCGCAAGGGCTTTGTCCGCTAAGGCATCGCGCGTCATATTGCTAATTTGTGAGAAGTAAATCAGATGAACGACGAGCAGCACGGAGAAAAGTACAGCACTGACCATGAGGATCACGGTGGTGCCGAGCTTCATCGGGCGTTTGCGTATAGCAGTACGTTGCAGAGCGTTTCTCATCACGGTCCTGGAATGACTGATTGTGTGGTTATTATCACCTGATGGGATACGTAATTCAAAGATGGTAGGGGGATTATGGGGCTACTGCCGTTTGCTCTCCTTATATATAGAGTAGAAAACGGGTATGCGTTGGTTTCTTCTCTATAGGATAGGGAATTCCAGGTCGATTTCCATGGGATTCCGTAATATGAGGTTAGAGATTTTGACGGCTTTGTGGATAACTCTGTGTGTAAATGGGTATAAGGCGGGGTTTTGCTGTGGAATGCAGCAGTCAGTCATTTTTCTGTAATTTAAGGGTTGCGGGCGCCAGAGAACTCCCTATAATGCGCCTCCATCGACACGGCGGATGTGAATCACTTCACACAAACAGCCGGTTCGGTTGAAGAGAAAAACCTGAAAATAAACGGTTGACTCTGAAAGAGGAAAGCGTAATATACGCCACCTCGCAACAGTGAGCGAAAGCCGTGTTGCACTGCTCTTTAACAATTTATCAGACAATCTGTGTGGGCACTCGAAGATACGGATTCTTAAACGTCGCAAGACGAAAAATGAATACCAAGTCTCTGAGTGAACATACGTAATTCATTACGAAGTTTAATTCACGAGCATCAAACTTAAATTGAAGAGTTTGATCATGGCTCAGATTGAACGCTGGCGGCAGGCCTAACACATGCAAGTCGAACGGTAGCACAGAGGAGCTTGCTCCTTGGGTGACGAGTGGCGGACGGGTGAGTAATGTCTGGGAAACTGCCCGATGGAGGGGGATAACTACTGGAAACGGTAGCTAATACCGCATAACGTCGCAAGACCAAAGAGGGGGACCTTCGGGCCTCTTGCCATCGGATGTGCCCAGATGGGATTAGCTAGTAGGTGGGGTAACGGCTCACCTAGGCGACGATCCCTAGCTGGTCTGAGAGGATGACCAGCCACACTGGAACTGAGACACGGTCCAGACTCCTACGGGAGGCAGCAGTGGGGAATATTGCACAATGGGCGCAAGCCTGATGCAGCCATGCCGCGTGTATGAAGAAGGCCTTCGGGTTGTAAAGTACTTTCAGCGAGGAGGAAGGGGATGTGGTTAATAACCGCATTCATTGACGTTACTCGCAGAAGAAGCACCGGCTAACTCCGTGCCAGCAGCCGCGGTAATACGGAGGGTGCAAGCGTTAATCGGAATTACTGGGCGTAAAGCGCACGCAGGCGGTCTGTCAAGTCGGATGTGAAATCCCCGGGCTCAACCTGGGAACTGCATCCGAAACTGGCAGGCTAGAGTCTTGTAGAGGGGGGTAGAATTCCAGGTGTAGCGGTGAAATGCGTAGAGATCTGGAGGAATACCGGTGGCGAAGGCGGCCCCCTGGACAAAGACTGACGCTCAGGTGCGAAAGCGTGGGGAGCAAACAGGATTAGATACCCTGGTAGTCCACGCCGTAAACGATGTCGACTTGGAGGTTGTTCCCTTGAGGAGTGGCTTCCGGAGCTAACGCGTTAAGTCGACCGCCTGGGGAGTACGGCCGCAAGGTTAAAACTCAAATGAATTGACGGGGGCCCGCACAAGCGGTGGAGCATGTGGTTTAATTCGATGCAACGCGAAGAACCTTACCTACTCTTGACATCCACGGAATTTAGCAGAGATGCTTTAGTGCCTTCGGGAACCGTGAGACAGGTGCTGCATGGCTGTCGTCAGCTCGTGTTGTGAAATGTTGGGTTAAGTCCCGCAACGAGCGCAACCCTTATCCTTTGTTGCCAGCGGTTCGGCCGGGAACTCAAAGGAGACTGCCAGTGATAAACTGGAGGAAGGTGGGGATGACGTCAAGTCATCATGGCCCTTACGAGTAGGGCTACACACGTGCTACAATGGCATATACAAAGAGAAGCGACCTCGCGAGAGCAAGCGGACCTCATAAAGTATGTCGTAGTCCGGATTGGAGTCTGCAACTCGACTCCATGAAGTCGGAATCGCTAGTAATCGTAGATCAGAATGCTACGGTGAATACGTTCCCGGGCCTTGTACACACCGCCCGTCACACCATGGGAGTGGGTTGCAAAAGAAGTAGGTAGCTTAACCTTCGGGAGGGCGCTTACCACTTTGTGATTCATGACTGGGGTGAAGTCGTAACAAGGTAACCGTAGGGGAACCTGCGGTTGGATCACCTCCTTACCTTAAAGAAACGTTCTTTGTAGTGCTCACACAGATTGTCTGATGAAAAGTAAAGAAGCAAGACGGCTGCGAAGTCGTGACACTCCGTGTCCCCTTCGTCTAGCGGTTAGGACTCCGCCCTTTCACGGCGGCAACAGGGGTTCGAATCCCCTAGGGGACGCCACTTGCTGGTCGTGAGTGAAAGGCACAACCCATCGATATCTCAAAACTAACTCAGTGAGTTACGTTTGAGATATTTGCTCTTTAAAAATCTGGATCAAGCTGAAAATTGAAACGACACACTGTGTCTGTTCTCCGTAATAAGAACAGATAAGCGGTGTGTTCGAGTCTCTCAAATTTTCGCAACACGATGTGTTTTACGAAACATCTTCGGGTTGTGAGGTTAAGCGACTAAGCGTACACGGTGGATGCCCTGGCAGTCAGAGGCGATGAAGGACGTGCTAATCTGCGATAAGCGTCGGTAAGGTGATATGAACCGTTATAGCCGGCGATTTCCGAATGGGGAAACCCAGTGTGTTTCGACACACTATCGTTAAGTGAATACATAGCTTAACGAAGCGAACCGGGGGAACTGAAACATCTAAGTACCCCGAGGAAAAGAAATCAACCGAGATTCCCCCAGTAGCGGCGAGCGAACGGGGAGCAGCCCAGAGTCTGAATCAGCATGTGTGGTAGTGGAACGGTCTGGAAAGTCCGACGGTACAGGGTGATAGTCCCGTACACAAAATCGCATGTGTTGTGAACTCGAAGAGTAGGGCGGGACACGTGGTATCCTGTCTGAATATGGGGGGACCATCCTCCAAGGCTAAATACTCCTGACTGACCGATAGTGAACCAGTACCGTGAGGGAAAGGCGAAAAGAACCCCGGCGAGGGGAGTGAAAAAGAACCTGAAACCGTGTACGTACAAGCAGTGGGAGCCTTGATTTATCAGGGTGACTGCGTACCTTTTGTATAATGGGTCAGCGACTTATATTCTGTAGCAAGGTTAACCGTATAGGGGAGCCGAAGGGAAACCGAGTCTTAACTGGGCGTTAAGTTGCAGGGTATAGACCCGAAACCCGGTGATCTAGCCATGGGCAGGTTGAAGGTTGGGTAACACTAACTGGAGGACCGAACCGACTAATGTTGAAAAATTAGCGGATGACTTGTGGCTGGGGGTGAAAGGCCAATCAAACCGGGAGATAGCTGGTTCTCCCCGAAAGCTATTTAGGTAGCGCCTCGTGAACTCATCTTCGGGGGTAGAGCACTGTTTCGGCTAGGGGGTCATCCCGACTTACCAACCCGATGCAAACTACGAATACCGAAGAATGTTATCACGGGAGACACACGGCGGGTGCTAACGTCCGTCGTGAAGAGGGAAACAACCCAGACCGCCAGCTAAGGTCCCAAAGTCACAGTTAAGTGGGAAACGATGTGGGAAGGCACAGACAGCCAGGATGTTGGCTTAGAAGCAGCCATCATTTAAAGAAAGCGTAATAGCTCACTGGTCGAGTCGGCCTGCGCGGAAGATGTAACGGGGCTAAACTGTGCACCGAAGCTGCGGCAGCGACACTATGTGTTGTTGGGTAGGGGAGCGTTCTGTAAGCCGTTGAAGGTGTCCTGTGAGGGGTGCTGGAGGTATCAGAAGTGCGAATGCTGACATAAGTAACGATAATGCGGGTGAAAAACCCGCACGCCGGAAGACCAAGGGTTCCTGTCCAACGTTAATCGGGGCAGGGTGAGTCGACCCCTAAGGCGAGGCCGAAAGGCGTAGTCGATGGGAAACAGGTTAATATTCCTGTACTTGGTGTTACTGCGAAGGGGGGACGGAGAAGGCTATGTTAGCCGGGCGACGGTTGTCCCGGTTTAAGCATGTAGGCGGGAAGTTTAGGTAAATCCGGACTTCTGTATAACGCTGAGGTGTGATGACGAGGCACTACGGTGCTGAAGTAACAAATGCCCTGCTTCCAGGAAAAGCCTCTAAGCATCAGGTAACATCAAATCGTACCCCAAACCGACACAGGTGGTCAGGTAGAGAATACCAAGGCGCTTGAGAGAACTCGGGTGAAGGAACTAGGCAAAATGGTGCCGTAACTTCGGGAGAAGGCACGCTGATGGTAGGTGAAGCGACTTGCTCGTGGAGCTGAAATCAGTCGAAGATACCAGCTGGCTGCAACTGTTTATTAAAAACACAGCACTGTGCAAACACGAAAGTGGACGTATACGGTGTGACGCCTGCCCGGTGCCGGAAGGTTAATTGATGGGGTTATCCGTAAGGAGAAGCTCTTGATCGAAGCCCCGGTAAACGGCGGCCGTAACTATAACGGTCCTAAGGTAGCGAAATTCCTTGTCGGGTAAGTTCCGACCTGCACGAATGGCGTAATGATGGCCAGGCTGTCTCCACCCGAGACTCAGTGAAATTGAACTCGCTGTGAAGATGCAGTGTACCCGCGGCAAGACGGAAAGACCCCGTGAACCTTTACTATAGCTTGACACTGAACACTGGTCCTTGATGTGTAGGATAGGTGGGAGGCTTTGAAGTGTGGACGCCAGTCTGCATGGAGCCAACCTTGAAATACCACCCTTTAATGGCTGGTGTTCTAACGTAGACCCGTGATCCGGGTTGCGGACAGTGTCTGGTGGGTAGTTTGACTGGGGCGGTCTCCTCCTAAAGAGTAACGGAGGAGCACGAAGGTTAGCTAATCCTGGTCGGACATCAGGAGGTTAGTGCAAAGGCATAAGCTAGCTTGACTGCGAGAGTGACGGCTCGAGCAGGTGCGAAAGCAGGTCTTAGTGATCCGGTGGTTCTGAATGGAAGGGCCATCGCTCAACGGATAAAAGGTACTCCGGGGATAACAGGCTGATACCGCCCAAGAGTTCATATCGACGGCGGTGTTTGGCACCTCGATGTCGGCTCATCACATCCTGGGGCTGAAGTAGGTCCCAAGGGTATGGCTGTTCGCCATTTAAAGTGGTACGCGAGCTGGGTTTAGAACGTCGTGAGACAGTTCGGTCCCTATCTGCCGTGGGCGCTGGAGAATTGAGGGGGGCTGCTCCTAGTACGAGAGGACCGGAGTGGACGCATCACTGGTGTTCGGGTTGTCATGCCAATGGCATTGCCCGGTAGCTAAATGCGGAAGAGATAAGTGCTGAAAGCATCTAAGCACGAAACTTGCCCCGAGATGAGTTCTCCCTGACTCCTTGAGAGTCCTGAAGGAACGTTGAAGACTACGACGTTGATAGGTCGGGTGTGTAAGTGTAGCGATACATTGAGCTAACCGATACTAATGAACCGTGAGGCTTAACCTTACAACGCCAAAGATGTTTTGGCGAAAGAAAGACATCAAATTCAGCTTGATACAGATAAAATCAGAACGCAAAAGCGGTCTGATAACAGAATTTGCCTGGCGGCTGTAGCGCGGTGGTCCCACCTGACCCCATGCCGAACTCAGAAGTGAAACGCCGTAGCGCCGATGGTAGTGTGGGGTCTCCCCATGCGAGAGTAGGGAACTGCCAGGCATCAAACAGAAACAAAAGGCTCAGTCGAAAGACTGGGCCTTTTGTTTTATCTGTTGTCTGTCGGTGAGTGCTCTCCTGAGTAGGACAAATCTGCCAGGAGCGGATTTGAACGTTGCGAAGCAACGGCCCGCAGGGTGGCGGGCAGGACGCCCGCCATAAACTGCCAGGCATCAAACAAGTGAAGAAGCCCATCCTGACGGATGGGCTTTTTTGCGTCTGTTGTATGTGAAAGCGGGTGGATAGCCGCGTCAGCGCCGTATCTGTCCAGCGAAAGCCTCTCTTCTGTCCGCGTAAAATGTCCTTTATCCTGCCCGTAAACGACAAAGCATTCTTCTTTAATTATAAAATCTAACTGCCCATTAATTTATGGGGGGTAGTAGCGACGGTTGCGGGTAATTGATAAGGAGATGGCTTGGGATTGGCTGAAAAGCCTTGGGAAATACAATAGCAAAAAACCAGCCCGTAGGCTGCTTCTTCTAAATAGTGGTGCTGGACTCGGAATCGAACCAAGGACACGGGGATTATCAAAACTCATGTCAAATTTGGCTGTTAAATGTCCATCTTGCCAGTGTACCCTATTTAGCTTCGATCCTATCGCGAAATAACTTCTTTCAAGGAAGTCATCTGAATTTTCCGTGCGTCCTTACATTCCGACGTTATCCAGTAAAACCTCCAGGAAATCCGAGGCTATTCCGTATATCCAGTCAGGAAAATCATAATTTAAACCGCATAAGAAAATTTAACATTACATATAATAACTTCATTTATGTTGGTAATGATATATTAATATAGTTTAGCTCCGGAATTTCAGCGTCGCGGTAATGAGGATGTATTATTTTTATTGTCGCCATTTAAACTTTTATATCATTTTTATTAGTGCGGCTTGATGGGTGTTCAATTTTTTCTTTATGATTTATTCAATACTTGTCTGGATGGGTTTTGTAGAATATTGAATTTAAAGGAAATTAATGTGCGACTGTTAACGCAATGATGAACGATTAAATTCTGGGTGATGTATTAGCTATGTAATATTGATGATTTTTTTTGCCATTCGAAATTTAAAAATAGTTGCTACTAATTGACGGATGTTATTTTTTTGGCTTTATTCAATATTAAGGGGTCGCTTGTCTGAAGCCTGCTATCAGTTTGGCAAAGTAAGTCGTCGCGATTTTCCAGTGGGGGCTGAGCATATCTATCATAGGGTCTTTTGTGACGTTAAAGGGTGATATATAGGTTGTGCGTCCACCCGGAGCTCGAAGTCGCTCTACCTATTCGCTCAGTTAGCAATTCCAGGCGCGTAATTCGAGTGCCGCTTACCGGCTTCGCCTTTTCGTGCCTTTCATAATCATTACTGAGAGAAATGAAAATGAAGAATGTCATAAAACCTGACCTGAAATATACCCTCAAACAAATATCTATAGCACAAATGGATGTCGACGATCTCAACTTCAATATATTATCTAACCATCTTGTGCCATTCAGTATGCGAACCTTCGATGCTAGCTTTAACAACCTGGTCACAGGGCAAGGCAAGTTTGGTGTTACAGACTTTTCCTTCCTGCGCTTTTTTGATTCCTCATTTCAGGCGGGATATGCTGGGATATGGTCGGTTATAGATCCGCCGTCATGGATTATCAGCAACCGGACCGCCAATTTCTTATCCGCAGTTGAAGTGAACAAAGAGACCGATCCGGTGCTCGGCATAAGTCTGGATGATGTGTTTGGCACGCCGACGCCGCAGGAGGTGATTGAGCTGGCACCGAGATCCAAGGCTTCTACGCTAACTCAGGACAAGATCACGGTGCATGATGGCATAAACACCAAGTTGAAACCTACCGATCCCATTGTCTTAGCACGCAAGGAAACGTCGACGGAAGCCGATGACGATGACGATGACGATGACGATGACAATGACAATGACGATGTCGGCGGCGACGGTGCTTTCCCTCTCACCGCCAGTGATGTCGCCAACCTGAAGAATCTCGTCAACGGGCTTGAAGGAGGGGAAGACAACGATGCGCTCGGGATCCGAGATCTCGAAGGTACCGGTAATAACCGGGTTCACCTTGACTATGGTTCAGCCGATCAGCCGTTCATACGGCTCACCGACGCGCACTACGGCGCCTGGAACGAGACGACCCAAAACCGCGACATCAACCCCTTGTTCTCCGGGCTGGATCCGCGAGCCATCAGCGATGCCCTTGGTGCACAGGAAGCAAACCTGTCCGGCAATGCCGCTGGCGTGAACAGCTTATTCACGGCCTTCGGTCAGTACTTCGATCACGGTCTCGATTTCCTCGGTAAGGGAGGTAACGGAACGATCCAGATTGGCACTCCGGGCTCGGTTCCAAACCCCGCGGACCTGACTCGTGGCACCGTTAACAGTATTGATGCCAATGGAATCCCGCAGCATCTCAATAAGACATCGCCATTCGCTGACCAGAACCAAACTTATGGCTCTAACGAACTCGTCGGCCAGTTCCTGCGAGAAGGTGATGGACTGGGCGGGTTTACGGGCAAGCTGTTAGAGGGCGGACTGGATCCATCAAATCCAAATTTCAAGCTACTGCCCACGCTGAGTGAACTGATCCTGCATCACTGGAACAACAACACGCTGTTCACCGACAGCTCGCTGCCGGGCGACCACCGCGTAGCCTTCCGGGAGTACTTCGCCGGACTGGTCGACAGTAATGGCGTTATCAACCAAGCGATGCTTCCTGCCATGACCTCTAATTTCATGGGAAGTGGCTTTGCACTGCTGCTCGACACCAACCCCTTTATCAACCTGCTCGACCACTACGTGGCGGGTGATGGACGTGCGAACGAAAACATCGCACTAACCGCGATCCACAACATCTGGGAACGGAATCACAACTTCCATGTCAACGCATTGCTCGAAGCCGGATTTAATGGAACAGCTGAAGAGCTGTTCCAGGCTGCCAAGATCATTAACGAAGCTGAATATCAGCGCGTTATTTACACCGACTTTGCCGACAAGTTACTTGGTGGCATGAGAGGTGAGGGCGATCACGGCTTCGCCGAGTACAATCCGGAAGTGGATGCACGAGTCTCGCACGAGTTCGCGGTTGCCGCTTACCGGTTCGGGCATTCGCTGATAGGGCAGACGCTGACGGTGCTCGACGCTGAGGGCAATGCAACGCAGGTGCCGCTGTTCGACGCGTTCCTCAACCCGACCAACGATACGAGCGCGTTTAACTTCCCCAAATCGCAATTGCCTTACTCTCCACAGCCAGGCTATGAGCAACTGGGTGCCGCCGGGATCATTGCCGGGGGTGTTGTCCAGCCTGCGGAAGAAGTCGACGTCAATATCGTCGATGCTGTGCGCAACGACCTTGTTCGTATGAGTGCTGACGTGTTCGCCTTCGACGTCGCCCGCGAGTGGGACGTTGGTCTGGGTTCGATGAACCAGATCCGGGCCGACCTGATGGCCTCTCTCGATCCGTACGTCAAAGAGGCGGTCAGCTTTGCTGGTGATCTCACACCCTACGGTTCATGGGAAGACTTCCAGGCACGGAACAATCTCAGCGACACCGTCATTGCGCAATTCAAGAAGGCCTATCCCGACCTCGTACTAGAGGATAGTCAAATTGCAGACTTCCTGGCGGCGAATCCTGGCTATAAATTGGTCAACGGAAACACCGTCAAAGGTATCGACAGAGTGGATCTGTTCGTTGGCGGACTCGCCGAGAAGCACATCAATGGTGGTGTGGTTGGCCAGACCTTCTGGGTCATCATCCACGAACAACTTGACCGCATCCAGGAAGGTGACCGGCTGTATTATCTCGATCGCGTGGAGCATCTGGACCTCTACGAGGTTATCGAGGAACAGGGTTTTGCCGGGATCGTGGCACGCAACACGGGCCTGACCAATCTTCCCGAGAACATCTTCGGGACGAGTCAGCTCGATAAACCGCCGGTCATTGCCCACAATAACGTCGTCCTGAATGGTGGGAACGGCATTGACATCCTGAATGGTGGGCTCGGCAACGACGTCCTGAATGGCGGGGGCGGCAACGATACGCTCAACGGTGGGGCTGGCAACGATATTCTCAACGGCGGCCTCGGGGCCGATGTGATGGTGGGCGGTGTCGGCAATGACATCTATATTGTTGATAATAATGGCGACGTCGTCACAGAAGGTCTTAATGGCGGGACAGATACTGTCCAGACTACCCTCCACAATTACACGTTGACCAATAACGTTGAAAACCTGGTGTTCACCGGGACAGGCGCGTTTACCGGCAGAGGGAATGCCATTGCTAACACCATCACCGGTGGCAATGGTAATGACTTTTTGTATGGGATGGGAGGAAACGACACGCTCAATGGCGGGGCAGGAAATGACGTCCTTGATGGGGGGGAGGGTGCTGATAACCTTCAGGGCGGGACCGGTAACGATAAAATGACAGGCGGAGCGGGTAACGACAGACTTGACGGTGGCGAAGGGGCTGATGTGATGGTGGGCGGCCTCGGCAATGACACCTATATTGTTGATAATAATGGAGACGTCGTCACAGAAGGTCTTAATGGCGGGACAGATGCTGTCCAGACCACCCTCCACAATTACACGTTGACCAATAACGTTGAAACCCTGGTGTTCACCGGGACAGGCGCGTTTACCGGCAGAGGTAATGCCATTGCCAACACCATCACCGGTGGCAGCGGTAATGACTTTTTGTATGGGATGGGAGGAAACGACACGCTCAACGGTGGGGCAGGAAATGACGCTCTTGATGGGGGTGACGGTGCCGATAACCTTCAGGGCGGGGCCGGTAACGATAAACTGACAGGTGGAGCGGGTAACGACAGACTCGAGGGGGGCCAGGGTGACGATATCATGACCGGTGGTGCCGGAAATGACACCTTCGTCTTTAGCGCAGGCTTTGGGCGAGACTGTATTACCAGCGGCTTCGACAGTAACCCCAGCGGCGGACAGGATTACCTCGATGTGAGTTTATTCGGCATTGGTGTGGCGAATTTTGCCAGCAGCGTCAAGATTGCCGGGGGAACCGGTAACAGTACCGTAATTACCATCGGCGATCCTGTTAATGCCAATGTCATTACTTTAGAAAACGTAAACTCTAAAAGCGTCAATATTGATGATTTTATTCTAATCGGATAAGGAGACGACGATGTCGCGCCAGCATACGCCAACAACACTAAATAAGTTATTAAAGGGAACGAAAGCTACCTTTATAACGCTATTTTTTTAGTCGCGTTATCCATTTGCTTATGCTGGCGCCTCTACCGATGTGAATAGGTTCTATACCCAAAATCGAGGCTATCAAGATAAGGCGTTCAGGATTATTTTATTCCGAAAGCAATATAGTTTAATGCTCTCCATTAAATCTGAATGAGCCACAAGGAAAGGAAGCGCAAAGAAGTTACAGAAATCCTGAGTGGACAACTTAAAAAAGGTCACAAATTTTTCAGTGCCATCAATATCCTCAGACTGGATGGCGAAAGCTAGGTAATGACATCAGCGGTCAAAGTGACCAGAAATCTACCGTAACCCCAGAAAGCAAAAAACCAGCCCTTAGGCTGGTTTTTCTAAATAGTGGTGCCCGGACTCGGAATCGAACCAAGGACACGGGGATTTTCAATCCCCTGCTCTACCGACTGAGCTATCCGGGCAACGGGGCGCATTAAACCGCATTCACGCCTGGCAGTCAATCAAATATCGTGAAAAGCTGTTCAACCGCTTAATATTACGGCAGTCTGTACGTTTATGCCTGACGTTTGCACAAATCTTCCAGACAGGTGTGATTTAACCAGGCAATGCTGGCAGCGAGAGGAGGGCAGTATGGCAAACGACTGGCTTGAACTACGACAGCATGCCGATACCGGTATTGAGACTATTAAGGCGCACTTTGAAGGCCATGCCTTTGACCCGCACTGGCATGACAGCTATCTGGTGGGGCTCACCCTTTCCGGTACCCAGCAGTTTCACTGTCGCCGGGAGCGTCATCACAGCCAGCCGGGTGATGCGTTTCTGCTAGAACCGGGTGAAATCCATGATGGTGATGCCCCGGTTGCAGGCGGTTTTACCTATCTGACCTTTTACCTTGATGAACAGTGGCTGACCCACACGTTACATGGGCTGTACGAGGCTACTCCGGGTAGCTATTCACTGCACTTTAACCAAACGCTGACCCGTGAGCCGCATCTGGTTCGGGCGATTGGTGAGACATTTGGTTCACTGCATACCGATGAAATGCGTATCGTGCAGCAAAGCAATATGGATAATTTGCTGACTCAGCTCACGGCACATTGTCGGTGGCGTAAGCGTCTGCCATCACAAATACAGGGTTGTGCAATGGCGCATCGAGCGCGGGACTATATGCATGCGCATATGGGCGACAATATCGGCCTTTCCGATCTGGCACGGGAGACAGGGACAGACCGCTTTACCCTGACCCGCAGTTTCAAGCGAGAATTCCATATGGCACCGCATGCCTGGCTTATCCAGTTGCGGCTGGCAAAAGCACGTCAGCTCCTGGCGCGAGGGGAACAGCCCGTCGCTGTGGCGACAACGCTGGGCTTTGCCGATCAAAGTCATCTTGGGCGCTGGTTCCAGCGGGCGTACAGGATTACGCCTGCACATTACCGTAAGTTGTGCACAAACCTTCCAGACGTTTCCAATAAATAACGGCACAGTCAGGACTCCAATAATAAGGAGTCACCTGTGAATATTATGCCGTACTTGCTGTTTGCTTTTGTTGCTTCGATAACGCCAGGCCCCACCAATATTCTTGTGTTGACCAGCAGTCAGCATTATGGCGTGAGAGCCACACTGCCTGCGCTTGTCAGCGGCTGTGTGGCCGCCAGCGCCATTGTGCTGATATCTGGAGCCGGTGCAGGTGAACTGCTGCGCCAGTATCCGCTGGTACGCCAGGTGATGAGCTGGGCGGGTGTACTGTGGCTGACATGGATGAGCTGGCAGCTGTTTTGTGCTCCGGCAACGAATATTGCTGGGCAAACGCGCCATCGCTTTACTGCCAAAGCAGCGGCACTGTTGCAGATTATCAATCCCAAAACGTGGATGATGGCGCTGGCGGTGGTGAGTCTGTTTGCCCCTACGGGTGAGCATATGCTGCGGGATGTCGCGCTAATGGCGCTGTGGTTCTTACTGATATCTGTGGCGTGCTTGTTGTGCTGGGCGTGGCTGGGTAAGGCGGTAAACAGGGTGTTTCGCACCACCACGGCGATGGTGCGTTTTCAACGGGTGATGGCGCTGTGTCTGCTTATCTCCGCATGGGCGGGGATGTTTGCTTAGGTCAGCGCACCGCCCATACGACATTGAGCGAAGCGCAGGATGTCTTCCGCCAGCCGGTGTGCCGTTTCCACGTCGGCCTGGCTACGATTGACCAGCATGCGGCTCAGGCAACCTTCAAGCACCAGTTCCATCTGTTTGGCGACCATCGCCGGGTCGTCAACTTCCAGCGTCGTCAGCAGTTCATGGGTAAAATCATGGGCCGCCTTTTTTTGTTGATCCGCAAGTTGATGGATAGGGTGGCCAGGGTCAGGGTAGAAGGTACAGGCGGCGATGAACAGGCAGCCGGGGTAACGATTGTTGCTCACACATTCGGCCAGGGCGTTATAGCGAGCCAGTAACTTCTGCTCAGCGCTCAGGGTGTCATCAAGCAGAAGCTGACGCCGCCAGATATCTACCCGCTGGCTAAGGTACCGCAGGGCATCGTACAAGATGGCCTCTTTATCGGGCCAGAAGCGCTGCAGCTCATCAAGCGGATAATCAATATGGTCGGCCACCATTTCCAGCGTGGTATTGGCTATCCCTTGCACCTCAAGTAATTTCAGGGCTTCTCCCAGGACATCTTCACGTTGCACGGTATTCTCCTCCGTTTTCCTTTTGCAAGTGTCGCTCACGGTTGGCGATCGTGCAAATGTGCGCTAAATGTTGCGGCATCCATAAAACCTGTTACCCGCGCGTTTGGCTGCTCTTTACCCTGAGCATCAAAAAACAAAATGGTTGGCAGCCCTAAAACCTGCAGATGCTTCAGCAGTGCGACATCCTGGGCATTATTTGCCGTGACGTCCGCCTGCAGTAATACCGTGTTGCTTAATGCCTGTTGAACCAGCGGATCGCTGAAGGTGTATTTCTCAAATTCTTTGCAGGCTACGCACCAGTCGGCATACAGATCCAGCATCACCGGCTTACCTTTTGCCTCTGCCAGCGCCTGATTTAACGCATCGACCGTCGCGATGGGTTTGAAGTTCAGATGTGCCTGCGTTTGTGCATGCGGCGTACCGTATGCCCAGTCCTGCAAGGGACGTACGCTCACAAGAGCGGCGGCGAGCAGGGTTATTTGCACAAGGCGCATCCATGGGCGTTTGGCTTGCAGACTGGTAATGAAGGCCCAGCTAAAGAACGCGACGCCGAGTAACGACCACAAGCGGATCCCCCACTCGTCACCGATAATACGTTCCAGTAAAAATACGGGAAGCGCCAGGATGACAAAACCAAAGGCGGTTTTGACATGCTCCATCCACGGGCCGCTTTTCGGTAGCAGACGGTTACCAAAGACGGTAATGAGCATCAGGGGCAGTCCCATTCCCAGCGCGTACAGATACAGCGTACCGCCGCCTAGCCACATGTTTCCGCTCTGAGCGATATACAGCAGGATTGCGCTTAGTGGGGCGGTGGTGCAAGGCGAACAGATCAGACCGGCAATCGCCCCCATTGTAAATACGCTGCCGGGAGAGCCGCCTTGCTGACGGTTACTCATTAACGTGAGGCGTGTTTGCAGTGATGAAGGCAGCTGTAGCGTGAACAGGCCGAACATCGATAAAGCTAGCAGCGTAAAGGCGATAGCAAGGCCAACCAGGACATAAGGATGCTGTAGCGCCGCCTGGAATTGTAATCCCGCAGCGGCAACCACCAGACCCAGCGCGGTGTAGGTGAGCGCCATTCCCTGGACATAGATAAAGGTTAGCAGTAGTGCTCGTCCGGTTGATAAGCGCTGTTTTCCACCTAGCACGATACCGGAAATCAGCGGGTACATCGGCAGGACGCAAGGTGTAAAGGCAATGCCAATCCCGATCAGCAGCGCCCACAATGCGGAGAACGGCAGTTGGGTCGTGGGTTGTGGTTGTTCTTCTGGCGATACCGTTGCTGAAGAGGTCGTTGGTGGCGTTTCTGCACTGGCCGCCACTTCACGTAACGGCACGGTTTTTGTCTCAGGCGGATAACAGAACCCGGCGTCGGCACAGCCCTGGTAGGTAACCGTTAGCGTCGCACCCGCAGCAGCCTGCTTGACGGTGACAGGGATAGTCAACTGCTGACGATAAATTTCACTTTTGCCGTAAAACTCATCTTCATGCCAGACCCCGGGCGGCAATTTTACCTCGGCAGTCTCGGCCTGAGATGGGGTTATGCTTATCTGTTTACGATAAAGATAATAGCCGTCTTTGACCTGCCAGGAGAGGTTCAGAACGTGTTGGTTTTGCTGAAAATCGAACACAAATGCCTGGTCGGCCGGGACAAACTGCGAGCGACCTGGTGCGTCAAATAAGCCAGCAAAAGTTGATGTGCTGCAGAGCAGCAGGATCAGCGTAAGGATGCGTTGAGCCATGAGCGGTAATCAAAATCTCCGTGAGTGACGGGTAAAACCAGAAGTTCAGGTGTTTGGTACGGGTGATGTGACTTCAGGCAATCGAGAAGTGCTTGCTGGTGTGAAACTGCGGTTTTTAAGATCATCTGGACTTCATATTCCTGCTCCAGCTTGCCTTCCCAATAATAGAGGGAGGTAGCGCCGGGCAGCAGTGTGACGCAGGCGGCCAGTTTTTCCGCCAGTACTTTAGCGGCCAGATCCTGAGCGGTTGCTTCATCCGGGGCGGTACAGAGCACGACAACGGTATCGGGGATGGAGATATCCTGATTCTTTACATCAAGCATAAACACCTCGAAAGCACAGAGTAACCAGCAAGAGAGGAGTCACTATACAACGGACGGAAGAAGGATGTTAGTCAAAGCGAGACGGGAGAGAGGAACTGCAGGGCGCACAGGCGCCCTGCAGGTAAAACTTACAGCATGAAGCTGCCCAGCAGGAAGCCGAAGCAGACAGCCAGTACCACACCCAGCGTACCCGGGATGAAGAACGGATGGTTAAAGACGAATTTACCGATGCGGGTTGTCCCGGTGTCATCCATCTGAACCGCCGCAACCAGCGTTGGGTAAGTTGGCAGAATGAACAGGCCAGAAACAGCCGCGAAGGATGCGACAGCGGTCAACGGAGAAACGTTCAGTGCCAGAGCCATCGGCATCAGAGCTTTTGCCGTTGCTGCCTGAGAGTACAGCAGTGCAGAAGCAAAGAAGAAGATGACAGCCAGCAGCCACGGATGACCCTGAATGACGCTACCTGCAGTCTCTTTGATCCAGTCAATGTTATGAGAGACGAAAGTATCACCCAGCCATGCAACGCCCAGTATACAAATACAGGCGCTCATACCGGCTTTGAAGGTGCTGGAGTTCAGGATAGAGTCCGTTTCAACGCGGCAGATGATCGTGGTCAGCGTCGCGATGCTCAGCATGATGATCAGGATGGCGTTGGTGGTGTTCATCAGCGGTTTAGCGACCAGACCGAGGCTTGGGCTGTTGATAATGGCGTAAGCCACCACGCAAACTACGCCCAGCAGGAACAACCATACGGAGGTTTTTGCGCCCGCTTTGATTTCAACTTGTCTTTCACCGCGCAGTTCGACCAGGCCTTCTTCCAGACGTTTACGGTAAATCGGATCGTCAGACAGCTTGGAGTTGAACAGCATAGTGACCAGGAAGGACATCACCAGTACCGCCAGCAGCGTGGACGGAATGACCACGGACAGCAGGTGGATGTAGCTGATGCCATGACCTTCCATGACGGAAGACATGTACACCACAGCTGCGGAGATTGGCGACGCAGTAATCGCAATCTGTGCAGAAACCACTGCAGTAGACAGCGGACGGCAAGGTTTGATGCCTTGTTCCTTCGCTACTTCAGCGATAACCGGCAGCGTTGCCAGAGAGATGTTGCCTGTACCTGCAAAGATAGTCAGGAAATAGGTCACAATCGGTGCAAGGATCGTGATGTATTTTGGGTTCTTACGCAGCAGTTTTTCAGTTTGGTGAACCAAATAGTCCAGACCACCTGCAATCTGCATAGCAGAAATGGCAGCGATGACCGCCATGATAATGGAAATAACATCGAACGGAATGTTACCCGGTTTTACGCCAATAGCGGCGAGAACCAGAACACCCAGCCCACCTGCAAATCCAATACCGATACCCCCAAGTCTGGCACCTAAAAAGATTGCCAGCAAAACGATGATAAGTTCTAAAACTATCATATTAGCCTTCCTTGTTGTTTAACAAGTTGATATTAAATTGTTGTTTTTAAGTAACTTCGTGCAAGAAAAAAGGCACGTCATCTGACGTGCCTTCTCTGGTACTACCCTACACGATTACTGTTCGCTTTCATCAGTATAACGTTTTGCTTTATAAGCAGGGTGCATCAGGTTCTGAGCAGAGAAGATATCGTCCAGCTCAGCTTCGGTCAGCAGGCCACGTTCAAGGACAACTTCACGCACGCTCTTACCGGTTTCGGCACAGATTTTACCGACGATATCGCCGTTGTGGTGACCGATGAACGGGTTCAGATAGGTCACGATACCGATAGAGTTATACACGAATGCTTCACACACTTCTTTGTTAGCCGTAATGCCGCTAACGCATTTTTCCAGCAGGTTATAGCAAGCGTTGCTCAGGATGTGGATAGATTCAAACATCGCCTGGCCAATAACCGGTTCCATAACGTTCAACTGCAGCTGACCTGCTTCAGACGCCATGGTGACGGTGATGTCGTTACCGATGACTTTAAAGCACACCTGGTTGACGACTTCCGGGATAACCGGGTTTACTTTTGCTGGCATGATGGAAGAGCCCGCCTGCAGTTCCGGCAGGTTGATCTCGTTCAGGCCGGCACGTGGGCCAGAGGAGAGCAAACGCAGGTCGTTACAGATTTTGGACATCTTAACAGCCAGACGTTTCAGTGCGCTGTGCACCATAACGTATGCGCCACAGTCGGACGTTGCTTCAATCAGGTCTTCAGCCGGAACACAGGCAAAACCAGTCACTTCAGCCAGTTTCTGTACAGCCAGCGGAGAGTACTCTTTCGGGGTGTTCAGACCTGTACCGATTGCGGTTGCGCCGAGGTTAACTTCCAGCAGCAGCTCAGCAGTACGGCCAATGTTCTTCACTTCTTCTTTCAACAGAACGCTGAAAGCACGGAATTCCTGACCGAGAGTCATCGGTACAGCATCCTGCAGCTGGGTACGACCCATTTTCAGGATGTCCTGGAATTCAACAGCTTTTTGTTCGAAGCCTTCACGCAGTTGGTTAAGGGCATCAATCAGTTTGATGATGGATGCGTAAACAGCGATACGGAAGCCGGTCGGATAAGCGTCGTTGGTAGACTGACATTTGTTCACGTGGTCGTTCGGATTCAGGTACTGATATTCACCTTTCTGGTGACCCATCAGTTCCAGACCGATATTGGCCAGCACTTCGTTGGTGTTCATGTTGACGGAGGTACCCGCACCACCCTGGTAAACATCTACCGGGAACTGATCCATGCATTTTCCGTTATTCAGAACTTCATCACATGCTGCGATGATGGCATTTGCCACACTCTTAGGAATGGTTTGCAGCTCTTTGTTGGCCAGGGCCGCTGCCTTTTTCACCATTACCATACCGCGAACAAATTCAGGGATATCGCTGATTTTGTTGTTGCTAATGTAGAAGTTTTCAATCGCTCTCAGAGTATGAACACCGTAGTAGGCGTCCGCTGGAACTTCCCTGGTACCCAACAAGTCTTCTTCGATACGAATGTTGTTTAACATGTGAACCTTCTTTTTCAAGCTGCCAATGATTTTTTACTAAACACACAGGATATATGTGATTTCGATTGTTTCTCGACCGACGATTATCCCCTGCATCGGTCTGATACCCGAGATCATATGCTGGTTCAGGATTTCTACCGTAATCTGGATCACTTAAAACGCGGAAATTACCCCTTAATTATTATTCTGTGAAATGGATCACCCCTTTAGGATTAATACCAAAAATAAGTGTAGAACCCGCTTGAAATTTTGCTAATTCCCCCCACATCTTTCCGATGCGAGTCACATAACCATTCGGACAGACGTGGCGAAAACGGCTGTTATTTACAGGAGAGTCCTTTGCGCTGGATACCATTACTTGCCATTTTTCTCTATGTTTACATAGAGATATCTATTTTCATTCAGGTTGCCCATGTTATGGGTGTTCTGATGACGCTGATTTTGGTCATTTTTACCTCGGTTATCGGTATGTCTCTGGTTCGTAACCAAGGGTTTAAGAACTTTTTGTTGATGCAACAAAAAATGGCGGCGGGTGAAAGTCCTGCTGAAGAAATGATCAAGAGCGTGTCGCTGATTATTGCTGGTTTGCTGCTGGTGCTGCCGGGCTTCTTCACCGATTTCCTTGGTCTTCTTCTTTTATTACCTCCGGTGCAGAAGCATCTGACCATGAAGCTGCTGCCGCACCTGCGCTTTTCTCGTATGCCGGGGGGCGGCTTTAGTGCAGGAACTGGTGGGGGCGAGACCTTTGACGGTGAGTTCCAGCGTAAAGATGATGAGCGCAACCGCCTTGATCATAAAGACGACGACCGTCGGGATTAATGACGTTGTAGGCCGGATACGCCGTGTGAGCGGCATCATCCGGCAACGAGGCTTTACTTGCCGGATTGCGGTGTAACGGCCTTATCCGGCCTGCGGGGTAAAAACAACCACAGTCCAGCCAGCATAACCAGTGAATACAGACTCTTCCAGCCAACCATTGCCAGCAGCAACAGGCACAACAGACAGCCAATCACCGCCAACGCACGATAATGTCCTTTTAGCAGTCGGCACCCTGCCAGCATGCACAGCAGATAAATCATAATAAAGATGCCGTTGGCATAGATGATTAATGCATCGAGGTTGATTTGCAGTATATAGATGCACAATGTGCTGACCACGCAGCAAGCTAACACCGCGTTCAAAGCATTGCGCGGAAGATGGCGAGGGGACAAGCGAGCCAGGTAACTCTCCGGCTTATATTGCGCTTGCGACCACACCAGGCGGGAGAAACTCTGAATATAAATGTTCAGGCTGGCAAAGCAGGCCAGATAACCAATGATGCAGGCGACCCACAGAGCTTGTACGCCAAACAGTTGCACGACAATATTAGGTAGCGATGCCGCCGCAGCCATTTGCTCACCATAGGCGCCAAAATGTAGTACCACGACCGTACATGCCCAGTAGACTGAACCGGCCAGTAGCAGGCCGATCATCAGTGCACGGGGAAAATCTCGCTCTGGTTTTTTGAACTCCGAGGCCAGGTGTGCGAATGCTTCAAGACCGACAAAACACCAGAACATCACCGACAGCGCCGCGAATAGCCCAGGCAGTTCAATATCGGTAATGGCAGGAAAGGGGATTTCGCCGGGTTTAAGTTCACCCGCCCACCAGATGCCAACGATCAGGGCAACAATCAGCCCGGCGATAACCGTTTGCAGGTTTGCACTGGAGCTGGCACCGCGGGAACCCACATACCAAACCAACGCCAGCGTACCGAGTTCTGCCAACAAAAGCTGCCAGCCATGCCAGCCAAACATGGCTTGACCGAATCCGGCGGCAATGTGCAATGCCGCTGGCAGCCCGACCGGAATCACCGATAAAAACAGCCAGCCGGTAACACGCTCCAGGCGAGAGCCAAAGGCCATGCCGACAAAATGTGCCACACCGCCGGCGCTGGGGTAATGGCGACCGAGCACGGCAAAGACAATCGCTACGGGGAAGACTAGAAGAATGAGGACCGGCCAGGCCCACAGGCTATTGTTACCCGCCACCAAGGCAGCCAGTGCGGGAACAGCAAAAACGCCTGTCCCTAACAATGATGTCGACAACAGGCCAATGCCCTGAGCCAGCCCCAGCTCTTGCTTCAGTCCACTCATAAATTGTTATCCGATTATGCCCGTTAAATAGGCTACAGCGCAGATTTTCGATGGTATCACAATCGGATTTGCTTATGACGACGTGACTGAAATCGGTATTAAATGTGAGGTGTGTCTGTGTTTTGGCGGGATTTTCTCCTGATAAAAAAAATTTTTCGCTTGCCCCCTTGAAGGGAGAAAACCCCATCCCCATCTCTCTGGTCACTAGCCGGTAAACCGTTCACGGGCCGGCGCCACCCATAACTGATAAAGACTTTCTCAAAGGAGAGCTATCAATGAGTATTCGTCCGTTACATGATCGTGTGATCGTCAAACGTAAAGAAGTTGAATCCAAATCTGCTGGCGGCATCGTACTGACCGGTTCTGCAGCGGGTAAATCAACTCGTGGCGAAATCATCGCTGTCGGTAAGGGTCGCATCCTGGACAACGGTACCGTACAGCCGCTGGACGTGAAAGTTGGCGATATCGTCATTTTCAACGATGGCTACGGTGTTAAATCTGAGAAGATCGACAATGAAGAAGTGTTGATCATGTCTGAAAGTGACATCTTGGCGATTGTTGAAGCTTAATCCGCGAACGACACTGAACATACGAATTTAAGGGAAAGAGAAAATGGCAGCTAAAGACGTAAAATTCGGTAACGACGCTCGTGTGAAAATGCTGCGCGGCGTGAACGTACTGGCAGACGCAGTAAAAGTTACCCTCGGCCCGAAAGGCCGTAACGTGGTTCTGGATAAATCTTTCGGTGCCCCAGCTATCACTAAAGATGGTGTTTCCGTAGCACGTGAAATCGAGCTGGAAGACAAGTTCGAAAACATGGGCGCGCAGATGGTGAAAGAAGTTGCCTCTAAAGCGAACGACGCTGCAGGTGACGGTACGACTACTGCGACCGTACTGGCTCAGTCCATCATCACTGAAGGCCTGAAGGCTGTTGCTGCGGGTATGAACCCGATGGATCTGAAACGTGGTATCGACAAAGCTGTCGCTGCTGCGGTTGAAGAACTGAAAGCCCTGTCCGTACCGTGCTCCGACTCTAAAGCGATTGCTCAGGTTGGTACCATCTCCGCTAACTCCGACGAAACCGTAGGTAAACTGATCGCAGAAGCGATGGACAAAGTCGGTAAAGAAGGCGTGATCACCGTTGAAGACGGTACCGGTCTGCAGGACGAACTGGACGTAGTTGAAGGTATGCAGTTCGACCGTGGCTACCTGTCTCCTTACTTCATCAACAAGCCGGAAACGGGCGCAGTAGAACTGGAAACGCCGTTCATCCTGCTGGCTGATAAGAAAATCTCCAACATCCGCGAAATGCTGCCGGTTCTGGAAGCCGTTGCGAAAGCAGGCAAACCGCTGCTGATCATTGCTGAAGATGTTGAAGGCGAAGCGCTGGCTACCCTGGTCGTTAACACCATGCGTGGCATCGTGAAAGTGGCTGCGGTTAAAGCACCTGGCTTCGGCGACCGCCGTAAAGCTATGCTGCAGGATATCGCGACCCTGACCGGCGGTACCGTTATCTCTGAAGAGATCGGTATGGAGCTGGAAAAAGCGACCCTGGAAGATCTGGGCCAGGCAAAACGCGTTGTGATCAACAAAGACACCACCACCATCATCGATGGTGTGGGCGAAGAAGCGGCAATCCAGGGTCGTGTAACCCAGATTCGCCAGCAGATCGAAGAAGCAACTTCTGACTACGACCGTGAAAAACTGCAGGAGCGCGTAGCGAAACTGGCAGGCGGCGTTGCAGTCATCAAAGTGGGTGCTGCTACCGAAGTTGAAATGAAAGAGAAGAAAGCACGCGTTGAAGATGCCCTGCACGCGACCCGTGCTGCGGTAGAAGAAGGCGTGGTTGCTGGTGGTGGTGTTGCGCTGATCCGCGTAGCATCCAAACTGAGCGAACTGCGTGGTCAGAACGAAGACCAGAACGTGGGTATCAAAGTTGCGCTGCGCGCAATGGAATCCCCGCTGCGTCAGATCGTTCTGAACTGCGGCGAAGAACCGTCTGTTGTCGCTAACACCGTGAAAGCGGGTGACGGTAACTACGGTTACAACGCTGCAACTGAAGAATACGGCAACATGATCGACATGGGTATCCTGGATCCGACTAAAGTAACCCGTTCTGCTCTGCAGTACGCGGCTTCTGTTGCGGGTCTGATGATCACCACCGAGTGCATGGTAACCGACCTGCCGAAAGGCGATTCCGCTGACTTAGGTGCTGCTGGTGGTATGGGCGGCATGGGCGGAATGGGCGGCATGATGTAATTTAATCTTCATACTTCAAGCCGCAGGTTCGTTGGCTGCAACTTGAATTATTTGATTAAATACGCATCTCGCGAAAAATGAGAAACCCCCGGGCAGAAATGTCCGGGGGTTTTTCTTTTGGTCATCTTTTTAGTATATGATTCAGCTACGGACAAAACGTCCAGCGCATTGATTATGGGGAATAACATGCACGTGAAATATTTAGCAGGGATCGTTGGTGCCGCGCTACTGATGGCGGGTTGTAGCTCCAGCAACGAACTGAGTTCAGCCGGACAAAGCGTACGCTTCGTTGAAGAGAAGCCAGGTGCCGAGTGCCAACTGATTGGTACCGCAACCGGTAAGCAGAGCAACTGGCTTTCAGGTCAGCACGGCGAAGAGGGCGGCTCTATGCGCGGCGCGGCGAACGATCTGCGTAACCAGGCTGCGGCAATGGGCGGTAATGTGATTTATGGTGTAAGCAGCCCATCACAAGGTATGTTGTCGAGTTTTGTCCCAACCGCCAGCGAGATGATTGGTCAGGTTTATAAGTGCCCTAATTGATAAACGCTGTTGATGCCGGATGGCGACGCTGAAGCGTCTTATCCGGCCTACGGTACACATGAGCGTAGGCCTGATAAGCGGCGCCATCAGGCATTCTGCGCTTTACTGGCAGACTGTAGGCGTAAATGATGCAGCGCGCGCAGGCACTGATCCTGTGTCAGCTTTTGTGTTTTATCCCCCGTGAGTGTTCTGACAAACACTTTGCACGGTACACCGGCCAGTTTTTTTAGCCGTGGGCTGAAGTCGATAAGCCGACGAGAGATCGCTTCTACGTCTTTATCATCCGAAGGGGCTCGAGTTTTCACCACTGAACCACAGAACCGAACTTTCCCTGCTTTATCTTGATAGCGATAGATGACAGCCAGATAATGATTAAACAGATTATGTTTCCATTCTGATTGTGTATAGGCATTGTATTCAAGATTATCGTTATCCAGGCAATCAATGTCGTACAGAGGCAGGAAATCTAATAACGATGTGATACGCAGTGCTAATTCGCGCATCCCTGCATTATTTATTGCGTGAATAATTGCATGTGCCAGTACCGTAATTTGTAGTTCATTAATTAATAGCTCGCAAACTCGACCATTATGCAGTGTAAGAGAGAGCGTTAAGTTTTCGCCTTCGTCGCTTACTAATACCAGTGAATTTATCCGACGATTAATATCCGCATTTTTAAGTTCATCCTCCTGAATTAATGGCATGTTTTCATGCATTTTTTGACTGACTTTGTCACGTGCTTTTTCATACTGCAGACGCGCATCCTCGCCCAACAGGTGCTTGGTATGCAGTCTGCTCTCCAGCGCGATAAGCAGGTCTCGTAGCCCGAATGGTGACAGAAAAAACAGCGACTCTTTATTTCTGGGTTCCTTTATCTTTAATGCCAGCGCAATGAACTCATTTTTTTGACGAATAATGCCCGTATTAATACCTTTAATCGTTATAGCCACGGCGGTTCTCTCTCTCACCTAATATTCAACGGAAAACTAAATATTGATTTATTTATATGATTTATAAATACATTAAAAGATAGCTATCGCTAAAATAACATAAATTAAAAGTCAGAGAAGGACTGAATAAATTGAAATTATATTATTTGGCAGTGAGTGTCCGAAAACGGACACTCATTTGGATTATTGCTGACGTAATTGCAGATCCAGCGGCGTTTTACTGGGCTCTCCGCCAATTTCACGCGCCAGTTTGGGGACCATATAGCCTGATACCAGCGTCAACAGTTCTCGCATGATTTGACGCGCTTCATCGTCGCTGACCATAAAGTGCGCGGCCCCTTGCACCTTATCCAGCACGTGCAGGTAATAGGGCATCACGCCGGCATCAAATAGCGCGTTGCTAAGATTCGCCAGCGTCTGGGCGTTATCGTTCACGCCGCGTAATAACACGCTTTGGTTGAGCAGTGTAACGCCAATCCGACGCAGTTTTGCCATCGCTTGACGAAATGTCTCATCAATTTCGTTGGCGTGGTTAATGTGATTCACCAGCAGAACTTGCAGAGAAGAGTGAGCAAAACGCTCGACCAATCCGTCGGTAATTCGCGCCGGGATGACAATCGGCAAACGGCTGTGAATACGCAGGCGCTTAATATGTGGGATGGCTTCCAGTTGCGTGAGCAACCAGTCCAGTTCGTGGTCTTTGGCCATTAACGGATCGCCGCCGGAGAAGATAATCTCATCCAGCTCCGGGTGCGCCGCGATGTAATCTAACGCAATCTGCCAGTTACGCTTATTCCCCTGGTTATCGGCATAAGGGAAATGGCGACGGAAGCAGTAGCGACAGTTGACCGCGCATCCGCCTTTTACCAGCAGCAACGCCCGATTGCGATACTTATGTAGTAATCCCGGCACGACGCTGTGCTGTTCTTCCAGCGGGTCGGTCGAGAATCCTGGCGCGGCGACAAATTCATCTTGGGAGGTGAGTACCTGGCGCAGCAGCGGATCGTTGGGGTTGCCTTTTTCCATCCGCGCGATAAACGATCGCGGGACGCGCAGGGCAAAAAGACGTTTTGCCTCACGACCTGCGAGCATATTTTCATCAGCGTCTATATTCAAAAGACGTAATAGTTCATCCGGATCGGTGAGAACATCGGCAAGTTGTACTAACCAATCTTCTCTGGATGGGGTGTTTAGGGTTACAATATGCGCCATTTTGTGGCTAAGCTACCAGTTAACAATTTCAGAGGGCCTTATGGCGACTTACTATAGCAACGATTTTCGTGCCGGTCTTAAAATCATGATGGACGGCGAACCTTATGCGGTTGAAGCCAGTGAATTCGTTAAACCGGGTAAAGGCCAGGCTTTCGCGCGCGTTAAGCTGCGCCGCCTGCTGACCGGTACTCGTGTAGAGAAAACCTTCAAATCCACCGACTCCGCTGAAGGCGCAGACGTTGTAGATATGAACCTGACTTACCTGTACAACGACGGTGAGTTCTATCATTTCATGAACAACTCCACTTTCGAACAGCTGGCTGCTGACGCGAAAGCGGTAGGCGATAGCGCTAAATGGCTGTTGGATCAGGCTGAGTGCATCGTGACCCTGTGGAATGGTCAGCCTATCTCCGTGACCCCACCGAACTTTGTTGAGCTGGAAATCGTTGAAACTGACCCGGGTCTGAAAGGTGACACCGCGGGTACGGGTGGCAAACCAGCGACGCTGTCCACCGGCGCAGTTGTTAAAGTTCCGCTGTTCGTACAGATCGGCGAAGTGATCAAAGTGGATACGCGTTCAGGCGAATACGTTTCCCGCGTTAAGTAATACATCCTATTTGATCGATGGCGCAGGCTGCTGCGCCATACTTTTCCAGGGCAGGAATGATGAAACGTCTTCTCGGTCTTGTAATGCTTATCCTGTTCACCAGCACACTCCTGACGGGCTGTAATACCGCACGTGGCTTCGGTGAAGACATCAAACATCTTGGTAATTCCATCTCTCACGCGGCCAGTTGAGCCTGTCATATTGTCTTAAAAATATGCGTTTTTCCGTCATCCTTCCGGATCTTGTCTATCATTAAGTAGCTATACACAAACAATATTGGCTAGAAAAGGAAGACGTTATGGTTAAAAAGACAATTGCAGCGCTCTTTTCTGTGTTGGTTCTTTCTTCAGTGTTGACTGCGTGTAATACAACAAAAGGTGTTGGGCAGGATATTTCTGAAGGCGGTAGCGCAATCTCTGGTGCAGCGACAAAAGCTCAGCAATAATCATGAACGGTACGACGCTCTGTCGTACCGTTAATTCATTTTCTCGGGTAGCGACAGAAACGGTGAAAAGCGGTTTCCTAAATGCAGCTTGATGCGAATGTTGCGTTTATAGGTGTAAACCGTCTTGCCATGAATGCCGAGTGCCGAGGCTATCGCAGTGTTACTCACGCCATCCATCCACATCGACAGTACTTTCTCTTCCTGCGGCGTAAGCAGCGGTGTCGCGTTTTTAGTGGTCTTTAGCGCAGGACGAACGCAGAGAGCATCCTGAATACTGTCTGACAACTCAGAGAGCGTAGTGCGTTTGGATAATACCGAATGGACGGCGTATTGCGGGTTGTGAGCGGGTACAGGCTTTCTGTCTCCTGATTGCAGTAAAATCAGGGGGATCAGACCACAGCTCATAAAAAAAGGCGCAATAGGCGGACTGGCATGTACATCGCTGAGAAAACCATATAAATCTGCGATCACCAGATGCGGTTTCCACTGCGAAATATGTTCTTTTGCCAGTAAGAGGTTATTGATTCCTGATACCAGAAACGACGAATTAAACCTACCAGAATGATTAAGCAAGGCCTCGACCCCTGTACGGGTAAAGTGGCACCGGTCAATCACTAAAATTTTATGCATAAACTTTTCGCATTCAGAAGTGGGAAAAACGGCTTCCTGACTTCAGAAAGCCATTTATCATAGATAAGACCAATGGCAGCCAAATGCGGGAACTACGCTGCTATTTGTGCTCAATTCTTGCTTTAAGCAGGCAATGGATAAAAATGTTGAAATTCATTTTCTTTCGGGCAAAAATGCTTTTTCATACTTCAGCGTTGTAGGACGACCTGCAAACGCTTCTCTCACCGGGGACGGCCCCATTGTTATTCTGGAGCCTGACATGTCCTGGATCGTTTTATTGATTGCTGGCCTGCTTGAAGTCGTATGGGCAATTGGCCTGAAATATACCCACGGTTTTACCCGTCTGACGCCGAGCATTATTACCATTGTGGCCATGATCGTCAGTATCGCCATGCTTTCCTGGGCGATGCGAACGTTGCCCGTTGGAACAGCTTATGCGGTCTGGACCGGTATTGGTGCGGTAGGGGCGGCCATTACCGGTATCCTGCTGCTGGGGGAATCCGCCAGTCCGGCACGTTTGCTGAGTCTGGGGCTGATTGTCGCCGGAATTATTGGTCTGAAGCTCAGTACCCACTAAGCGCCAGGCTGTTTTACCCAAATTAGCTTGTTCACTTCAAACCCTTCCCGGGCCGCGACTGCCAGCATTTGCTGTTTCATCTCGTCTGAAATAGTGGGGGTACGTGAGAGGATCCACAGGTAGTCGCGATCCGGGCCACAAACCAGCGCGTGGCGATACTCCCGATCGAGAGCAATCACGTTATACCCACCGTAGAATGGACCGAAGAACGACACCTTCAGCGCCGCTCGCGTAGGATCGCCAGTGAAATAAGCCTTGCCTTCCGTTTTTTGCCACATGCTTCTGTCGGGGTTGTAGCCTTTGTTGATGACGTTGATACCCCCGTCATCGCGTAAGCTGTAGGTTGCAGTGACCTTTTCCAGTCCTCGTTCGAAGCGATGATCGAAGCGCGCGATTTCGTACCAGGTTCCGAGATAGCGTTTAGCGTCAAAGTTATTGACAACGGTCACGCCTGCAGGCGGCGTAGGGGAGCTGCAAGCGACAACCAGAAATGCAGCCGTAACGGCAGCAACTACAGGCAGCAAGCGCATAGGATTTTCCTTTTAAGGTTTTTCCTAAGTGTAGAACCTGGCGGGGAATTAAGGGAAGAGAGAGCGAAAAAACGCCCTCTTACCGGATGATAAGAGGGCGGAGCGATTAGATGGTCAGAATACCAATCGCCGTTACAACGGTCAGGATCGCAGCCAGACCGTAGAATACCCACTTGCCAGCCGGCACGTGGATTTTCAGGTCATGCATCGCGTGGTGCATACGGTGTAAACCACACCACAGCGGCAGAACGATCATCAGGAACAGGAACGCACGTCCGATGAAGCTCTGAGCAAATGCCAGTACGCGTTCATAGCTGAAAGCATCAGGAACAAAGCCCAGCGGCAGCATAATGCCTACCAACAGGATCATCACCGGCGCAATGATAGCGCTCCACATACCGCCTGCACCAAACAGGCCCCAGAATACGGGTTCGTCAGAGCGTTTTGGATTTGGATTAATCATTCCGGACTCCTTACCAGAACAGGGCAACAAACAGTATTACTACTGTCGCAACCACAGTAACTGCCCAGAGACCTTTGATGATCGGCTCTGGCCCCATTTTTTCGTCTTTTACGATGATGTTGGCAGCTTTTGGCGCCAGCTCAAACCAGGTTTTGGTATGCAGCAGCGCTGCAGCCAGGGCGATAATATTAAGAATTACCACCACCGGGTTTTGTAAAAAGGCGACAAAACCCATCCAGGACTCTGCACCATGCTTGAGTGCAAACAGGCCGATAATCAGTTCAATGCTGAACCAGACTGCCGGAACTGCCGTGCCTTCACGCAGCATGTAAAAACGATAAAATGGCAGTTTTTTCCACCAAGTGGACGTCATTGGCCGCACATAGGCTTTGCGTTTAGTCGTCATCGTGCACTCCTTAGCGTGGTTTCAGGGTAGCGATAAGAAAGTCTTTTGAACTTTCAACTTTACCCTGCTGAATGGCCGCAGCCGGATCGACGTGTTTCGGGCAGACTTCGGAGCAGTAGCCCACGAAAGTACAGGACCAGACGCCGTTCGGGCTGTTCAACTGAGCCATACGCTCCTTCTTACCGTGGTCGCGGCTATCTTCGTTATAACGATGCGCCAGGGTGATTGCAGCCGGTCCAATGAACTCTGGGTTCAGGCCGAACTGCGGGCATGCGGCATAGCACAGACCACAGTTGATGCAACCGGAGAACTGATGATACTTCGCCATCTGCGCCGGAGTCTGGGTGTTTGGACCCTGATCCGGAGTACGCGGGTTACCAATGATGTACGGCTTGATCGCTTCCAGGCTTTCGATAAAGTGCGTCATATCGACGACCAGATCGCGTTCGATCGGGAAGTTGCCCAGCGCTTCAACCTTCATACCGTTGGTGTATTCACGCAGGAAGGTTTTGCACGCCAGTTTAGGCACGTTGTTGACCATCATGCCGCAGGAACCGCAGATTGCCATACGGCAGGACCAGCGGTAGCTCAGGTCCGGTGCCAGGTTATCTTTGATGTAACCCAACGCATCCAGTAGAGATGTGGTTTCATCATAAGGAACTTCATAGAAAGCACTGTGCGGCGCGGTATCGGTTTCCGGGTTATAGCGCACCACCTCAACTTTCAGGTTTTTCATCTCAGCCATTCGCCTTCTCCTTCTTATCGGCTGCTTCCGCTTCGCCACCGTACATACGTTTAGCTGGCGGCAGAGTGGTGATTTTCACGTCGCTGTATTCCAGGCGAGTTGTGCCGTCAGCATCACGGAAGGCGAGAGTGTGTTTGAGGAAGTTAACGTCATCACGCTCGGTGCAGCCTTCATCCAGACGCTGGTGCGCGCCGCGGGATTCTTTACGTGCCAGCGCAGAGTGCGCCATACATTCAGCAACGTTCAAACCATGACCCAGTTCGATGGTGTACAGCAAGTCGGTGTTGAAGACGCTGGAGGTATCGGTGATACGTACGCGCTTGAAACGTTCCTGCAGTTCGGCCAGTTTATCAACGGTTTTCTGCATGAGTTCCGGCGTACGGTAGATACCGCAACCTTCTTCCATGGACAGACCCATTTCGTCGCGGATTTTGGACCAGTTTTCGTTACCTTCCTGGTTCACCAGATCTTTCAGACGTTTTTCAACGCCTGCAACCTGTGCGTCGAGTGCGGCACCGTTTGCTGCGCCTACCGTTGCAGCGCGTTCTGCTGCACGTTCACCCGCCATGCGGCCAAAGACCACCAGTTCTGCCAGAGAGTTAGAACCCAGACGGTTAGCGCCATGCAGACCAACAGAGGAACATTCACCAACGGCGAACAGACCTTTAATGCGGGTTTCACAGTGCTGATCGGTTTCAATACCGCCCATGGTGTAGTGCGCGGTCGGACGTACCGGGATCGGTTCTTTAACCGGATCGACACCCACGTAGGCTTTCGCCAGTTCGCAGATGAACGGTAAGCGCTCGAGCAGTTTTTTCTCACCGAGGTGACGCAGGTCGAGGTAAACCACATCGCCACGTGGTGTGGAAATGGTGTTGCCTTTACGCCATTCGTGCCAGAAGGCCTGAGAAACTTTGTCGCGCGGACCCAGTTCCATGTATTTGTTCTTCGGCTCGCCCAGTGGGGTTTCCGGGCCCATGCCGTAGTCCTGCAGATAGCGATAGCCATCTTTGTTGACCAGAATACCGCCTTCACCGCGGCAGCCTTCGGTCATCAGGATACCGGAGCCTGGCAGACCAGTCGGGTGATACTGAACGAATTCCATATCACGCAGCGGAACGCCGTGGCTCAGTGCCATGCCCATACCGTCGCCGGTAACGATGCCGCCGTTGGTGTTGTAACGGTACACACGGCCAGCGCCGCCTGTTGCCATGACAACCGCGTTAGCACGGATTTGCATCAGCGTGCCTTCCATCATGTTCATCGCAACCAGGCCGCGAGCCTGACCGTCATCAACCAGGATGTCCAGGACGAAGTGTTCGTCGAAGCGCTGAATTTGCGGGAACTGCAAAGACGTTTGGAACAGCGTATGCAGCATGTGGAAGCCGGTCTTATCCGCGGCAAACCAGGTGCGCTCAATTTTCATACCGCCGAAGCGACGTACGTTGACGCTACCGTCTTCACGACGGCTCCATGGGCAACCCCATTGTTCCAGTTGCGTCATTTCAGTTGGGCAGTGGTGGACAAAGTAATCCACGACATCCTGCTCACACAGCCAGTCTCCGCCAGCTACCGTATCGTGAAAATGGTAGTCAAAGCTGTCATGATCCTGCGCGACAGCAGCAGAGCCGCCTTCGGCAGCAACGGTATGGCTGCGCATTGGGTACACTTTTGAGATCAGTGCGATTTTAGCGTTGGGATTTGCTTGTGCGGCAGCAATTGCAGCACGTAATCCCGCGCCACCGGCGCCTATAATGGCAAGATCGGCTTGAAAGGTTTGCACGACATTCCTCCAGATTGTTGTTATTTCATCCCCGCCCGTAATCAGATGCTTCATCTGAGTCAAACGGGTTATGAACGCGTTTCCACTGCTCCTTTATAGGTACAATAGTATAGTCTCAGGGAGGAGCGGGAAATTTGACGTGTTCGATTTTTTTAGCGTATCACAGGGGGGAATTATCATTGATTTTGATTAATTTAATTACTAAACCACCCAATGTTGCTTTTTTTATCAACTTGTCCGTGTTTGTTATTCCCTCCCGAAATTTGTCTCGCTAACGCGTTACGAGTAGACTTCGTGCCCTTGTCTTAAATCGGAGAAACAACCATGAGCGAAACGGCAACCTGGCAGCCGAGCGCGTCCATCCCCAATCTGTTAAAACGTGCAGCAATTATAGCGGAAATCCGCCGCTTTTTTGCCGACCGTGGCGTGCTTGAGGTTGAGACACCTTGTATGAGTCAGGCGACGGTTACGGATATTCATCTGTTCCCGTTCGAAACGCGTTTCGTTGGCCCGGGTCATTCTCAGGGCATGAACCTCTATTTGATGACCAGCCCGGAATACCATATGAAGCGCCTGCTGGTGGCAGGGTGTGGTCCGGTCTACCAACTGTGTCGCAGTTTCCGTAACGAAGAGATGGGGCGTCACCATAACCCCGAGTTCACCATGCTCGAGTGGTACCGTCCTCATTACGATATGTACCGTCTGATGAATGAAGTGGATGATTTGCTCCAGCAAGTGCTGGACTGCTCTCCGGCGGAAAGCCTCTCTTATCAGCAAGCCTTCCAGCGTCATCTTGAAATCGACCCGCTGTCAGCGGATAAAACACAGTTGCGCGAAGCGGCGGCTAAGCTGGATCTCAGCAATATCGCGGACACCGAAGAAGACCGGGATACCTTGCTGCAACTGCTGTTTGCGATGGGCGTCGAACCGCACATTGGCAAAGATAAACCGACGTTTGTATATCATTTCCCGGCCAGCCAGGCGTCGTTGGCGCAAATCAGTACTGAAGACCACCGCGTGGCCGAACGTTTTGAGGTGTACTACAAAGGTATTGAGCTGGCGAATGGTTTCCATGAGTTGACCGATGCACGCGAGCAGCAGCAACGCTTCGAACAGGATAACCGCAAACGAGCCGCCCGTGGCTTACCGCAACAGCCTATCGATAACAATCTGCTTGAAGCGCTAAAAGTTGGGATGCCGGATTGCTCAGGCGTGGCGCTGGGCGTCGACCGTCTGGTTATGCTGGCACTGGGGGCCGATAGCCTCGCTGATGTTATCGCCTTTACCGTCGATCGTGCGTAATTCACGTCTCCGCATTGCAAAGTGGCGCATAGTTGCCACTTTGTAGCATCTTTTTTCATTTCCCCTCTAATAGCCACAATTTAACTCTGGAATTTTGTTAGCATTCAGGTATCAATCCTGTGTTGATTTTCTTATTGCTGATCTCTGCAAGGGGGCAGTATTCACCGGTGAGTGGTGTTTGATAAACACTCTCCAGAGTAAGGGATAGTTTAATGACCCAAACAATAAAAAAGATGAGCCTGACTGGTCTCATCCTGATGATATTTACGTCTGTTTTTGGATTTGCTAATAGCCCCTCGGCTTTCTATTTAATGGGATACAGTGCCATTCCATGGTATGTATTTTCTGCATTATTATTCTTTATCCCATTTGCCTTAATGATGGCTGAAATGGGGTCTGCCTATCGGAAAGAAGAGGGTGGGATCTATTCGTGGATGAATAATAGCGTCGGACCTCGTTATGCGTTTATCGGCACCTTTATGTGGTTCTCTTCCTACGTTATCTGGATGGTGAGCACCGCGGCGAAAGTCTGGGTGCCTTTTTCCACCTTTATATTCGGCGCGGATATGACGCAGACCTGGCGTATCGCCGGGTTTGAGCCCACGCAGGTCGTCGGACTGCTTGCAGTTGGCTGGATGGTGTTGGTGACTGGCGTAGCGTCACGGGGTATTAATAAGATTGCTCGCATTACGGCGGTTGGCGGAATTGCCGTCATGTGTCTTAATTTAGTTCTGTTGTTAGTGAGTATCGCTATTTTGTTATTAACCGGTGGCCACTTTGCACAGGATATTAATTTTGTCTCTTCACCGAATCCGGGATATCAGTCCGGTCTGGCCATGCTGTCATTTGTGGTGTTTGCTATTTTTGCCTATGGCGGAATAGAAGCCGTGGGTGGACTGGTTGATAAAACAGAGAAACCTGAAAAGAACTTCGCGAAAGGCATTGTCTTCGCGGCGATTGTCATTTCAGTGGGTTATTCGCTGGCCATCTTTTTATGGGGCGTGAGTACCAACTGGCAGGATGTATTAAGTAATAGTTCAGTGAACTTGGGTAATATTACTTATATCCTGATGAAAAGTTTGGGGATGACTCTGGGCCATGCGCTGCATCTTTCACCTGAGGCGGCTATCACTACAGGCGTCTGGTTTGCGCGTATTACCGGCCTGTCTATGTTCCTTGCTTATACCGGGGCATTCTTCACGCTCAGCTACTCGCCGCTGAAAGCGATTATTCAGGGGACGCCAAAAGCACTGTGGCCTGCACCGATGACCAGACTGAACGCTATGGGGATGCCGACGACGGCGATGTGGATGCAGTGTCTGCTGGTGAGCCTGTTTATTCTTCTGGTGTCGTTTGGCGGCGATACGGCCTCAGCGTTCTATAACAAGCTGACGCTGATGGCGAACGTCTCGATGACGCTGCCGTATCTGTTCCTCGCGCTGGCGTTCCCTTTCTTTAAATCTCGCGTCGGTCTGGAAAGACCGTTTGTGATATTTAAAACCCGAGCCGCAACGCTACTGGCAACGAGTGTCGTGGTGCTGGTGGTGACGTTCGCCAACGTGTTCACCATTATCCAGCCGGTGATTGAAGCTGGCGACTGGAACAGTGCACTGTGGATGACCGGCGGGCCGATTTTCTTCTCGTTGTTAGCCATGGCGATTTACCAGAACTACAGCCGTCGTATAGCCAATGAGCCTGAATGGGCGGTTGAATAAACGACCTGCCCTAATCCGGCCTACTAAAGAAGCATCTTCGTAGGCCGGATTAGGCGAAGCCGCCATCAGGCACCACTCACGTTTACAAGCTTCCCGCCGGGCGCTTACCTCTGCCCGCAGAACTTAACGTTCTCCCCGTTTGCTTTCCGCTGAGGCTCTCCAGACGCATCTGGAACGGTGGGAATGGCATATCAATACCGTGCTCACGGAAGCCCGCCAGAATCAGCTGGTGGATCTCGTGGCGCAATGGCATACGGTGTCCCATCTCTGCGGCATAGATACGCAGCTCAAAGATCTGAATCCCCTGCTGAAGGTCAACCAGGAAGACTTCCGGCGCCGGTGTGTCGATAACCAGTGAGCAGCGCTGGGCGGCAGTGAGCAGGATTTGCGTGACCTCCTCGCTGTTGGCTTCTGACGGTGCAGGAATGGTCAATACCACACGAGTCACTGAGTCGGATAACGACCAGTTGATAAACTGCTCGGTGATAAACGCCTTGTTGGGCACGATGATCTCTTTACGATCCCAGTCGCTGATGGTGGTCGCGCGGGTGTTAATCTTGGTCACGCTGCCGGTGAGGTCGCGAATGGTCACCGTGTCGCCAATACGAATTGGTTTTTCAAACAGGATGATCAGGCCGGATATAAAGTTGGCGAAGATCTCTTGCAAACCAAAGCCCAAACCAACACCGAGAGCAGCAACCAGCCACTGCAGTTTCGACCACTCAATACCAATCATTGAGAAGCCCACCAGGCCACCAATTAGCATCAGTAGATACTTGGTTATAGTGGTGATGGCGTAACCGGTACCTGGTGTTAAATCCAGGTGCTGCAACAGCGCCAGTTCCAGCAGTGCAGGCAGGTTACGCACCAGCTGGGTGGTGATGATAAACACCAGAATGGCAATAAGCACTGCGCCCAGCGTAATCGGCTCTAAGCTTTCTACGCCCTGCACCGTGGACGTCACATCCCATAGAGAGATATTTTCCAGGAAGCCGAACGCGGAATGAATTTCTGACCACAGCACGATGACTGAAAGCAGGGCGATGAGCATCAGGATAGACCGCACCAGGCGCAGCGACTGTGCGCTTATCGCGTCCAGATCGACTTCGCTTTCATCGATATCTATCGCTCCTTCCAGGCTGGTGGAGTGCGCGGGTTCTTCTTCACCACGTGCACGCTGCGCCAGCATTTCTGCGCGTCGGTGTTTGGCGCGGTCAAAAGCCAGACGACGGCGCTGGATAAGCATCCAGCGGCGGATGACGTGATAAACCACCAGCAACAAGAACCAGATAGCAACAGACGTCTCCAGGCGGGCCAGTAGCGCCTGTGCTGTGGCCAGGTAACCTACCGCGGCCGCAAGAATGGCAACTAACGGGGCACCCATTAGCATATTCCACAGCATGCTGTTGACCATGTTGTCGCCGTTGCCCTCTTTGTCGAGGTACAGCGGGATCCCGGCGCGTTTGAGGCTCAGAGTGACGATGGCCAGTGCGCCACAAATCAACATAAAGCACAGGCGTCCTAATGAAGCGGAGAATTCCCGGTCATTGAGATTATCAAACATGATCACCGCCATGATCAGCGGAACAATCAGTCCGATGCTCATCAGGTAATAGTGCATAGCTTTAGCGACGCGGTTGCGCGGCCAGCCAAAGTGCGCGATGAACAGACCATTCGGCCGCGCAAAGGTAGCGCAAATCATCACCGCCCATAGCATAGGCACCGTGGCGGTCACACCATCGCCGATGGCGACGGCCAGCGGATAGGGCCAGGCTTCCTGCAGGCCGTAACCCAGCGTCGCCCACAGCACCGGCAGCGGCGAGGCAACGAGAATTGACCAGAATACCGTTCGTATCGTCAGCCAGAAGTGATCCTGGGTGACTTTACCGACCCGCGCAGACGATCGCTCAAGAAAGCGGGTGAAGTGCTTACGCGAATAGAGGCTAAACCCTACCAGCACCAGCGCGGCGAACAGCGGCAGCAGCGTGGCTTTACTGGTGAGCATCATGACGCTGGCTTTACCAAGCTGATTAAACGTATCTAATGAGATTAGACGACGCAGATCCTGAACCAAATCGACCGGCCAGGAGAGTGAAATCGGGCTGACGTCAGAGGTCCAGAACAGATAGCGGTGCGTGGCTTCGTTAACCTCTTTCAGCGCATCTTCCAACTGACTATTGGAGACTTTCAGCTTGGTTAACTCGAGTATCAGCGTATCGCCGCCCTGTAGCAGGGAATTCAACAGCTCACGCTGGGTACGCAGTTGGGCATTGAGAATACGGGTCTGCTCTGCGGTAAGCGGCTGTCCATCCGCTTGATGGATCTGGCGCAGCTGCGGCTGTTTGTTGAGGAGGTCTTCATAGCGCATGCGATGTACGCGCAGCTGCGCCATTTCGGTATCGAGCTGTTGCGGCTTAGGCATTTCAGGTAGACGGGAAACCTGCGCGCGAAGAGCTTCGCCCAGCATATTCGACGCCCCCAGCCACTGTGACTGCTCGCGCAGCGTGTTCAATGCCTGACGTACCTGCAACGTTTGACCGGTGGCCTGACGCTGCTGAGACGCCACCAGGTCCATACGTTGTGCCTGTTGGTTTAACGCCTGTGACAGTTCGCGATTGACCTTGAACTGATCGACAATGCCTTCCGGCAGTCCTGCACTGTTTTCTGCCAGCAGTTCGGTGCTTTCCAACGCCCGCTCCGCTTCACGCTGCCGCTGGCTATTGAGCTGATTTCGTAATGCCTGCAGGTAAGCGTCGAGCTGCTGGCTCTGTTTTTCGGCCAGTTCGGAGCGCATACGCGCCAGTTCCTGACGATTGTTGGCGGAAAGTTGTGCCAGCTCCAGCTCATCGACCAGCGCTTTGAGTCTGGCGGATTCAGCTTGCAACGACTGATTGAGCGGCGTATTGCCGCTGGCTGCGCCAAGGCGTCGTTCAATTTCATTTAATTGACGGCGAGCATCGGTTTGCTGTTGAGGGAGCTGGTTTAATGAATCGGCGATTTCGCGGGCGCGATCCTGCTCCTGCTGGGCCTGACGGCTTTTTTCCAGCAACTGGCTGCTGACCTGCAGGATCTCCTGGTTTAAGGCGTCAGCCGAGAGGTCCGTGGGGATGCTGCGAGGTTCATCGCGCAGGTTGCTAAGCTGCGCGCGTAGCGTCGCGGACAGCTTGGGGAAGTTATCAATAACCTGCTGATACTGTTCGGCGCGCTCGAGAGAGCCTTTACGCTCTTCAAGGGCATTCAGCGCGGACTGGAGCGCCTCGACGGCTTCTGGCTGAGCGGGTTTTGCCGCTTTGGCCTGCTCTAGTTCCTGGGTGATTTGTTTGGTATCGGGGGCCGTCGCAGCGTACGCCCCCTGGCTGAGGCACCAGGCCATCAGAAAAGTGATAATCAGGCGCACAGCAGCGATTCCTATGTTTAACTTTCGTCTTTTTTGTCGTCAACCAGCGGGCTGGCAGCGTGTTCTGCTTCGATCTCGTCTTGCGCAAGCGGGGCGGGTTCGGCCTCTGGCGTCACGAACGTTTCGGTAGAGATTGCCATCGGTTGACCGATTTTGGTGACCGAAAGATCCTGCAACTGCTCGACCAGATTAACTTTGCCTGGCGCAAACAGGTTGATGACGGTTGAACCAAGCTTAAAGCGGCCCATTTCCTGGCCTTTCAGCAACGCCACTGAACCTTCACTTTCACCTTCAGGCCATGTCCAGCGCTTAATTACGCCTTCACGCGGTGGCGTGATGGTGCCAGCCCAGACAGTTTCGATGCTACCGACGATGGTTGCACCGACCAGAATTTGCACCATCGGGCCAAATTCAGTGTCAAACAGGCAAATAACACGTTCGTTACGCGCAAAAAGGTTGGGCACGTTTTGCGCGGTCAGAATGTTGACCGAGAAAAGATCGCCGGGCACGTACAGCATTTCCCGCAGGATACCGTTACACGGCATATGTACGCGGTGGTAATCACGCGGTGAGAGGTACGTCGTGACAAACGTTCCGTTACGGAACTTGTCCGCCATTTGGTAGTTACCTGCCAGCAGTGCTTCAAGGCTGTAGCTGTGCCCTTTGGCCTGCAACAGTTTGTCTTCTTCGATGTTCCCCAACTGGTTAATCACGCCGTCAGCTGGCATAACCAGAACATTCGGGTCGGTATTAATTGGGCGGGCATCGTCACGCAGTGGGCGCACGAAGAAGTCGTTAAAGGTGCGATAGCTGGCGGTATCCGGCTTCTGCGCCTCTGTCATATCGACCTTGTAATATTTCACGAACAGGTCGATAACCAGTTTAGTTAGCCATCCTGCTCGTTTGCTTGCACCCCAACCCGCCAGGCGAGTGAGCCATAGTTTCGGCAGAATGTATTGTAGCGAAAGCTTAAATGAATTTAACAAGGTAGCCTCCAGGCCATAATTTGTTCCCGATCCGGCATGCGGGCCGGATCCTGAAAAAAGGGGGACGATTCTAGCGATGCTTAGCTTAGTTGTCAGTTGTCCGTATCAGAAAAGTTTTTACGCGTTTTTACCTGCGCCATGCTTTCAAGGATGCGGTGATAATTCTCAAACCGAGTTTCGGCGATAGCCCCTTTCTCTACTGCTTCACGGATAGCGCAGCCTGGATCCGTATCATGCTTACAGTCGCGGTATTTGCAATGACCTAAGAAGTCATGGAATTCGACAAACCCGTGGGTGATTTGTTCCGGCTCAAGATGCCACAACCCAAACTCACGTACGCCGGGGGAGTCAATGACGTCACCGCCGTGCGGGAAGTGGTACAAGCGAGAGGCCGTGGTGGTGTGTTGCCCAAGACCGGAGTTATCGGAGACATCGTTGGTCAGGATCTCTTTCTGCAGGCCGAGCAGGTTGTTGAGCAGGCTGGATTTGCCCACACCTGATTGACCAGCAAAAATGCTGATGCGATCGGTCAGCGCTTCCTCAAGCGGCTGCAGGCCGTCTTTTTTATGGCTGGAGACCATCAACACGCGATAGCCAATATTGCGATAGATATCCATCTGCTCATTCACGAAGACCATGCCTTCATCGTCGAGCAGATCGATTTTGTTGAGTACGATAATGGGCTCAACCTGCAACGTTTCGCAGGCAACCAGATATCGGTCGATAATATTGAGTGACAGCTCGGGTAAGATGGCTGAGACAATGACGATTTGGTCGATGTTGGCCGCAATGGGTTTTACACCGTCATAAAAGTCCGGACGCGTTAGCACCGAGGTACGTTCATGTACCGCTTCAACGATCCCTTTAACGTTCACGCCTTCGGCTGCGGCCTTACCTGGACGCCAGACTACACGATCGCCGGTTACCAGCGAACGAATTGTGCGACGGATGTTGCAACGGTGGACATCGCCTTCGGCAGACTCCACGTCGGCATGCATGCCAAAGCGGCTGATAACAATACCTTCAGCGGTCTCGCCAAACAGGTTGTCGTCGTAGTCGGGCTTCTCCGTGGACGTTTTAAGACGACGCTGGTGATTGGCGTTCACGCGGCGCTGTTGGCCTTTGGAGAGTTTATTTTTACTCAATCGTACTGACTCCTGGTCGCCCATGATGGGCAAAACATTTATGATACACGCAATTTTAGATGAATATAGTCACACTGAATGTGACGTCTGAAGGGTGGAAAATAGCATGAGTGGCAATGAAAACAACCTGATTTGGATCGATCTGGAGATGACAGGTCTGGATCCCGAGCGCGATCGCATTATTGAGATCGCGACGCTGGTGACTGACGCCAATCTGAATATTCTGGCTGAAGGACCGACGATTGCCGTCCACCAGTCCGACGCGCAGCTGGCGCTAATGGATGACTGGAACGTGCGTACGCATACCGGAAGTGGTCTGGTGGAGCGCGTGAAGGCGAGCACCATGGGCGATCGTGAAGCGGAGCTGGCGACGCTGGCATTTTTAAAAGAGTGGGTTCCGGCAGGGAAATCCCCGATTTGTGGCAACAGCATCGGCCAGGATCGTCGTTTCCTGTTCAAATACATGCCGGAACTGGAAGCGTATTTCCATTATCGCTATCTGGACGTTAGCACGTTGAAAGAGCTGGCCCGTCGCTGGAAGCCGGAGATCCTCGATGGCTTCACGAAGCAGGGGACACACCAGGCGATGGACGACATTCGTGAGTCCGTCGCTGAGCTGGCTTACTACCGTGAGCATTTTATTAAGCTTTGATTTTGTTCTCCGGTGGCTTGCGTCACCGGCTTTTTGACGCTAAATTGTCCAGCTTGATTGTAAAGTAATCACTTGAACGAGTTTTCAAAAAAATCGTATTCAAGGGGGTTGCAGCTAAACGAATTTCTCGTATAATGCGCCTCCCGTAACGACAGAGATTTACGCGTTACGACAGCAACAAAAGCAGTACAGATTTGCGGGAATAGCTCAGTTGGTAGAGCACGACCTTGCCAAGGTCGGGGTCGCGAGTTCGAGTCTCGTTTCCCGCTCCAAAATTTGAAAAGTGCTTTCTAAGCACAGACCACCAATCGCAGGATTTCGAATTGCGACAAGGCGGCAACTGAATGAATCCTTGGGAACTTACTTGAGTAAGTGACTAAGGTGAATGAAGGCAGCCAACGCAGTAGCGTTTCGAAAGACGAAGATTAAGCGGGAATAGCTCAGTTGGTAGAGCACGACCTTGCCAAGGTCGGGGTCGCGAGTTCGAGTCTCGTTTCCCGCTCCAAAATTTGAAAAGTATCGCAAGATACGCACCACCCAAGCGGGAATAGCTCAGTTGGTAGAGCACGACCTTGCCAAGGTCGGGGTCGCGAGTTCGAGTCTCGTTTCCCGCTCCAAATTCTTATCTCAATAAACATATCCACAACGAATAATCGCGTTGGGGCTGTTTTCTTTTGTCTTTGACATACTCTTGTAAACAGACTTATCCACAGGTCAGAGTAATATTCCTGGAATGCAAAAAACTTCGCTTGGTGAATAGTATCTTTACAACCATTTGAATTTAATGAATTAATTATCATTTCAAATTGTTAATGTGATCACTTGACGATTTTTTCCTTCTTGAATATCAATGTGTTTTTATTTTTATGCACAAGCTGTGGATGACTTAAGCATCACGCGGCAGACCTTTTTCAATCACCCTGACCAGCCGCTGTTTCTTCGGTAATTGCACTTCAACCACGCAGGCATTTCTTTTCTCAATCTGCTGCGCAATCGCCCATTCTATGTGCTCGTCGAGAAGTGGGTGCTCACCTCTGCGATTTTCCAGCGCATTTATTACGGTTTCATCCCACGGGGCATTTCCCAGCGCGACGGCGATATTTCGCAACCAACGCAGGTGTCCGATGCGACGAATAGCCGAACCTTCCGTCACTTTTAAAAACCACGCTTCGCTCCAGCCAAACAGCTCAATCAGTTCCGGGGCATGCAGTTGTTTACGTGGGCTAAAGTCATCTTCTACAGTGAGCTGCGAATAGCGATTCCAGGGGCAAATGAGCTGGCAGTCATCGCAGCCATAGATTCGGTTGCCCAACAGTGGGCGAAACTCTTCCGGGATAGCGCCTTCTAGTTCGATCGTGAGATAGGAAATACAGCGGCGGGCATCAACGGTGTAGGGTTCAACGATGGCGCCCGTGGGGCAAATGGTCATACAGGCCACGCATTTGCCGCAGGCTTCTTCTACAGGCTGATCCACCGGAAGCGGTAAATCGATCAGCAGTTCACCAAGGAAGAAAAATGATCCGGCTTCACGGCTAAGAATTAGTGAGTGCTTACCAACCCAGCCAAGTCCGGCTTTTTCCGCCAGCGGACGCTCCAGAATGGGCGCAGAATCGACAAAAGGTCTAAAATTCAGCGAAACGCAATGCTGCTGGATCAACTCTCCCAGCTTTTTTAAACGGTTACGCAGCAGCTTATGGTAGTCACGGCCCAGTGCATAACGGCTGATGTAGCCTAGCGACGGATTTTTTAGCGTGCTGGCAAACGCGGCGTTGGCGGGGAGATAATTCATCCGTACGCTGATGACGCGTAAAGTTCCGGGTAATAACTCGTGGGGGCGGGCGCGCATCATGCCGTGACGGGCCATCCAGTCCATTTCGCCATGGTATTGTTTATCCAGCCAGGCCTGCAGTTTGGGTTCGGCTTCGCTAAGGTCTGTATCGGCAATACCGACCTGCTGAAAGCCAAGTTCCAGCCCCCACTGCTTAATTTTTTGTGCTAACTGATTGAGATCGAGGGGCTCTGACATGACGGACCATACAATGAAGAAAAACCCCGCAAGTATACCACACTCCATCTGGCACGCCGATGACATCAAACGGATGGAACATGAGGCGGCAGACAGCCTTGGGCTGACGCTGTATGAGCTGATGCAACGTGCGGGAGAGGCGGCGTTCCAGGTTGCTCGCAATGCATATCCTGCCGCTCGGCACTGGCTGGTGCTCTGTGGCCACGGTAATAACGGCGGCGACGGCTATGTCGTGGCGAGACTTGCCAAAGCCGCGGGGATTCACGTCACGCTATTAGCGCAAGAAAGCGACAAACCGCTCCCACAGGAGGCAGAACATGCTCGTCATGCCTGGCTGAACGCAGGTGGCGTTATCCACGCCCCGGATATTATCTGGCCGCAAGAGGTGGATGTGATTATCGATGCGCTGCTCGGCACCGGCTTAAAACATGCACCTCGCGACCCACTGGCGACATTAATCAAACAGGCGAATGTGCATTCTGCTCCCACAGTGGCTATTGATATTCCTTCCGGTCTGCTGGCGCAGACGGGGGGAACGCCCGGAGCGGTGATTCATGCTACCCATACCGTTACCTTTATTGCATTGAAGCCCGGTCTGATCACGGGCAAAGCGCGTGATGTCACAGGGCGTATCCATTTTAACGCGCTCGGGCTGGATGCCTGGCTGGCGGGGCAGGACGCGCCCATTCAGCGCGTTGATGCCTCACAGCTTAGATGCTGGCTGACACCACGCCGCGCAACATCGCACAAAGGTGACCATGGTCGACTGGCGATCATCGGGGGTGACTATGGCACAGCAGGCGCCATACGCATGGCCGGTGAAGCGGCGCTTCGCGCTGGTGCCGGATTGGTTAAGGTGCTCACGCGCAGTGAAAATATTGCACCGATCCTGACCGCCCGTCCGGAACTGATGGTCGATGAGTTGACGCCTCGCGCGGTGGAGGAAAGTCTGGTGTGGGCGGATGTCGTGGTCATCGGTCCCGGACTTGGGCAGCAAGAGTGGGGAAAAAAAACACTGCAAAAAGTTGAGAATTTTCGCAAACCGATGCTGTGGGATGCCGATGCGCTTAACCTGCTGGCAATCAATCCCGATAAACGTCACAATCGCGTGATCACGCCGCATCCGGGCGAGGCTGCGCGACTGTTGGGCTGCTCCATTACAGAAATTGAAGACGATCGCTTACTTTCTGCACAACGTCTGGTAAAACGGTACGGAGGTGTGGTGGTGCTGAAAGGCGCGGGTACGGTAGTGGCCTCGGAGCACAATGCATTAGCCATTATCGATGCCGGTAACGCAGGAATGGCCAGCGGCGGTATGGGTGATGTCCTTTCCGGAATCATTGGCGCATTGCTCGGACAGAAGCTTACCCCGTATGATGCTGCGTGTGCGGGATGTGTGGCGCACGGCGCGGCAGCGGATGTGCTGGCGGCGCGATTTGGTACGCGCGGCATGCTGGCGACAGATCTCTTTACCACGCTACAGCGTATTGTTAACCCTGATGTGATTGACGTTTATCATGATGAATAGAGTAATTCCGCTACCGGATGAACAGGCGACATTAGACCTGGGACTGCGGGTCGCGAAGGCCTGTGACGGCGCAACGGTTATTTATTTGTACGGCGATTTAGGCGCGGGTAAAACCACCTTCAGCCGGGGATTCCTGCAGGCGCTAGGTCATAAAGGCAATGTAAAAAGCCCCACCTATACGCTGGTCGAACCCTATTCGCTTGAAAATTTAATGGTATATCACTTCGATCTGTACCGACTTGCGGACCCCGAGGAGCTCGAATTTATGGGGATCCGTGATTATTTTGCCAATGATGCAATTTGCCTGGTGGAATGGCCACAACAAGGTAAAGGTGTGCTCCCGGACCCGGACGTCGAAATACACATCGAATACCAGGCGCAAGGTCGAGAGGCGCGCGTAAGTGCCGTCTCCTCATCGGGTAATTTATTGCTGGCGCGTTTAGCCGAATAACCTTAAAGGGTGGCGGGATGATTTATCGCATCAGAAATTGGCTGATGGCAACCCTGGTCCTGCTGTGCGCGCAGGCAGGGGCCGCCAGCCTTTCCGATCTTCAGGTTTCTAACGGCGAACAGCAGGCGCGGATTACGCTCAGTTTTATTGGCGAGCCTGAATATGCTGTTTCGCAGGACGGGAAGCGCACCGTTGCGCTGGATATTAAACAAACCGGCGTGATTCAGGGACTGCCGCTGCTGTTTAGCGGTAATAACCTGGTTAAGGCCATCCGTGCGGGTACACCGAACGATCCACAGTCTTTGCGACTGGTTGTCGATTTAACCGAGAACGGAAAAGCCGCCGCTGTAAAACGGCAAAACGGCGGTAACTATACCGTGGTGTTTACCATCAATGCTGATGCACCTCCGCCGCCACCGCCACCTCCTGTGGTGGTGAAGCGCGTTGAAGCACCCGTTGTCGCTCCGCGTCCGTCAGAACCTGCGCGTAACCCGTTTAAAACGGAAAATAATCGCACGACAGCCGTCATCAACAGTAATACGGCCACGCGGCCTGCCGCTCGGGCGGTGAGCAACAATAATGGCGATAAAGTGGTCATTGCGATTGATGCCGGGCACGGTGGACAAGATCCTGGCGCGATTGGTCCTGGCGGCACGCGTGAGAAAAACGTCACCATCGCCGTCGCGCGTAAGCTGCGCAGTCTGCTCAATGACGATCCGATGTTTAAGGGCGTACTCACTCGTGACGGCGATTACTTCATCTCGGTGATGGGCCGTTCTGACGTGGCGCGTAAACAAAATGCCAACTTCCTGGTCTCCATTCATGCGGATGCGGCACCCAACCGGGATGCCACGGGTGCTTCCGTTTGGGTGTTGTCAAACCGTCGAGCCAACACTGAAATGGCTGGCTGGCTGGAACAGCACGAGAAGCAATCGGAGCTGTTGGGTGGCGCGGGTGATGTGCTGGCCAACAGTCAGTCCGACCCGTATTTGAGTCAGGCGGTGCTGGACCTGCAGTTCGGTCATTCACAGCGTGTAGGGTATGATGTGGCAACCAGTATGATCGGCCAGCTGGAGCGCATTGGTTCGATGCATAAGCGTCGTCCGGAGCACGCCAGTCTTGGCGTATTGCGTTCGCCGGATATCCCGTCTGTGCTGGTTGAAACCGGCTTTATCAGTAACAACAGCGAAGAACGATTGTTGGCGAGCGATGATTATCAGCAGCAGCTGGCCGAGGCGATTTACAAAGGATTGCGTAATTACTTCCAGTCGCATCCGATGCAAACCGGGCCACAGGGCGCACCGGCGCAAACTGCCAGTGCCATTTCGCCGGGCGACACGTTAACCAATTAAGGATTAGCCATGCCGATTCAGGTTCTACCGCCACAGTTGGCGAACCAAATTGCCGCAGGTGAAGTGGTAGAACGGCCTGCGTCAGTGGTTAAAGAACTGGTAGAAAACAGTATCGATGCGGGTGCAACGCGCATTGATATTGATATCGAACGTGGTGGCGCCAAGCTGATCCGTATTCGTGATAACGGCTGCGGCATTAAAAAAGACGAGCTGGCGCTCGCGCTCGCGCGTCATGCGACCAGTAAAATTGCCTCCCTTGACGATCTCGAAGCTATTGTTAGCCTCGGATTTCGCGGGGAAGCGCTGGCCAGCATCAGCTCGGTCTCTCGTTTAACCCTGACGTCACGTACGCAAGAACAATCCGAAGCCTGGCAGGCCTATGCCGAAGGGCGCGATATGGATGTCACGATTAAACCTGCCGCACATCCGGTGGGCACCACGCTGGAAGTGTTGGATCTGTTCTACAACACGCCAGCACGGCGTAAGTTCATGCGCACCGAGAAAACCGAATTTAACCATATCGACGAGATAATCCGCCGCATTGCGCTGGCGCGTTTTGATGTGACCATAAATTTGTCGCATAACGGTAAAATGGTGCGTCAGTACCGTGCAGTCACCGCCGATGGGCAGAAAGAGCGTCGTCTGGGCGCGATTTGCGGCACGCCGTTTCTGGAGCATGCGCTGGCGATTGAGTGGCAGCATGGAGATTTAACGCTGCGTGGCTGGGTCGCTGACCCGAATCACACCACGACGGCGCTGGCCGAAATACAGTACTGCTATGTGAATGGCCGTATGATGCGCGATCGGCTGATCAACCATGCTATCCGTCAGGCCTGTGAAGACAAACTTGGGGCCGATCAACAGCCAGCGTTTGTCCTGTACCTGGAAATCGACCCGCATCAGGTGGACGTTAACGTGCATCCTGCCAAGCATGAAGTCCGTTTCCATCAGTCCCGGCTGGTGCATGACTTTATCTATCAGGGGGTGTTGAGCGTATTGCAACAGCAGCTTGAAACGTCGCTGCCGTTGGCCGATGACGACACGCCTGCGCCAAGGCATATCCCGGAGAACCGGGTTGCGGCTGGACGAAACCACTTTGCCGAACCTGCCCCCGCGCGTGAACCGGCTACGCCGCGTTATTCCGTATCGGCAGGCGGTGGTGGTGGCCGTCAGACGAGTGCCAGTTGGCCACATGATCAGCCTGGGTATCAAAAGCAGCAGGGGGAAGTTTATCAGCAACTGCTGCAGACACCTGCGCCAACGCATAAAACCACGATGCCTGAAACACCCGCGGCACCGCTTACCGGAAATAGCCAAAGTTTTGGTCGTGTATTGACGATCGTGGGGGCTGACTGTGCATTACTGGAATGTGACGGTCATATTCGCCTGCTGGCGTTGCCGGTGGCCGAGCGCTGGCTGCGTCAGGCGCAGTTAACGCCAGCGCAAGGACCCGTTTGCGCCCAGCCGTTACTGATCCCTTTGCGTTTGAAAGTGACCGATGATGAGAAGACGGCACTGGAAAATGCACAGAGTCAGTTGGCTGAGTTGGGCATTGAATTTCAACTGGATGCGCAGCATGTGACCATCCGAGCGGTGCCTTTACCCTTACGCCAACAAAATTTACAAATCTTGATTCCTGAACTGATAGGCTACCTGGCGCTGCAGTCCGTATCCGAACCTGGCGATATTGCACAGTGGATTGCGCGAAACGTCATGAGTGAACATCCGCAGTGGAGCATGGCTCAGGCCATTACGCTGTTAACGGATGTTGAGCGGCTATGCCCACAGTTAGTGAAGGCGCCGCCGGGTGGTCTGTTACAACCTGTTGACTTACATTCGGTAATGAACGCCCTGAAACATGAGTGATATCAGTAAGGCGAGCCTGCCAAAGGCACTATTTTTGATGGGGCCGACGGCCTCCGGTAAAACGGCATTAGCAATTGAATTGCGTAAAGTTTTGCCAGTAGAGTTGATAAGCGTTGATTCCGCCCTTATCTACAAGGGGATGGATATCGGTACAGCTAAGCCGGATGCTGAAGAGTTAAAGGCTGCGCCGCATCGATTGCTGGATATTCGCGACCCAGCACAGGCGTATTCTGCGGCGGATTTTCGTCGCGATGCGCTAGCGGAGATGGCCGATATCACCGCAGCGGGACGAATTCCGCTGTTAGTGGGTGGCACAATGTTATATTTCAAAGCCTTGCTGGAAGGGTTGTCGCCGTTACCGTCGGCGGATCCGGAGGTCAGAGCCAGCATTGAGCAGCAGGCGGCAGAGCGTGGATGGGATGCGTTACACCGACAGCTTCAGGAGATCGATCCGGTTGCTGCGGCGCGGATTCATCCAAATGATCCGCAAAGACTTTCCCGGGCACTGGAAGTTTTTTTCATTTCGGGTAAAACTTTAACGGAGCTGACGCAAACGTCAGGAGATGCTTTGCCGTATCAGGTGCATCAGTTTGCAATCGCCCCGGCGAGCCGTGAACTGCTCCATCAGCGAATTGAGCAGCGTTTTCATCAGATGTTAGCTTCAGGTTTTGAAGCAGAAGTCCGGGCGCTTTTTGCCCGAGGAGATTTGCATACGGATTTGCCTTCCATTCGTTGTGTTGGGTATCGCCAGATGTGGTCGTACATTGAAGGCGAAATTTCATACGATGAAATGGTTTATAGAGGTGTTTGCGCCACGAGGCAATTGGCGAAGCGGCAGGTAACCTGGTTACGTGGTTGGGAAGGGGTGCACTGGCTTGACAGTGAAAAGCCTGACCAGGCGCGAAACGAAGTATTACAGGTTGTTGGTGCTATCGCGAATTGAATGTGTACAATTGAAACGTATCGTGCGCAATTTTTCAGAATCGAAAGGTTCAAAGTACAAATAAGCATATAAGGAAAAGAGAGAATGGCTAAGGGGCAATCTTTACAAGATCCGTTCCTGAACGCATTGCGTCGGGAACGTGTTCCAGTTTCTATTTATTTGGTGAATGGTATTAAACTGCAAGGTCAAATCGAGTCTTTTGATCAGTTCGTGATCCTGTTGAAAAACACGGTCAGCCAGATGGTTTACAAGCACGCGATTTCTACTGTTGTCCCGTCTCGCCCGGTATCTCATCACAGCAATAATGCCACCGGCGGCACAGGTAGCAGTAACTACCATCATGGTAGCAGCGCGCAGGGTTCTTCTGCGCAACAGGACAGCGAAGAAACCGAATAAGGTTTTGGGCTGTTTTACACACGGGGAGCCAGAGATCCTGCGTTCCCCGTTGATATATATTAAGGGGTTGACGCTTGTTTGACCGTTATGATGCCGGTGAGCAGGCGGTACTGGTACACATCTATTTTTCGCAAGACAAAGATATGGAAGACCTCCAGGAGTTTGAATCTCTGGTTTCTTCCGCCGGTGTCGAAGCAATGCAGGTGATTACCGGGAGCCGTAAAGCACCGCACCCGAAGTTTTTTGTTGGTGAAGGTAAGGCAATCGAAATTGCGGAAGCCGTAAAAGCGACTGGCGCTGCGGTGGTGATTTTTGATCATGCTTTGAGCCCTGCCCAGGAACGTAACCTGGAACAGTTATGCCAGTGTCTTGTTATCGACAGGACCGGTCTCATTTTAGATATTTTTGCCCAGCGTGCGCGTACCCATGAAGGTAAGTTGCAGGTTGAGCTGGCGCAGTTGCGCCATATGGCTACGCGTCTGGTCCGTGGCTGGACCCACCTTGAAAGGCAAAAGGGCGGGATTGGTTTGCGCGGTCCGGGTGAAACCCAGCTCGAAACCGACCGTCGTTTGCTGCGTAATCGTATTTTGCAGATCCAGTCGCGCCTGCAAAAAGTTGAAAAGCAACGTGAGCAGGGGCGGCAGTCGCGCAAGAAAGCGGATGTCCCAACCGTATCACTGGTGGGATATACCAACGCCGGAAAATCCACCCTGTTCAACCAGATAACCGAAGCCCGGGTTTATGCAGCAGATCAACTGTTTGCGACCCTGGATCCGACGCTACGTCGTATCGATGTGGCGGACGTCGGCGAAACCGTGCTGGCGGATACCGTAGGGTTTATCCGTCATTTACCGCATGACCTGGTAGCGGCATTTAAAGCCACTTTACAGGAAACTCGTCAGGCGACATTGCTGCTGCACGTTATTGATGCGGCAGATTTTCGTGTGCAGGAAAACATTGAGGCCGTCGATACGGTACTCGAAGAGATCGATGCGCATGAGATCCCGACTCTGCTGGTAATGAATAAAATCGATATGCTGGACGATTTTGAACCGCGTATCGACAGAGATGAAGAAAATAAACCAATCCGCGTTTGGGTTTCAGCGCAAACCGGTATTGGCATACCACAGCTTTTTCAGGCTTTAACAGAGCGTCTTTCTGGCGAGGTTGCGCAGCATACGCTGCGTTTGCCGCCGCAGGAAGGGCGTCTGAGAAGCCGGTTTTACCAACTTCAGGCAATAGAAAGAGAGTGGATGGAGGAGGACGGCAGCGTAGGTCTGCAAGTACGTATGCCGATCGTGGACTGGCGTCGCCTCTGTAAACAAGAACCGGCACTGGAAGACTATGTTGTCTGACCTGTCGGATATAGCCTGAAGATTTTTTCGCCTCTATACCTCGTGGATTTTGTACGGTAGGAAGGCGGCAAGTCCCGGCATCCCCAAACGCATAGTCAACTATGTGACTGGGAGTGAAGGGCGTAGCCAACGCATCTGCAACGCAAAAGACGCAGGTATAGCATCGCATAACAAATATGGAGCACAAACATGGCGTGGAATCAGCCCGGTAATAACGGACAAGACCGCGACCCCTGGGGAAGCAGCAAACCTGGCGGCAACCCTGAGGGAAATGGAAACAAAGGTGGTCGCGAGCAGGGGCCTCCCGATCTTGATGATATCTTCCGCAAGCTGAGTAAAAAACTCGGTGGTCTGGGTGGCGGTAAAGGTACAGGCTCTGGTGGTGGCGGTAGTTCATCGCAAGGCCCGCGTCCGCAACTGGGCGGTCGAGTCTTTACTATTGCTGCAGCCGCTATTGTCATTATCTGGGCAGCCAGCGGTTTCTACACCATTAAAGAAGCGGAACGCGGCGTAGTGACACGCTTCGGTAAATTCAGCCATTTGGTTGAGCCGGGTCTGAACTGGAAACCGACATTTGTGGATACCGTTACGCCGGTAAACGTTGAAGCCGTGCGTGAACTGGCAGCCTCCGGTGTGATGCTGACTTCTGACGAAAACGTCGTGCGCGTTGAGATGAACGTGCAGTACCGCGTGACCGACCCGCAGAAATATCTGTTTAGCGTGACCAGTGCTGATGACAGTCTGCGTCAGGCAACCGACAGTGCACTGCGTGGGGTTATCGGTAAATACACCATGGACCGTATCCTGACCGAAGGGCGTACCGTTATTCGTAGCGATACCCAGCGTGAACTGGAAGAGACCATTCGTCCATACAACATGGGTATTACCCTGCTGGACGTCAACTTCCAGGCTGCTCGTCCGCCGGAAGAGGTGAAAGCGGCATTTGACGATGCCATTGCGGCGCGTGAAAACGAGCAGCAGTACATTCGTGAAGCAGAAGCGTACACCAACGAAGTACAGCCGCGTGCTAATGGTCAGGCGCAGCGTATTCTTGAAGAAGCGCGTGCATACAAAACACGAACCATCCTGGAAGCTCAGGGTGAAGTGGCGCGTTTTGCCAAAATCCTGCCGGAATATAAAGCCGCACCGCAAATTACTCGCGAGCGTCTGTATATCGAGACCATGGAAAAAGTGCTGAGCCATACCCGTAAGGTGTTGGTTAACGACAAGGGTGGCAATCTGATGGTTCTGCCGTTGGATCAAATGCTAAAAGGCGGCAACGCTCCGGCAGCCAAGAGTCAGAGCAGCTCAAACCTGCTGACTCTGCCGCCAGCATCCTCTTCCAGCACGGGAGCAAGCAACACTTCGTCCACCAGTCAGGGCGATATTATGGACCAACGCCGCGTTAACGCGCAGCGTAACGACTACCAGCGTCAGGGGGAATAACGATGCGTAAGTCAGTTATTGCGATTATCATCATCGTTCTGGTAGTGCTGTTCATGTCTCTCTTTGTGGTCAAAGAAGGCGAGCGTGGTATTACTCTGCGCTTTGGCAAAGTTTTACGTGACGATGACAACAAACCATTGGTTGTTGCACCGGGTCTGCACTTCAAGATTCCATTTATTGAATCCGTGAAGATGCTTGATGCGCGTATTCAGACCATGGACAACCAGGCCGATCGCTTTGTCACCAAAGAGAAGAAAGACCTGATCGTTGATTCCTACATCAAGTGGCGTATCAGTGACTTCAGCCGTTACTACCTGGCAACGGGCGGTGGCGATGTTTCTCAGGCAGAAGTTCTGCTGAAACGTAAGTTCTCTGACCGTCTGCGTTCTGAAATTGGTCGTCTGGACGTAAAAGACATCGTTACCGACTCTCGTGGTCGCTTAACGCTGGAAGTCCGTGACGCGCTGAACTCGGGTTCTGCAGGTACGGAAGACGAAGTCGCAACGCCGGCAGCGGATAGCGCGATTGCCGAAGCGGCTGAGCGTGTTCAGGCTGAAACCAACGGTAAAGTACCGGTCATCAACCCGAACAGTATGGCGGCGTTGGGGATCGAAGTGGTTGACGTGCGTATTAAGCAAATCAACCTGCCTGCTGAAGTGTCTGAGGCGATCTACAACCGTATGCGTGCTGAGCGTGAAGCCGTAGCACGTCGCCATCGTTCACAGGGTCAGGAAGAAGCGGAAAAACTGCGTGCAACAGCGGACTATGAAGTCACCAAAACGTTGGCAGAATCTGAGCGTCAGGGCCGTATTATGCGCGGTGAAGGCGATGCAGAAGCCGCTAAACTGTTTGCTGATGCATTCAGTCAGGATCCTGACTTCTACGCCTTCATCCGTAGCCTGCGTGCTTATGAGAAGAGCTTCGAAGGCAATCAGGACGTGATGATCATGAGCCCGGACAGCGATTTCTTCCGCTACATGAAGACGCCGAGCAACGCAACACGCTAAACTCGCACCCGCGGTTTTAAACCAGCAAAACCACCAGCATCCCCAAGGATGCGGTGGTTTTCTTTTTAGATAAGGACAACGGATGAACTCAACAATTTTGTTGGCACTCGCGCTGGTTTTGGTGCTGGAAGGACTGGGTCCGATGCTTTATCCCAGTGCCTGGAAGAAAATGATCGGGGCAATGGCGCAACTTCCTGAAAATATTTTGCGGCGTTTTGGTGGAGGTCTTGTGGTTGCAGGCGTGGTGGTCTACTACATGTTGAAGAAAACGATTGGCTGACCAATAAGTAGACTAATTTACGGATTTCCGCATGCAAAAAGTGCTGTATATCTGAAAAAGCGGTGGTAGAATCCATTTTTAAGCAAACGGTGATTTTGAAAAATGGGTAACAACGTCGTCGTACTGGGCACCCAATGGGGTGACGAAGGTAAAGGGAAGATCGTCGATCTCCTGACTGAACGGGCTAAATATGTTGTGCGCTACCAGGGTGGTCACAACGCAGGCCATACTCTCGTAATCAACGGTGAAAAAACCGTCCTCCATCTTATTCCATCAGGTATTCTTCGCGAAAACGTCATCAGCATCATCGGTAACGGTGTTGTGCTGTCTCCGTCCGCGCTGATGAAAGAGATGAAAGGACTGGAAGACCGCGGGATTCCTGTCCGTGAGCGCCTGCTGCTGTCTGAAGCGTGTCCGCTGATCCTTGATTATCATGTTGCGTTAGATAATGCGCGTGAGAAAGCACGTGGCGCGAAAGCGATCGGCACCACCGGTCGTGGCATCGGGCCAGCTTATGAAGACAAGGTAGCACGTCGCGGTCTGCGCGTTGGCGATCTGTTTGATAAAGCAACCTTCGCTGAAAAACTGAAAGAAGTGATGGAATATCACAACTTCCAGCTGGTGAATTTCTATAAAGTTGAAGCCGTTGACTACCAGAAAGTGCTGGATGATGTGATGGCGATTGCCGACATCCTGACCTCTATGGTTGTTGATGTCTCCGATCTGCTGGACCAGGCGCGTAAGCGTGGCGATTTCGTCATGTTTGAAGGTGCGCAAGGTACGCTGCTGGATATCGACCACGGTACCTATCCGTACGTAACATCCTCCAACACCACCGCAGGTGGCGTGGCGACCGGCTCCGGCCTGGGCCCGCGTTATGTGGACTACGTTCTGGGTATCATCAAAGCCTACTCTACTCGTGTAGGTGCAGGTCCGTTCCCGACCGAACTGTTTGATGATGTCGGCGAGTTCCTGTGCAAGCAGGGTAACGAATATGGCGCAACCACTGGTCGTCGTCGTCGTACCGGCTGGCTGGACTCCGTTGCTGTGCGTCGTGCAGTACAGATTAACTCCCTGTCTGGCTTCTGCCTGACCAAACTGGACGTCCTGGACGGTTTGAAAGAAGTGAAAATCTGTGTCGCTTACCGTATGCCGGATGGCCGTGAAGTCACGACTACCCCGCTGGCAGCTGACGACTGGAAAGGCATCGAGCCGATCTACGAAACCATGCCTGGCTGGTCTGAGTCCACCTTCGGTGTGAAAGAGCGTAGCGGTCTGCCGCAGGCAGCGCTGAACTACGTCAAGCGTATTGAAGAGCTGACCGGTGTGCCGATTGATATCATTTCAACTGGCCCAGACCGTACTGAAACCATGATTCTGCGCGACCCGTTCGACGCATAATGTAGGTTGTAGCGTAGCGTCAGATGGCGCTGCGCTTGCTTTAAAGCAAGCCGGATGCAAGGCTTTGTATCAGTATCTGGCTTAAAATCATGTAGGTTCCTCGCTTTTTTCCTTCCCGAATTGAAATAAATTAGCGACCTGGCTGGTGGCTGGTTTATCATCAATATAATTAATACTACCAGGCTTATCCGTTTTATCCTTTTTCCAGAGGTTGATGTGCAGTTAACGAGTTTCACCGATTACGGATTACGTGCGCTAATCTACATGGCGTCGCTACCCGAAGGACGTATGACCAGTATTTCTGAGGTGACAGAAGTCTACGGTGTGTCCCGTAATCATATGGTCAAAATAATTAATCAACTTAGCCGGGCTGGCTTCGTTACTGCTATCCGTGGAAAAAATGGCGGTATCCGCTTGGGCAAAGCGGCAAAGGATATTGGTATTGGTGATGTGGTCCGCGAGCTGGAGCCGTTGACGTTGGTCAACTGCAGCAGCGAGTTTTGCCACATTACCCCTGCCTGTCGACTCAAACAGGCGCTTTCTAAGGCAGTGCAAAGTTTTCTCACGGAACTGGACAACTACACACTTGCTGATTTGGTTGAAAAGAATCAACCGCTATATAAATTATTGCTGGTGGAGTGACGAAAATCTTCATCAGAGCTGACAATGGAGGAACCTCGATGTCACATGATCCTTTCCAGGAACGCGAAGCAGAAAAATACGCGAATCCCATCCCGAGCCGGGAATTTATCCTCGAACATTTAACTAAACGTGAAAAACCGGCCAACCGCGATGAGCTGGCCGTTGAACTCAACATTGAAGGCGAAGAGCAGCTCGAAGCGCTTCGTCGCCGCCTGCGCGCGATGGAGCGTGATGGGCAACTGGTCTTCACCCGCCGGCAGTGTTACGCACTGCCGGAGCGTCTTGACCTGCTGAAAGGTACCGTTATTGGCCACCGTGATGGCTACGGCTTTCTGCGCGTCGAAGGACGTAAAGACGATCTGTATCTCTCCAGTGAGCAGATGAAAACCTGCATCCATGGCGATCAAGTACTGGCGCAACCGCTGGGCGCGGATCGTAAAGGCCGCCGCGAAGCGCGTATTGTGCGTGTACTGGTGCCGAAAACCAGTCAGATTGTCGGTCGTTACTTTACCGATGCGGGCGTAGGTTTTGTCGTTCCGGACGACAGCCGTCTCAGCTTTGATATCCTGATCCCACCAGAAGAGGTGATGGGCGCCCGCATGGGCTTTGTGGTGGTGGTTGAACTGACCCAGCGCCCGACTCGTCGCACTAAAGCGGTGGGTAAAATTGTTGAAGTGCTGGGTGACAACATGGGTACCAGCATGGCCGTTGATATGGCCCTGCGTACGCACGAAATCCCTTATATCTGGCCTGATGCAGTCGTTAAACAGGTCGCCGGGCTGAAAGAAGAAGTACCGGAAGAGGCCAAAATCGGTCGTGTTGACCTGCGTGATTTGCCGTTGGTGACAATTGATGGTGAGGATGCGCGTGACTTTGATGACGCAGTCTACTGTGAGAAGAAACGCGGCGGTGGCTGGCGTTTGTGGGTTGCTATCGCTGACGTCAGTTATTACGTGCGTCCGCCTACCCCGCTGGACCAGGAAGCGCGCAGCCGCGGGACTTCCGTCTACTTCCCGTCGCAGGTTGTACCGATGCTACCGGAAGTCCTTTCCAACGGGTTATGCTCGCTGAACCCGCAGGTAGACAGGCTGTGCATGGTTTGTGAGATGACCATCTCCACGAAAGGGCGCCTGACGGGCTACAAATTCTATGAAGCGGTGATGAGCTCCCACGCGCGTTTGACCTACACCAAGGTCTGGCACATGCTGCAGGGTGATGAGGAACTGCGTGAGCAATACGCACCGTTGGTGAAACACATTGAAGAGCTGCACAATCTCTACAAAGTGTTGGATAAAGCCCGTGAAGAGCGCGGCGGTATCTCGTTTGAGAGCGAAGAAGCGAAGTTTATCTTCAATGCCGAACGCCGTATTGAACGCATTGAGCAGACTCAGCGTAACGACGCACACAAGCTGATCGAAGAGTGCATGATCCTGGCGAACATCTCAGCGGCACGTTTTGTTGAGAAAGCCAAAGAGCCGGCACTGTTCCGTATCCATGACAAGCCGACGACTGAAGCGATTACCTCCTTCCGTTCCGTGCTGGCGGAGTTGGGACTGGAGCTGCCGGGCGGTAACAAACCCGAGCCGCGCGATTACGCCGAGTTGTTGGAGTCGATTGCCGATCGACCTGACGCAGAAATGCTGCAAACTATGCTGCTGCGCTCGATGAAGCAGGCGATTTACGATCCCGAAAACCGCGGTCACTTTGGTCTGGCGCTGCAGTCTTATGCCCACTTTACCTCGCCGATCCGTCGTTACCCGGACCTCTCTTTGCACCGTGCGATCAAGTATCTGCTGGCGCAGGAGCAGGGCCACAAAGGCAATACCACGGAAACCGGTGGCTACCACTATTCGATGGAAGAGATGCTGCAACTGGGTCAGCACTGTTCTATGGCAGAACGTCGTGCTGATGAAGCTACGCGCGATGTATCTGACTGGCTGAAGTGTGACTTCATGCTGGATCAGGTCGGTAATGTCTTTAAAGGCGTCATTGCCAGTGTGACCGGTTTTGGCTTCTTTGTCCGCCTGGATGAACTGTTTATTGACGGCCTGGTGCATGTCTCCTCGCTGGATAACGACTACTATCGCTTCGATCAGGTTGGGCAACGCCTGACCGGTGAATCAAGCGGTCAGATGTATCGCCTGGGCGATCGCGTCGAAGTGCGTGTGGAAGCCGTCAACATGGACGAGCGTAAAATCGACTTTAGCCTGATCTCCAGCGAACGTGCCCCGCGCAATGAGGGTAAAACTGCGCGTGAAAAGGCGAAGAAAGGCGATACGGGTAAAAGCACCGGCCGACGTCGTCAGGCGGGAAAAAAGGTGAATTTCGAACCGGATAGCGCATTCCGCGGCGAGAAAAAAGGCAAAGCTAAACCTCAGGCGGATAAAAAAACGGCTGAGAAAAAAGGCGATAAAAAAGCGAAAAAGCCCTCGACAAAAACGCTTAAAATCGCGGCCGCCACCAAAGCCAAGCGCGCGGCGAAAAAGAACGTCGCGCAATAACAGCCATAAACCGTAAGCCGGGCGACCACGCGTTGTCCGGCGTTACACTTAAACTATCTTAACGAGTACATTCATGAGTGAAATGATTTACGGCATCCATGCGGTGCAGGCCCTGCTTGAGCGTGCGCCTGAGCGCTTTCAGGAGGTCTTTATTCTCAAAGGGCGTGAAGACAAACGCCTGCTGCCGCTGATCCATGCCCTGGAAGCCCAGGGTGTTGTCATCCAGTTGGCGAATCGCCAGTTCCTGGATGAGAAAAGTGAGGGTGCAGTTCATCAGGGAATCATTGCCCGCGTGAAACCGGGTCGTCAGTATCAGGAGAACGATCTGCCGGATCTGATTGCCTCACTTGATCAACCGTTCTTTTTGATCCTCGATGGTGTCACCGATCCGCACAACCTTGGTGCTTGCTTGCGTAGCGCAGACGCTGCCGGTGTGCACGCGGTTATCGTACCGAAAGATCGTTCTGCGTTGCTGAATGCCACGGCGAAAAAAGTAGCCTGCGGTGCTGCTGAAAACGTACCGCTGATCCGCGTGACCAATCTGGCACGTACCATGCGTATGCTGCAGGAAGAGAATATCTGGATCGTCGGAACCGCCGGTGAAGCGGACCATACTCTGTTCCAGAGTAAAATGACCGGTCGTCTGGCATTGGTGATGGGCGCAGAAGGCGAAGGTATGCGTCGTCTGACCCGCGAACATTGTGATGAGCTGATCAGTATTCCGATGGCGGGGAGCGTTTCATCGCTTAACGTTTCTGTTGCGACGGGGATTTGCCTGTTTGAGGCCGTCCGCCAGCGTGGATAAACGTTAGTTTTCAGAAAAAGCCATCCAATTTCGGATGGCTTTTTTTTATCTAAAACTGATATTCTAATAAGAGAAGGAAAATATTTTTATATTTATTTAAGTATAACATACAGGATTTATATATGGCATGGACCCCGCAGGTGCTGACTAAAGCGCTCACTAATTTTCATGGTTTAAATATAGATATTATAAGTAATGAGCAGTCATTGATTATTAAAATGAATGATTATGGAGACTTACTTCTCAGTATTCTATTTACCTCCCGCCAGATGATTATCGAAACTGTTATTTGCCCAGTGAATAATATTCAGCATCAGGACGCATTTAATCTTTTCTTATTACGCAATCAAAAGCTGCTTCCACTGTCGTCTGTAGGCATTTCTCGTGTGCGGCAGGATGAATACTACGTCGCATTTGGTGCGCTGTCGCTGAACTCCACATTAGAGGACGTGGTGCTTGAAATGACAACGCTCGTGGATAACGCGCTAGATCTGGCGGAAATCACTGAAGAATATACTCACGAATAACAAGGAACGCTGTTGATGGGAATCTTGAAAAGCCTGTTTACCCTCGGCAAATCTGTGCTTTCTCAGGCAGAAGAGTCAATCGAAGAAGCACAGGGCGTCAGAATGCTGGAGCAACACATTCGTGACGCAAGAAATGAACTGGAAAAAGCCGGGAAATCGCGAGTTGACCTGTTGGCACGCGTGAAACTGAGCAATGACAAACTGAAAGATCTGCGCGAACGTCAGTCCACTCTTGAAGCGCGGGCGCTGGAAGCGCTAAGTAAAAACGTCAATCCGTCGTTAATTAACGAAGTCGCCGAAGAGATCGCGCGTCTGGAGAATGTGATTGCGGCTGAACAGCAAGTGCTTACTAACTTAGAAATCTCACGTGATGGCGTTGAAAAGGCCGTTACCGCAACGGGCCAGCGGATTGCCCAGTTTGAACAGCAGCTTGAGGTGGTTAAGGCAACGGAAGCGATGCAGCGCGCTCAACAGGCCGTGACAACATCTACAGTCGGGGCTTCTTCCAGCGTATCGACGGCAGCAGAGTCACTAAAACGTCTGCAAACACGTCAGGCAGAGAGACAGGCCCGGCTGGATGCGGCAACACAGCTGGAGAAAGTGGCTGACGGACGTAATCTGGACGAGAAACTGGCTGAAGTCGGCATTGGCGCTGCCAACAAAAGTTCTGCCCATGATGTGCTGGCGCGACTACAACGCCAGCAAGGCGAGTAATTATACGGCAAAGCCTGCCCGCAAAGATTGCTAGCTGGCAGGTTAGTAAGGGATAACGATGTCGACTTTTTTACAGCGTATATTTGGCACTGCAGAGGCCGCTACGCCCGTTCGTGGCCCATTGGGCCTACATTTGAGCGCAGGGTTTACGCTCGACACACTGGCGTTTCGCCTGTTAGAAGAGGATTTGTTGGTGGTGTTGCCCGGCGAGGAGTATACCGTTGCGGCAATCAGCCATATTAATTTGGGCGGTGGAAGCCAGATTTTCCGCTACTACACCTCGGGCGAGGAATTTCTGCAAATCAATACTACCGGCGGGTCAGATATGGATGATATCGACGATATCAAACTGTTTGTGTATGAAGAAAGCTATGGCTTAACTCAGAAAAAACACTGGCAGTCCGCCATTAGCCCGGCAGAGATCGGCATGCCAGCGCTTTTCTGGCAGGGTCAGCACTGGCAGCGTTTTTTTAATGACGAAGAACCGGGGAATATTGAGCCAGTTTACATGCTGGAAAAGGTCGAGAATCAGCAGCATGCAAAGTGGGAAGTGCATAACTTTACCATGGGCTACCAACGACAGGTAACAGCAGATACCTGGGAATATCTGCTGTTGAACGGCGAAGAGTCGTTCAATGAACAAGGCGAGCCAGAGTGGATATTCTCACGGGCGCTGGGTGTCGATATCCCATTAACATCTCTTAATATTATTGGTTAACGTCAGGGACGAAAACAATGCATATCCTGGAATCATTACTGGCCTTTTGTGCCTATTTTTTTATTGGTGTGGCCATGGTGATAATTTTTCTTATTATCTATTCAAAGATAACACCGCACAATGAATGGCAGTTGATTAAAAATAACAATACGGCAGCCTCGCTGGCATTTAGCGGCACGCTGCTGGGCTACGTTATTCCTTTATCCAGCGCAGCAATCAACGCGGTCAGTATTCCTGATTATTTTGCCTGGGGCGGTATTGCGTTGGTGATACAGCTTATTATCTACGGTGGTGTACGCTTATATATGCCAGCATTGAGTGAAAAAATTATTAACCACAACACCGCTGCGGGACTGTTTATGGGAACCGCTGCGCTGGCTGGCGGGATTTTTAATGCCGCCTGTATGACATGGTAATGGACGATCATGGCTAGAAAACGTAAATCCGGACAAAAGAAATTGGGAACAGGTCATTCGGCGATCGCCCGAATGAATCGCCCGGTGAATCCCTTTGAGAAAAAACGCAGTCGCTACAGTGGAAAGTATCTGACGCTGGCGATTATGGGCGGCGCAGCATTTTTTATCCTCAAGGGATGCGGGGATGATACAGGCTCGGACAACGACGGCGACGGCCGGTTTTACTCCACGGTGAGCGAATGTATTGATGACGGTAATACCGCTACCGTGTGTGCGGACGGCTGGAACAATGCCAAGACAGAGTTCTATGGCAAAGTGCCAACGCAATTAAGTAAGGCGAGTTGTCAGACCCAGTTTGGCGATTGCTACCTCGATAGCACCGATCAGAGTTGGGTGCCGGTGTTTACCGGTTTTTTGCTCAGTCGGGTGATTCGCAAAGATCGTGACGAGCAGTATGTTTACAGCAGTGGCGGCTCATCATACGTTTCCCGCCCCGTCTGGCGTACGACCTCAGGCGACTATGCCTGGCGTTCCGGTAGCGGAAAAAACGATACCGCCACGACGCATGCCTACACGACGAAGAAAGTCTCGACGGTTTCTCGCGGGGGTTACGGGCGTTCGTCCAGCGCGCGCGGGCACTGGGGAGGCTAACGATGTTACGACATGATATTCCTGTTCGCCAGGATCTGGACCAGATCGCCTACGATCATGGTTTTGATTTTCACATTATCGACAACGAAATCTACTGGGATGAAAGCCGGGCTTATCGCTTTACGCTACGGCAAATTGAAGAGCAGATCGAAAAGCCTACTGCTGAGTTGCATCAAATGTGTCTGGACGTCGTTGAGCGAGCAGTTAAGGACGAGCAGATTCTTCAGCAATTGGCCATTCCCCCACTGTACTGGGATGTTATTGCTGAGAGCTGGCGCAATCGCGATCCTTCGCTGTATGGGCGAATGGATTTTGTCTGGTGTGGCAACAATGCGCCGGTCAAGCTGCTGGAATACAACGCTGATACACCAACGTCGTTGTACGAGTCGGCGTATTTCCAGTGGCTATGGCTGGAAGATGCTCGCCGCAGCGGGGCGATCCCGCGGGACACTGACCAGTACAACGCTATCCAGGAACGTCTGATCGCCCGTTTTAGTGAGCTTTACAGTCCGGAGCCGTTTTACTTCTGCTGCTGTGAAGATTCCGACGAAGATCGCACCACCGTGCTGTATTTGCAGGATTGTGCGCAGCAGGCAGGTCAAGCGTCGCGGTTTATTTATGTTGAGGATCTGGGGCTTGGCGTCGGCGGTGTGCTGACGGATCTTGATGACAACGTCATTCGTCGCGCCTTTAAGCTCTATCCTCTGGAGTGGATGATGCGTGACGATAACGGTCCGTTGCTACGTCATCGCCGGGAACAGTGGGTCGAACCACTGTGGAAGAGCGTGCTCAGTAACAAAGGGTTGATGCCTCTGCTGTGGCGATACTTCCCCAACCATCCAAACCTCCTGCCAGCCTGGTTCGAAGGTGAAACGTCAAAAATTGCACCCGGCGAAAGCTATGTACGCAAACCGATATTTTCCCGTGAGGGGGGCAACGTCACCATTTTTAATGGTCAGCAGCAGATTGTTGAACATGCTGATGGCGACTACGCAGAAGAACCGATGATCTATCAGGCGTTTCAGCCGCTGCCGCGTTTTGGCGATAGCTACACGCTGATTGGTAGTTGGATCGTCGACGATGAAGCCTGCGGCATGGGGATCCGTGAAGACAATACGTTGATTACGAAAGATACTTCTCGTTTTATTCCTCATTACATTGCTGGCTAAACGTACTTTTGTGATCTCCCTCCTTCGCAGAGAGTGTGGTTCTGACCATACTTAAGGCGATGGCCATTGATGGAGGGAGACACAATGCATTGGCAAACGCATACCGTTTTTAACCAACCAGTACCACTCAATAACAGCAACTTATACCTATCGGATGGAGCACTGTGTGAAGCAGTCAACCGCGAAGGCGCTGCCTGGGATAGCGATCTCCTCGCCAGTATTGGTCAGCAATTAGGCACTGCAGAATCGCTTGAACTGGGTAGGTTGGCTAACGCGTATCCGCCTGAACTGCTGCGATACGATCCGCAGGGGCAGCGGTTGGATGATGTGCGCTTTCATCCCGCCTGGCATTTACTGATGCAGGGATTGTGCGCCAACCGCGTGCATAATCTTGCCTGGGAAGAGGATGCGCGGCAGGGAACGTTTGTTGCCCGAGCTGCACGTTTTATGCTGCATGCACAGGTGGAAGCGGGAACCTTATGCCCGGTGACCATGACCTTTGCCGCTACGCCGTTGTTACTCCAGATGTTACCTTCGCAATTTCATGACTGGCTGACGCCGCTGCGTAGCGATCGCTACGATTCTCATCTTCTGCCCGGCGGGCAAAAACGCGGCCTGCTGATTGGTATGGGGATGACGGAAAAGCAGGGTGGCTCGGATGTGCTGAGCAATACCACTCAGGCAGAACGGTTGGCGGATGGTGCGTATCGGCTGGTGGGGCATAAATGGTTCTTCTCGGTACCGCAAAGTGACGCCCATCTGGTGCTGGCGCAGGCCAGGGGCGGCTTATCCTGCTTTTTTGTGCCGCGATTTTTACCTGATGGCCAGCGTAACTCCATCCGTCTTGAGCGCCTGAAAGATAAGCTAGGCAATCGCTCTAATGCCAGCTGTGAGGTTGAGTTTCAGGACGCGATGGGCTGGCTGCTGGGAGAAGAAGGTGAAGGTATTCGCCATATTCTGAAAATGGGCGGCATGACGCGTTTTGACTGTGCGCTGGGGAGCCACAGTATGATGCGACGCGCTTTTTCTGTCGCCATTTATCATGCGCATCAACGCCAGGTATTTAGCAAGCCGTTGATTGAGCAACCGATGATGCGACAGGTATTAAGCCGCATGGCGCTTCAACTGGAAGGTCAAACCGCGCTACTGTTTCGCCTGGCGCGGGCCTGGGATCGTCGAACGGATGCGAAAGAAGCGTTGTGGGCCCGGTTGTTCACCCCGGCGGCCAAGTTTTCCATCTGCAAAGGCGGTATGCCATTTGTTGCAGAGGCCATGGAGGTGCTCGGCGGTGCAGGCTATTGCGAAGAGAGTGAGCTGCCGCGTTTATACCGTGAAATGCCGGTCAACAGCATCTGGGAAGGGTCTGGCAACATCATGTGCCTTGATGTGTTGCGGGTGTTGGCGAAACAACCAGGTATGGTCGACATGCTCAGCGAGGCCTTTGCCGAGGTCAAAGGGCAAGACAGGCATTACGATCGAATGGTGCGTAAGCTACAGCCGCATTTACACAAACCCAGTGAAGCGCTGGGACGGGAAATTACCCAGCAGCTGTTCCTGCTCGGCTGCGGGACGCAGATGTTGCGTTATGCGTCTCCGCCCGTGGCGCAGGCCTGGTGTCAGATGATGCTGGATACGCGCGGCGGGATGAAGTTGTCTGAACAGGTACAGAATGATTTGCTACTGCGGGCAACGGGGGGATTACGGTAATAATATGCCTGATGGCGACGCTGGCGCGTCTTATCCTGCCTACGTTCGTTGTAGCCAGGATAAGTTTACGCCATCCGGCAATCTGTTATGCATAAAGTATGGCCTGTACGCGCCAGTTATCGGGCTGCTGTTCTTCGTACATCTGAATAATCCGGTACCATGAGGCACCTTGCTCATCCGCTTTTAACGCCACAACACGCTCCACATCCTGCGGATTTCCCGCAATGTTACTGACAGATATCTGGCCAATTTCGTTGAGACCCGTTACGCAGTCAGCGCTGGCGAACTCGGCAGACTGTGCCGTGGTATCCACCATTCCAGCAGAAAGCAGCAGTGAGGATAAGGCTAGTGATTGTTTCATCGTCAGCTCCATTATTCGTACCCCTACACGTGGCAGGGCATTCCATCGCGAGAATAAACCTCCAGCTCCCTGCTGTTGGTTTATTGTGCACAGGAAAACGCATAGGGGCGCAAAGCAATGTAAAACTGACTAAATTTCAACCCAATGTTATTTACGATACAAAATGGCTTGTGAATACCATTGGCCTGTTACGATGGTCTCATCGACTAATAAGACAACGTAATAATCAGCTTTAGCCGCAGCGGCTTTGGCGCGGATCTCTGCCAGCGCATCATCTGGAGAACCTCTTACCAACGCGCTCACAACCCCCAATCGCTGTAACCCATTACTCTGGTCACGGCGGATTTCTTGTGGGTGATCGGCGACGGGCGGTGCCGGTTGTGGCGTGCCCTGCAGCACGCTACAGGCGCTTAACAACATCACCAGCATCAAAGAGGCAAACCGACGCATAACTCTATCTCGTTTCCTGATAGCCATAGTGTAGTGCCTTATTAATTTCCCTTTAGGGGGAATGTTCCCGAATTGTTATCTCTCACGCGATTTTCGAATGAAAATGTTGCGAAAGCGTAACCCAGTTCTCAACATTATGAATCATTGCCGCACACATTCACTTGCGTTAAGTATTTCGCCATGGCATACCAGAAAAAAAGAGGCGACATATGATAGAAATTGAAACACGACAGTTGGCGGGGATCCCTGTCCTGCACGCATTTCCCACGAATAAACACGACCTTTCACTCCCCTGCGTTATCGTCTATCACGGGTTTACCTCTTCCAGTCTGGTCTACAGCTATTTTGCCGTTGCACTGGCACAGGCCGGGTTTCGGGTCATCATGCCCGATGCGCCCGATCATGGCACGCGCTTCCACGGTAATGCGCAGGAAAGAATGCACCGCTTCTGGCAGATATTGCAGCAAAACATGCAGGAATTTACGGCGTTACGTGCGGCGCTGGTGGCTGAAAATTGGCTGTTGGATGAACGTCTTGCCGTGGCAGGGGCATCTATGGGGGGTATGACAACGCTGGGCATTATGGCGCGCCATCCCGAGGTGAAATGTGCAGCCTGCCTGATGGGATCGGGCTATTTTACCCGACTTGCCCATACGCTTTTTCCGCCAGTATTGGTACAGACGACGGAGCAGCAGGCGGAATTTGATGCGATTGTCGCGCCACTGGCTGACTGGGAGGTAACGCATCAACTAGAGCGCCTTGCCGACAGACCGCTGCTGTTGTGGCATGGCCAGGATGACGACGTGGTGCCGGCAGTGGAAACCTTCCGCTTACAACAGGCGCTAATCCAGGCAGGTCTGGACAACTCTCTGACCTGCCTGTGGGAAGCAGGCGTACGGCATCGCATCACGCCAGAAGCGCTGGCGGCGACAGTCGCGTTTTTCCGCCAACACCTCTAAACGCGCAGAATAGTCACGCCCTGTGCTTCCAGCTGTTGCAGGATCTCAGGGTTCGCATTTTTGCCGGTAATCAGCATGTCGATTTGATCGGCACGGCTGAACAGCATGCCCGCGCGCTCACCGACCTTGCTGCTATCAACCAGCACCACCAGTTTGCCGACCACGTTAAGCATCTTTTGTTCAGCCATCGCGGTGAGCATATCGGTTTTATACAGTCCGTCAGCGGTCAGTCCTTTACCGCTGGTAAACATCCAGTGTCCGGCATACAGGCTATTCTCGCTGCCTTGTGGGCTCAGCGTGATGGACTGACTTTTGTTGTACTGCCCCCCCATGATGATCACGCTTTCATGCTCCTGGTCGATCAGAAAATTCGCCAGCGGCAGGTAGTTGGTGATGATTTGCACCGGTTTGCCACACATTTCGCGGCCAAGCAGGAACGCCGTTGATCCACAGTTGATCACGACACTTTCACCCGCGTTCACTAACTGGGAAGCGGCTTTGGCAATCCGCACTTTTTCGTCGTGGTTTTGCGCCTGATGCAGATTCATTGGGGTCCAGCGTGGGCGCTGCTGGGTAATGGCTTCTGCACCGTTACGGACTTTCTTGAGCTTGCCGCTTTCGTCGAGTTTATTGATATCCCGGCGCGCTGTGGCGGGTGAGATTCCCAGACGTTCAATCACGTTCTCAACGGTAACAAAGCCCAATTGCGCCAGCATATCCAGCAATATTTGATGTCTTTGTGCTTCAGTCATGAGCTATTCCGATACAAATTGATTTGAAAAGATGATATTTGAAATAGCCTGAAAATACTAAGATAAATGGGTAAAAATGCCGGGAAGACCCGGCATTTTAACTGCAATCACAGGAAGGATTTAAACGGTAAATCCGGTTCAATGGTAAAGCAGTCTTCAAAGCCGCGCGGGTAGTGATACTCAAAATTATCTTTGTCCAGCGGCCAGGTGAACTTGCCGCCAACCTGCCAGATAAACGGTTTGAAGCCATACTTCAGCCGGTCTTTTTTCATCTCCCAAAGAACACGGATCTCCTGTGGATCGGCCTGGAAGTTTGACCAGATATCATGGTGGAAGGGGATAACCACCTGGGTGTTCAGCGCTTCTGCCATACGCAGCATATCGGAACTGGTCATTTTGTCGGTGATACCGCGCGGGTTCTCACCGTAGGAGCCAAGTGCGACGTCGATGTGATGCTCGTTGCCGTGCTTTGCATAATAGTTGGAGTAGTGAGAATCACCGCTGTGATATAGCGTACCGCCCGGCGTTTTGAACAGGTAGTTAACCGCACGTGCATCCATGCCGTCAGGCAGGATACCTGCCGCTTTTTGATCCGCAGGCAAGGTGATTAATGCCGTACGATCAAACGCGTCGAGCGCATGGATTTCAATATCTTTTACTTTAACGACGTCGCCTGGCTTCACCACGATGCAGCGTTCTTTTGGCACGCCCCAACCCACCCACAGATCCACACAGGTTTGTGGTCCGATAAACGGCACATCGTCGGCACAGTTCTGCATGACGGCGGCAGCAACGTTCACGTCGATATGATCGTTATGATCGTGCGTGGCGAGAACGGCATCGATCTGGCGAATAGCGAAAGGATCGAGAACAAACGGCGTGGTGCGCAGGTTTGGCTGGAGTTTCTTCACGCCTGCCATACGCTGCATCTGATGGCCTGTTTTCATCAGTGGATTACCGTGGCTCTGCTTGCCTGTTCCGCACCAAAAATCAACGCAGACGTTAGTCCCGCCTTCCGATTTCAGCCAAATTCCGGTACAGCCCAGCCACCACATCGCAAAGGTGCCTGGTGCAACCTGTTCTTGTTCGATCTCTTCGTTTAGCCAGCTGCCCCACTCCGGGAATGTGCTCAGGATCCATGATTCACGCGTGATACTTTTTACTTTACTCATCGCATTTACCTTCAGGTTTGTTCAAGTTGAATCAAATTGTGACTTATTTTGATTAATCCTGACACCATTTTATCAAAATGGCAATGCGTGTTTTTTCAACAAAAAGAGACGCTCTCGATAAATATTGCAATAAGATAAAGTGCCCTCTCATTAATTAATAATCATATTTAATTGTTTTTATTGATTTTATTTTCGTTTGATTGAATGTGGGAAAAACCATTTCATTCGTAAGTGAATAATTTGCGTACTGCATCACATTTAATCAAATTCAATCTTGATGTGATTACTTTTGAAAACTAAAGTGAGGGCACAATATCCTGGGCATCTGTAATGAATGTTCAGCAACTTCGTCTACTGGAGATCGTTATGGAGATCCTCTACAACATCTTTACCGTGTTCTTTAATCAGGTCATGACCAACGCCCCGCTGCTGTTGGGTATTGTGACCTGCCTCGGTTACATCCTGCTGCGTAAAAGTGTCAGCGTTATCATCAAGGGCACTATCAAAACGATCATCGGCTTTATGCTGCTGCAGGCCGGGTCCGGCATTCTCACCAGCACGTTCAAACCGGTAGTGGCGAAGATGTCTGAGGTTTATGGCATCAACGGGGCGATTTCCGATACCTACGCCTCAATGATGGCAACCATCGAACGCATGGGCGACGCTTATAGCTGGGTGGGCTATGCGGTGCTGTTAGCGCTGGCGCTGAACATCTGTTACGTGTTGCTACGACGGATTACCGGGATTCGCACCATCATGCTGACCGGGCACATCATGTTCCAGCAGGCGGGATTGATTGCGGTCTCGTTTTATATCTTCGGCTATTCCATGTGGACCACCATTATCTGCACTGCGGTGCTGGTGTCGCTTTACTGGGGCATCACTTCAAACATGATGTACAAGCCGACGCAGGAAGTGACTGATGGCTGCGGCTTCTCTATCGGGCACCAGCAGCAGTTTGCGTCGTGGATTGCTTATAAAATCGCACCGTATCTGGGCAAAAAAGAGGAAAGCGTTGAAGACCTCAAGCTGCCAGGCTGGCTGAATATCTTCCACGACAATATCGTCTCGACAGCGATTGTGATGACCATTTTCTTCGGTGCGATCCTGCTCTCTTTCGGTATCGATGTGGTGCAGGCGATGGCGGGGAAAACCCACTGGACGGTCTATATCCTGCAAACCGGCTTCTCGTTTGCGGTGGCCATTTTCATTATTACCCAGGGCGTGCGCATGTTTGTCGCCGAACTCTCTGAGGCCTTTAACGGTATCTCCCAACGCCTGATCCCTGGGGCGGTACTGGCCATCGACTGTGCGGCTATTTATAGCTTCGCGCCGAATGCTGTGGTCTGGGGCTTTATGTGGGGCACCATCGGTCAGCTGATCGCCGTCGGCATCCTTGTCGGCGTAGGTTCCTCCATTCTGATCATTCCGGGCTTTATCCCGATGTTCTTCTCTAACGCCACTATCGGCGTGTTTGCTAATCACTTTGGCGGCTGGCGTGCTGCGCTCAAGATTTGCCTGGTGATGGGAATGATTGAAATCTTCGGCTGCGTTTGGGCGGTGAAACTCACCGGCATGAGCGCCTGGATGGGCATGGCGGACTGGTCAATTCTGGCACCGCCGATGATGCAGGGCTTCGCCTCCATAGGGCTGATTTTTATGGCCGTCATTATTGTGATTGCACTGGCTTATATGTTTTTCGCAGGACGCTCATTGCGCGCTGAGGAAGACGCAGAAAAACAACTGGCAGAACAGTCTGCTTAATAAGGAGTTCCGATTATGACCGTACGTATTCTGGCTGTATGTGGTAATGGGCAAGGCAGCTCCATGATTATGAAAATGAAAGTGGACCAGTTTTTAACCCAGTCAAATATCGACCACACGGTGAACAGCTGCGCGGTGGGTGAATACAAAAGTGAACTGAGCGGCGCGGATATCATCATCGCCTCCACCCACATCGCCGGTGAGATTACCGTTACCGGCAATAAATACGTGGTGGGTGTACGTAACATGCTGTCGCCCGCTGACTTTGGTCCAAAGCTGCTGGAAGTGATCAACGCGCATTTCCCACAAGATGTGAAGTAAGGACGCCATATGAAATTACGAGATTCATTGGCGGACAATAACGCGATCCTATTACAGGCCGAGGCCAGCACCTGGCAGGAGGCGGTCAAGCTGGGCGTTGATCTGCTGGTTAAGGCTGATGTGGTTGAGCCGCGCTACTACCAGGCCATTCTGGATGGCGTTGCCCAACATGGTCCCTATTTTGTTATAGCGCCGGGTCTGGCGATGCCGCACGGGCGCCCAGAAGAAGGTGTGAAGAAAACCGGTTTTGCGCTGGTGACCCTGAAAACGCCGCTGGTCTTCAACCATGAAGATAACGACCCTGTCGATATCCTGATAACGATGGCGGCTGTTGACGCCAACACCCATCAAGAAGTGGGCATCATGCAGATCGTTAACCTGTTTGACGATGAAGCTAACTTTGACCGTTTACGTGCCTGCCGCACCGCGCAGGAAGTGCTGGATTTAATTGATAACGCCACCGCGGCGGCTGTTTAAAAGGAACACCAAAATGTCATTACCTATGTTGCAGGTTGCGCTGGATAACCAATCCATGTCTTCCGCGTATGAAACGACACGCCTGATTGCCGATGAAGTAGACATTATTGAAGTGGGTACCATTCTTTGTGTTGCCGAAGGCGTGCGTGCGGTTCGCGACCTGAAAGCGCTGTATCCGCATAAAATCGTGCTGGCAGACGCCAAAATCGCCGACGCGGGAAAAATTCTCTCCCGCATGTGTTTTGAAGCCAACGCGGATTGGGTGACAGTTATCTGCTGTGCAGATATCAATACCACCAAAGGTGCGCTGGACGTGGCGAAAGAGTTCAATGGCGACGTGCAGATTGAACTGACCGGCTACTGGACCTGGGAGCAAGCGCAGGAGTGGCGTGAAGCGGGCATTCAACAGGTGGTGTATCACCGCAGTCGCGATGCGCAGGCTGCAGGTGTGGCGTGGGGTGACGCGGATATCAGTGCGATCAAACGTCTGTCTGATATGGGCTTTAAGGTCACGGTGACTGGTGGCCTGGCGCTGGAAGATCTGCCGCTGTTCAAAGGCATTCCGATTCACGTCTTTATCGCGGGTCGCAGCATTCGCGATGCCGCTTCCCCGGTTGAAGCCGCGCGTCAGTTTAAACGCTCTATTGCCCAGCTGTGGGGCTAAGGAGCAATTATGCTGTCGAAACAAATTCCGCTCGGCATCTACGAGAAAGCACTCCCCGCCGGAGAGTGCTGGATGGAGCGGCTACAGCTTGCGAAAACGCTGGGTTTTGACTTCGTTGAGATGTCAGTAGATGAAACCGACGCTCGCCTGGCGCGTCTCGACTGGAGCCGTGAGCAGCGTCTGACGTTGGTTAACGCCGTTGCCGAAACCGGCGTGCGGGTACCGTCGATGTGCCTGAGCGCCCATCGTCGCTTCCCGCTCGGCAGTGAAGATGACGTGGTACGTGCGCAGGGGCTGGAGATCATGCGTAAAGCGATCCAGTTCGCCCAGGACGTCGGTATTCGAGTCATCCAATTGGCGGGCTATGACGTTTACTATCAAGAAGCCAACAACGAGACGCGTCGGCGTTTTCGCGACGGGCTGAAAGAGAGCGTCGAGATGGCGAGCCGCGCACAGGTGACGCTGGCGATGGAGATCATGGATTACCCGCTGATGAACTCGATCAGCAAGGCGCTAGGCTACGCGCACTACCTGAATAACCCGTGGTTCCAGCTCTACCCAGACATCGGCAACCTGTCGGCGTGGGATAACGACGTACAGATGGAGCTACAGGCCGGAATCGGACACATCGTCGCCGTACACGTGAAAGACACTAAACCCGGCGTATTCAAGAACGTACCGTTTGGCGAGGGCGTTGTCGATTTCGAGCGTTGTTTTGAGACGCTCAAGCAGAGTGGCTATTGCGGACCCTATCTGATTGAGATGTGGAGTGAAACCACTGACGACCCGGCGGCGGAAGTGGCGAAAGCGCGTGACTGGGTGAAGGCCCGAATGGCAAGCGCAGGTCTGGTGGAGGCGGCGTAATGCAAAAACTCAAACAGCAGGTGTTCGAAGCCAATATGGATCTACCGCGCTATGGCCTCGTGACCTTTACTTGGGGCAACGTCAGCGCTATCGACCGTGAACGCGGGCAGGTGGTAATCAAGCCCAGCGGTGTCGCCTATACGCATATGACAGTAGACGATATGGTGGTGGTGGATATGTCAGGGAAAGTGGTGGAGGGTGGCTATCGCCCTTCCTCTGATACCGCGACTCATCTGGCGCTGTATCAGCGTTATCCATCGCTTGGCGGCGTAGTGCATACCCACTCTACCCACGCCACAGCATGGGCGCAGGCGGGGCAGGCGATCCCGGCGCTGGGAACCACCCATGCGGATTACTTTTTTGGCGATATTCCCTGCACCAGGGCATTAACGGAAGAAGAAGTGCAGGGCGAATATGAGCTGAACACAGGAAAGGTGATCATAGAAACGCTAGCCGACGTTGAGCCGTTACATACGCCGGGCATTGTGGTCTATCAGCATGGCCCGTTTGCCTGGGGTAAAGATGCCGAGGATGCGGTGCATAATGCGGTGGTGATGGAGGAGGTGGCAAAGATGGCGTGGATTGCGCGCGGCATTAACCCCGGGCTTAATCCCATCGATGATTACCTGATGAATAAACACTTCATGCGTAAGCACGGTCCGAACGCCTATTACGGGCAGAAGTAAGAAAAATGCCCCGGAGCTAAATCTTTAAGGGGATGTTATCGGTCTGGCTTCGGCGGCGTTTTACTGTAAAAAAAGCCCCCAATCAAGGGCAATGCCGTTCACTTAAGCGGAGCTGCACTGCGTTTCACCGGATAACGGGTTTTTGATATCTTAACCGCCCTCGGCCTTGCTGGTCGGGGGCGTTTTGTTATGAACAACGCTTCCAAATTCCCACGCAGATGTTCCAGCCTTTTCGGGATGGTCCCTGGCGACGCTGTATTTCCCAGCACTATCATTTCCGTCGCGATAAACTGGAACGCGAACTTAAAGCTGATTTCTGACGCCGCTTTTTTGTGTTTCTCCGCTGCTTTTGTTGCCTCACGCCGTATCAGATTATAGGCCAGCAACATGCCCCAGACTTCCTGTTCCAGTAGCTCAACCTTACGGCTTCTCAGTACCAGGGCATTGTTCAGCAGGCTGCTTTTCAGGTTTCTGAACCCGACTTCGATTTCCCATCGCGAGTGGTAAAGCTCCGCTACCTCCTTCGCTTTATAGCAGTCCGCCGGAAGCGATGTCAGCACCGTTTTCTCCACACCGTTCACCCCATAAGTCACCGCACGGGCATACCAGTACTCCGGCAGTGAAGGATTCTTTTTCCGTGCCTGTTGCGACACTTTCAGCTTCAGCAGTCTGTCTCCTGCGTCATAACTGGTTTCCGTTTCTGCCGCCATATCCTTACGGGCGGGCAACAGCCAGTGACGGTTACTCCCCTGCCGGTTCAGCGTCAGCAGCAGGTCTGCGCTGTAGAACAACTTGTCAAACAGCGTAATGGAGTTATCCGGGATGGTAGTGAGCATTGAGTGGGCCAGCAGTGTTTCGCTCCGCCGGTAAGGCGCGGTCGCGGCATCCAGCAGAATGTGACTGCTCAGGTTCATTAACGCCACCAGACGCATAACCGGATATGCGCTCTGCCGCTCAGTGGATGTATTGGCAGAACCATAATGTTCACGCAGCTCAGGTTCATCAGGTGTCCTGAACTGCGCGCCATCGATGGCGAAAAGTTGCAGGCCATGCCAGCCATCCTTCAGGTAACGTTCTGCGCCCCATGTCTGTGCGGTCTGGCGGAAGAGCCATTTCACAGGGGCGGCACCCACACGCTGACGCGCCTGGGTAACAGCGCTGCGAGCCAGCAGGTTCATCCCTGCTTCGCCATCAGCGCTCAGGTTCAGACGACGAACCACATCGGTAATCGGCTCATTGCGGAAGAAGGCCATAGCCACCACCATCCAGATAACCATGTCACCCGGTAAACGACGGCGGCGAACAGTCGCATGTGCAGAAAGCGTCAGGCAGTGTTGTATCCATTCGACGGGAAGGTGCTCAGCAAAAAGTTGTGCAGAAGGGGGCGGCATCAGCGGATGGTCGCTGAAATCGAGCAGGTCATTGAGAAGTGGCATAAAGAAAACGGCTCCCTGTTGTGGAAGCCGTTATAGTGCCGCAGATTAAGGATCGGTCAACCGATCCTTAACTGATCGGCATTGCCCAATCAAGGGGGCAAGTCAAACTGTGGCAATGTTCTCGTTGGTTATTTCTGGGTAGCTAGCGATAAATATCCGCGCTGGTGTGCATATTTCCGTTACTTCCGGGTTCCCTGGTGAGGATCACGTGGTAGTAGGTGGCGCCTTGCGCATCTGTTTCTTCATTCAGGGCCTGATTTGCTTCACTTTCAGTGGCGAAGTTATGGTTTATGTAAATCACGCCTAAGCTCTGCACATCATCCATATTCCTGGCCTGACGGTGGGTAATTTCAATGGCTGCCATTGCATTTGCACTAAGCAATAGCACGGCCAAAAGGGTCAACACACGGGTTCGCATAGGTACCTCCTCGACCGCGGTCTCTGGTTAGCGCTCTCCTGTGAGTGGATAACTTCTGATTTAATTTTAACCACAACCGACAGAGTCGATAGCGACCATTTCTGATGCAGTTGTTCAAAAAATTACCGCATAGCCGTCTTTTCTTTAATTAACAATCAACTGATACCTTCCGCTACGGTTAAAAAATTCCTGTTTCCCCGGCATAAGCTCTTACCAAATGGTCAATTTAACCGGAAGGGTACGCCGTTTATAGTGAGCTGAAAAAGAATATAACTTCATGATTATAAGGCAAAAGCTTATGGATACTTCATTCATGGATTTCAGCTACTTCGTGATTATGTTTATGGTTGCGCTGGTGGCGGGTTTTATTAATGTGGTTTCAGGGGGCGGTGGGTTTCTTTCAATTGGCGCATTGTTGATCTCCGGTTTACCGCCGGCCAATGCGCTGGCGACCAATAAAATTCAGGCCTTGGGTAGTTCACTCACCTCTGGGATTTACTTTTTGCGCCGGGGGCAGATCAACGTGCAGGAACACAAGTATGTGTTCTTATCTGCCTTTATCGGTTCCGCGCTGGGTACCACACTGATTCAGTTCATTGAGCCGGACCTGCTAAAAAAGCTGCTGCCGGTGCTGATAATTACCGTCGCCATCTACTTTATTTTTGCCCCTAACCTGAGCGAACCAAAAAGAAAGCAGCAGGTATCGCTGTTTCTCTTTTCACTTATCGGCGGTGGGTGCGTAGGTTTTTATGACGGTTTTCTCGGCGCAGGGGCCGGTTCCTTGTATACGCTCTGCTATATCACGTTATGGGGATACGGCATCGATAAGGCGCAAATTCACTCCAACTTTATTAACCTGGCGTCGAACATCGCCTCGATTCTGTTCTTCATTTTCGGCGGTAAAATGATCTGGTCGCTGGGACTGGTGATGTTCGTTGGGCAATCTCTCGGTGCGCGTCTTGGAGCCTCGGTGGTGCTGACGCGTGGGAAGAAAGTCATCCGACCGATGATTGTGATTGTCTCGATTTGCATCAGTGTCAAAATGCTGGTGGATATGTATTAATGACGGTTTGATAAATATTCATACAATCACCTTGAGTTTACCTGCTACCGCCAGTATTATGACGCGTCATTTTTCAGCCGACCTTTAACACGTTCCTTGCCTCCATGGGCCTCGGCTGACCCAGACAGGAGGCTGAATAATCCGTAAGGAGCAATTCGATGCGTCATTACGAAATCGTTTTTATGGTCCATCCTGACCAGAGCGAACAGGTTCCGGGTATGATCGAACGCTACACTGGTGCAATCACTGCAGCAGAAGGCACGATCCACCGTCTGGAAGACTGGGGCCGCCGTCAGCTGGCTTACCCGATCAACAAACTGCACAAAGCTCACTACGTTCTGCTGAACGTTGAAGCGCCGCAGGAAGTTATCGATGAGCTGGAAACAAACTTCCGCTTCAACGATGCCGTTATCCGTAGCATGGTAATGCGTACTAAGCACGCTGTTACCGAAGCATCTCCGATGGTTAAAGCGAAAGACGAGCGTCGTGAACGTCGCGATGATTTCGCTAACGAAACCGCAGATGATGCTGAAGCTGGGGATTCTGAAGAGTAATTTCTGATGACCAACCGTTTGGTGTTATCTGGCACAGTGTGCAGGACGCCGCTTCGCAAGGTCAGCCCATCAGGAATTCCTCATTGCCAGTTCGTGCTTGAGCATCGTTCTGTGCAGGAGGAAGCCGGTTTCCACCGGCAGGCGTGGTGCCAAATGCCCGTTATTATTAGCGGACACGAAAACCAGGCCATTACTCACAGTATAACGGTCGGTAGCGCAGTAACTGTTCAGGGGTTCATTTCTTGCCACAAGGCAAAGAACGGCCTGAGCAAAATGGTTCTGCATGCCGAGCAGATTGAATTGATAGATTCTGGAGACTAGCCATATGGCACGTTATTTCCGTCGTCGCAAGTTCTGCCGTTTCACCGCGGAAGGCGTTGTTGAGATTGATTACAAAGACATCGCAACGTTGAAAAACTACATTACCGAAAGCGGTAAAATTGTCCCGAGCCGTATCACCGGTACTCGTGCAAAATACCAGCGTCAGCTGGCTCGCTGCATCAAGCGCGCTCGCTACCTGTCCCTGCTGCCGTATACCGATCGTCATCAGTAATCGGCCGCTGTCTATTAACGACTTTAAGAGGATAAGGTAATGCAAGTTATTCTGCTTGATAAAGTAGCAAACCTGGGTAGCCTGGGTGATCAGGTTAACGTTAAAGCGGGCTACGCTCGTAACTTCCTGGTACCACAGGGTAAAGCTGTTCCTGCTACCAAGAAAAACGTTGAATTCTTCGAAGCACGTCGCGCTGAACTGGAAGCCAAACTGGCTGACGTTCTGTCTGCTGCTGAAGCTCGCGCTGAGAAAATCAATGCACTGGAAACCGTAACCATCGCGTCTAAAGCAGGCGACGAAGGTAAACTGTTCGGTTCCATCGGTACTCGCGACATCGCTGACGCTGTAACTGCAGCTGGCGTTGAAGTGGCTAAGAGCGAAGTTCGTCTGCCGAACGGCGTTCTGCGTACCACTGGCGAGCACGAAGTGAGCTTCCAGGTTCACAGCGAAGTGTTTGCTAAGCTGACTGTAAACGTAGTTGCAGAATAAGTTTTTATTCTAAAAACCGCGTAAAAGCGCCGGCCTTGTGCCGGCGTTTTGCTTTTCTGCCCTCCTGTTTTTCGCTCTGGCTATTCTTTATCCTTTTCGCGATAATCATAAAAATAAAACACAATTTCAAAGTGGTGATGGCATGGACACAACGCACCAACCTCTGTTCGCGCGTAAAAACGTGGTCTACCTGAGCGCGGCATTTTGCTGCCTGCTGTGGGGGAGCGCCTATCCGGCGATTAAAAGCGGATATGAGATTTTCCAGATTGCCACCGATGATATTCCGTCAAAGATTGTTTTTGCCGGATACCGATTTTTGTTTGCGGGGTTATTGCTGCTACTGCTGGCGATGGCGCAGCGCAAACCCATTGGCAGGTTAAGTCCGCGTCAATTTGGTCAGCTTACGCTGCTGGGGCTGACGCAAACCTCGCTGCAATACATCTTCTTCTATATTGGTCTGGCCTTCACCACGGGTGTGAAAGGCTCAATCATGAACGCCACCGGAACGTTCTTTAGTGTGCTGCTGGCCCACTTTATCTATCAGAACGACAAGCTGAGCTACAACAAAGCGTTGGGCTGCATTCTGGGCTTTGCTGGCGTGATGGTGGTGAATTTTAACAGTGGGCTGATGGATTTTAGCTTTACCCTGTTAGGAGACGGTTCAGTGGTATTGGCGGCCTTTATTCTCTCTGCCGCTACGCTGTACGGAAAACGTATTTCGCAGACGGTTGACCCGACGGTAATGACGGGGTATCAGCTGGGGATGGGCGGTCTGGCTCTGGTTATCGGTGGCTACGCTTTTGGCGGAACACTTACCGTCCACGGCTCTGCATCGGTGGCGATTCTGGGCTACCTGACGCTGCTCTCCTCAGTGGCGTTCGCACTGTGGAGTATTCTGCTCAAATACAACCGCGTGGGAATGATCGCGCCGTTTAACTTCCTGATCCCGGTCTCTGGTGCGGTGCTGTCGTCGATTTTTCTTGGTGAGAACATTCTCGAATGGAAATACGCAGTGGCGCTGGTGCTGGTCTGTTCGGGGATTTGGTGGGTGAATAAGGTGAAGCGGTAACGCCTGATGGCACTACCGCTTATCAGGCCTACAATCGCGGGAGCCGTAGGCCGGGTAAGGCGAAGTCGCCACCCGGCAATCAGTACATTTAACGTGCGCGAATAAAGCTGCCGTTAGGCTGGCGGGTAAACAGCACCTGCTGGCCGTTGCCGGTATCGATGGTTAACCCCGTGACCACGCCATTGGCATTCTGCCTGATTTGTATCATCTGACCGTCTTTCAGGTTGCTCAGCGGTTTTCCGGTACCTTCAACCTGCGCCATGGCATACACATCGGTCGGTGGAAGATTATGGTCACGGAACACCTGGGCGAGCGTTTTTCCGGAGTCTACACGGTAGGTACGCCATTGTTGGTCAATCCCGCTATCGGGCTGAAAAGGCTGCGTCTGAGGCTGGGACTGCTGGGCTTGCGGCTGCGCATCGGGATCGCCTTCCTGGATGGGTTCCGGTGCGACCGGTGCCATCTGACCCGGATCGTTTTGCGGGGCGACCAGCTGCGCCTGCAGCTGAGCTTCAGTGGGTGGCTGAGATTGCGACTGGAGATCCAACTGGGCATCACGTGTGACCGCAGGAGTATCGCTGGTATCGTTGGAAGGGAGCAGGAAACCTATCACCAGCACGATAGCGGCAGCAATAATGCCGCGGCGATGCATAGGCGGTAGCGGGTCCATAATGCGAAAATTGTCCGGTGCATGCCAGATTTTCGCCAGGGTTGGTTTTAATTCAAAGCGCCCGGGCATGGCTTTCCTCCTGCTCCGCGTCTCGTTCCTGAATCATAGAGTATAGATGCCTGATTCTATGATATTTGCCTTCATGCCCGCTTTCGTGACGTCAACGCGGGATATTCCTATTGTTTATGTTTCCTCGCGATTTGTCATCTGTTCCCGAGACAAAGTTTTACCGGATGCGGCATGGCTGCTATGCTGCCCGCTACTTTACCTCCGATGAAAGGAAATATGATGGCCACCCCGACTTTTGACACTATCGAAGCGCAAGCAAGCTACGGCATTGGTTTGCAGGTAGGACAGCAGCTGAGCGAATCCGGTCTGGAAGGGCTGTTGCCTGAAGCGCTGGTTGCGGGTATTGCTGACGCGCTGGAAGGCAAACATCCAGCTGTGCCGGTTGACGTTGTTCACCGTGCGCTGCGTGAAATCCACGAACGTGCTGATGCGGTCCGTCGTGAGCGTTTCCAGTCTATGGCTGCTGATGGCGTCAAATATCTGGAAGAAAACCGTGAGAAAGACGGTGTAAACAGCACTGAATCCGGTCTGCAGTTCCGCGTTCTGACGCAGGGCGAAGGGGCTATTCCGGCACGTACCGACCGTGTACGCGTGCACTACACCGGTAAGCTGATCGACGGTACCGTGTTTGACAGCTCCGTTGCCCGTGGTGAACCGGCTGAATTCCCGGTTAACGGCGTTATCCCTGGCTGGATTGAAGCGCTGACCCTGATGCCGGTGGGTTCCAAATGGGAGCTGACTATCCCTCAGGAACTGGCCTACGGTGAGCGTGGCGCGGGTGCGTCCATTCCTCCGTTCAGCACGCTGGTATTCGACGTTGAGCTGCTTGAAATCCTGTAAGCAGTGACTTCTGTTCCCCTCAGCCTTGGGGGGAGCAGAAAAATAGCGTGAAAAGCTATAGTTATACCGATGTCGATATTTTATCTTGCAAATAGCGCGCTTGCGCGTATTTTTGTGAGCTGATTCGCGCTATCAGAGTGATATGACACTCACTTTAAACATAAAATTAACATTATATCTAAATCTTAGTATTCATCCCGCCAATTCTTACCTAATATCGATGAGTCCTGATAACGGGATCGTCGTATCATAGACACACCAAAGGCCGTAGAGCCTGAACAACACAGACAGGTACAGGAAGAAAAAAACATGGTAGATCAGGTAAAAGTCGTTGCCGACGAAGAGGCTTCGTCTGAACAGTCGCTGCGGCGCAATCTCACAAACCGTCATATTCAACTTATTGCCATTGGTGGCGCTATCGGTACCGGCCTGTTTATGGGCTCCGGGAAAACCATCAGCCTCGCCGGGCCGTCGATCATCTTTGTTTATATGATCATCGGTTTTATGCTGTTTTTCGTGATGCGCGCAATGGGAGAATTGCTGCTCTCGAATCTCGAATACAAATCTTTTAGTGATTTCGCCTCTGACCTGCTCGGGCCGTGGGCTGGGTATTTTACCGGCTGGACCTACTGGTTTTGCTGGGTCGTGACCGGGATGGCGGACGTCGTTGCCATTACCGCGTATGCGCAATTCTGGTTCCCTGGGCTATCCGACTGGGTGGCATCGCTGGCGGTAATCATTCTGCTGCTGGTCCTCAACCTCGCCACGGTGAAAATGTTTGGTGAGATGGAATTCTGGTTTGCGATGATCAAAATTGTCGCCATCGTCGGCCTGATCGTGGTTGGTCTGGTGATGGTACTGACGCACTTCCAGTCACCTACTGGTGTTCAGGCATCGTTCACCCACCTGTGGAATGACGGTGGCTGGTTCCCGAAAGGCCTGAGCGGCTTCTTTGCGGGCTTCCAGATTGCGGTGTTTGCGTTCGTGGGTATTGAATTGGTCGGGACGACAGCGGCGGAAACCAAAGATCCGGAGAAATCCCTGCCGCGTGCGATTAACTCGATTCCAATCCGTATCATCATGTTCTACGTGTTCGCGCTGATTGTGATTATGTCCGTCACCCCGTGGGGCTCGGTGGTTCCAACCAAGAGCCCGTTTGTCGAACTGTTCGTGCTGGTCGGCTTGCCGGCGGCGGCGAGCCTGATTAACTTTGTGGTTCTGACGTCTGCGGCGTCTTCTGCGAACAGCGGTGTGTTCTCGACTAGCCGTATGTTGTTCGGTCTGGCGCAGGAAGGCGTGGCACCGAAAGCGTTCGCCAAGCTGTCCAAACGTGCTGTTCCGGCGAAAGGCTTAACCTTCTCCTGTATCTGCCTGCTGGGCGGTGTGGTGATGCTGTACGTTAATCCGAGCGTGATCGGTGCGTTCACCATGATCACCACCGTATCGGCGATTCTGTTCATGTTTGTCTGGACCATCATTCTTTGCTCGTACCTGGTGTACCGCAAACAGCGTCCACAGCTGCATGAGAAGTCGATTTACAAAATGCCGTGGGGGAAGGTGATGTGCTGGGTGTGCATGGCGTTCTTCGTGTTCGTGCTGGTACTGCTGACGCTGGAAGAAGATACCCGTCAGGCGCTGATCGTCACGCCGCTGTGGTTCATTGCGCTGGGGCTGGGCTGGTTGTTTATCGGTAAGAAACGTATGGCAGGTGTACGTTAATAAAAAAAGAGCCGCGACGCGGCTCTAATGCTTCATCAATCAGGGCGCTCTCAGGCGCCCTTTTTATTCACCAGCGAGGGCACGCGGGAACAACACATTGTTTTCCAGACTGATGTGTTCCATCAGGTCGTCGATCAGTTCGTTAATGCCGTTATACATGGCTTTCCAGGTGGTGCAGGCTTCCGGCGGCGGCGTCACGTTTTGGGTGATGTGCTTGATCACTTCGACCAGCTCACCGGCGTCGTCATGCTCGCTTTCCATCACGCTGATTGGCCCCATCGCCTGGCTACCCATTCCCTGTTTGATCATCGGGAACAGGATCTGCTCTTCTTTCATCATGTGGCTGGACAGCTCGTCATGCAGCATGGTCAGGTTTTTCGCCAGACCGCGTGGTACGTTTGGCTTGTCTGCGTGCACGCGTTCAACTTTGGTGGCCTGCAGGATCAGTTCCGGCAGCTGTTCGCGGTGGCGGTCATGATAACGAACGACGATATGGTCGATAATTTCTGCCAGTGCCACGCTGCGCCAGTCTTTTTCCAACGGTTGCTCAGCCAGTTTCGCCAGTTCGGCTTCGATAGCCTCGACATCCAGCTCTTTACGTGCGGCAGCGCGTGCCAGCGTTTGCTTACCGCCGCAGCAGTAATCCATATCGTACTTACGAAACAGTGCCGAAGCGCGAGGAATAGAGAGCGCCAGTTCACCTAAAGGTTGATCGCGATAAGACATAGCCGTTACCTCATTCTCAATAATATAAGATGTATTTTAAATGCAACTTATAGCGAAGGATATACCCCTTTCGGGGTGGTGGGATTTGTGATGGCTGTCACGAAAATTTCTTATACCGTTAACCTGCTGAATCTTATTGAAAAGGCGTAAAACGGCGAAAAAAGCCGCGTCAGAAGATTAAATAAGCGGGCGCGGCTGCCGATAGTTAGACCTCAGACAATACCTGCATAATAAAAAGGCAACAGATGTTCAAACGAATCAAAGTGATAACCTTACTTATCACCGTGTTACTTTCCCTGGGCGCGATGCAGCTCATCTCCGCAGGCGTCTTTATTGGCGCACTCAACAACGATAAGCAAAATTTTAACGTGTCTCAGCTTTCCAGCCAGAACGTGGCCGAGTTTACCGATGCGTGGATTAGCCTGAACCAGGCGCGCGTCACGCTCAACCGGGGCATGCTGCGTCTGCAGGGCACGATGGCCAGCGAGGTGAACGGCGGGCAGCTAACAGCGCTGGTAAGCACGGCAAATCGCCTGCTGGCAGAAGCGAAAGAGCATTACGATAAATACTATGCGTTGCCGGAAACGCCGGGTCTGGATGAACATCTGGCTGATCGACTGGAAGAGCAGTACGGCATTTATTCGACCACGCTTGCCAAAATGAACGCGCTGCTGGCGGAAGGCAAACTGGAAGAGATGTTCAAACAGAATGCTGAACAAAAGCAGACGGCAATGCAGGGTGTGTATCAGGAATGGCGTGCGGCACAATCCGCGCTGGCAAATGCGGGCGTGCAAGATAACGAGAATGACTACCAGAAAATTATCTGGTTGCTGTCTGCCGTCATGCTGATTGTGGTCACGGTGATTGTCGTTAGCTGGATAGCCATGCAGCGCGTACTGTTGAAGCCACTGCGCGAGGTGATGGAACATATTCGCCATATTGCCGCAGGTGACCTGACCCACAGCATCAGTGCTGACGGCAGCAATGAAATGGCGCTGCTGGCACGTAACGTCCGCGATATGCAGCAGTCGCTGGCGAACACGGTTAGCGTGGTGCGTGACGGGGCCGATACCATTTACACCGGGGCGGGTGAAATCGCCGCGGGCAGTAACGATCTCTCCTCGCGTACCGAACAGCAGGCCGCATCGCTGGAGGAAACGGCAGCCAGCATGGAACAGCTCACCGCTACCGTGAGACAGAATGCGGATAATGCACGACAGGCGACTAGCCTGGCAAAAAATGCCTCGCAGACGGCGCAAAAAGGCGGCACGGTGGTTGATGGCGTGGTGCGTACCATGGATGAAATTGCCACCAGTTCCAGCAAAATCGCGCAAATTACCACTGTTATTGACGGTATTGCCTTCCAGACCAATATTCTGGCGCTGAACGCGGCGGTAGAAGCCGCACGTGCCGGTGAACAGGGGCGTGGTTTTGCGGTAGTAGCAGGAGAAGTGCGCACTCTGGCGCAGCGCAGCGCGCAGGCGGCTAAAGAGATTAAGGCCCTGATTGATGATTCTGGTCATCGGGTCAACGCCGGTACCGCACTGGTGCATGAGGCGGGTGAAACAATGGCGGAGATCGTCAGCGCCGTCACCCGCGTGACCGATATCATGGGTGAGATTGCTTCGGCCTCTGATGAACAGAGTCGGGGAATCGATCAGGTTGGTCAGGCCGTTGCCGAGATGGATCGCGTGACGCAGCAAAACGCCTCGCTGGTGGAAGAATCCGCGTCAGCGGCGGCGGCGCTCGAAGAACAGGCGGCACGCCTGAATCAGACCGTTGCGGTATTTAAAGTGTCGCGCCGAATGGCGGCGTAAACGCCTTATCCGGCCTATTATCGCGTAGGCCGGATAAGCGCAGCGCCATTCGGCACATTATGATTGTGGAACCACGACGACGCTCGGTTTCTCCGGCTTGGCTTTGACGGCCACCACCACACCGATAACCAATAACGCGATACCGCTAATCGTCAGCGCCGACGGCATTTCATGGCGCAAGATAAAGGTATACAGCAGTCCCGCCAGCGTCTCGAATACAATCAACGGCCCGAGGATCACCGTTGGCAGCTTTTGGCTGGCGATGTTCCAGCACAATGCCCCCACCCACGAACACAGCACCGCAATGGCGACCATCAGGCCGATAAATACGCCTGGACGCGGGCCGAAGGGTAGGGAGAAGTCCGGCGTTTGCCCGTTCAGCCACAGGCAGGCCGCAATGTAACCGAGCAGAGAAACGGGCAGCGTCACCAGTGCCTGGGCGGTGGCCCACATCATCGGATGCTTATCGGGGTTTTCACGCAGCCAGCGGGCATTACGCAGCGCATACCATGCCCAGCACACCACGGAAACCAGTGCCAGGGCGATACCCGACCCGTAGCGCCAGCCGCTAAAATCAGGTAACCCCTGATTCAACTCAGAAATATTCACGCACAGCAGGCCAATGCCGATCAGCACCAGCGCCGGGGCCAAACGCCACCAGGATAATTTACCGTCACGCTGGCTATAGAGCAGATTGGCGAAGACCGGGATCACTACCGGTAGCGTGCCGATGATCATCGTCGAGACCGGCGCACCGGTGCGCTGAATGGCGCTGGCCAGACAAACATAATAAATCAGGTTGCCCATCATCGTCAGAGCCAGCGCGGTTCTCCAGTCCTTGCGCGATAGCTGACGCAGACGTCCGCGACCCAGCCAGGCCAGCGGCAGGGCAATCAGCCCCAGCGCCAGGTAGCGTCCCATCGACTGTAATACCGCCGGGTATTCCGGCACGATCAACGGCCCGACAAAAATCAGCCCCCACATCAACCCCGCCAGCAGGGCGTACAACACACCGCTAATCATTTTGACATCCACATCATTGAACATTGCGCCGAGTGTAGGCAGGGAAAATGCCGCTGTATTGTATGAGATTGCGCATTAGCGCGAATAAACCTGCTTCTGATAACGCACAGGCGTAATACCGTAGCGATGGGTAAACGCGCGGGTGAGGTGAGACTGGTCGGTCAGGCCGGTTGCCGCAGCAACGTCGGCGGCGGGCATACCGCGCGTGAGAAAATCTTTGGCGCGCCACAGGCGAACAGCCATGAGCATCTGATGCGGGGTGACGTGAAAGTGCAGTTTGAACTGGCGCTGAAAATGCCAGGGGCTGAGCGCAGCCACGCGAGCCAGTTCGTCGAGCGTAACCGGGTGCATGTAGTTATCATGCAGATATTCGCGCACGCGATCAAAGCGATGCGCGCCTTCCCGCGACACCGGCGCATGACGAGCCAGTGGCTGGAAGGTGTCGATCAGATCGAGCAGCAATCCTTTTTGTGCCAGCGGATCCTCGGTGTTCCACATCCCGTGGATCAGCGAACAGATCTGGCGTGAACGGTGGGGATCGTGGCGCGTCACATCATGGAACCACCAGTGGCGGATCCCGGTGACCTCTTGCAGAAGAGAGGGGTCGAGATAAATCATCCGGTAGCGCCAGCCGTCGGCGGTTTCAGCCTCGCCGGTGTGCAGCTCATCGGGATTCATGGTCACGACGGAATGGGCCGGTGCCACGTACTGGGTACCACGATAGCGAAAACGCTCGGCGCCGGCTTCGATCGCGCCAATGCCAAACGCTTCGTGGGTATGAGGCTCAAACGCGTAACGCGAGATATGCGCATGATACAGCTCAACGCCCGGTATCTGCGCCAGATGGCGAAAACGGGCGCTGTCTTTCTCATCAATAAACTGCTCAGGTACACCCTGCACGTTATCTCTCCCCACACATCGTCTTATCATTATCAGAGAGGATGCGCGGGGATGCCACCGTAATTAACCAAATTTTAACAGTTTACGATGCCGCTGACGCTCTCCGCCAGCGATGTGGTCGGGCGTTTAATCAGTGTGCTCAGCGTATGGCTGTCGTCAAACAGCCCGCCTTTTGAGGCACCGATATCAGAGTCGGCCAACATCTCTGCCAGTCCGGCAGGCAGGCCAAACCCTTTCAGCGCGGCGGCAAAATCGGCCTCGCTAAGGTTCTGATACACCACTTTTTTGCCGCTCTGTTGAGCCAGTTCGGCGGCCAACTGGCTCAGCGTCCAGCCTTCATCTCCCGCCAGCTCGTAGATTTTCCCGGCATGGCCTTCTTCACTGATGACGCGCGCGGCGGCAGCAGCGTAGTCCGCGCGGGTGGCGGCGGCGATTTTGCCGTCTCCGGCGGCACCAATAAACACGCCGTGCTCGAGGGCTGCGGGGACGCTGGCGAGATAGTTTTCGCTGTACCAGCCGTTACGCAGCAGCGCGACATCGAGGCCGGATTCTGCCAGCATCTTCTCGGTTGCCACGTGTTCATCTGCCAGCCCCAGCGGGGAGGTGTCGGCATGCAGCAGGCTGGTGTAGGCGATGAATTTCACACGTGCAGATTTCGCCGCATTGATCACGTTGCGGTGCTGTGGGGTACGCTGTCCGACTTCGCTTGAGGAGATCAGCAGCAGTTTGTCGATGCCTTGCAACGCGGTGGTAAAGGCGGCTTCGTCGGTGTAATCCGCCTGGCGGACGGTAATACCCTGCAGGCTGAGGGTAGCGGCTTTCGCTGGGTTACGCACAATCGCCACAATCTGGCTGGCGGGAACGGTTTTCAGCAGGTTTTCAATAACGTGTTGGCCCAGTTGGCCAGTGGCGCCGGTAATCGCAATCATGAGGAACTCCAGGTTTTTGTCTTGTGTTGACTCACGCTAACACCTAAACTTACTTTTAGTAAGTACGCACAAAAAGGTAAGTATGAAAATGACAGATTCGACGCTTTCTCAGCAACTGCGCGACGGCAACTTATTTGCTGAACAGTGTCCTTCCCGCGAGGTGTTAAAACACGTTACCAGCCGTTGGGGAGTATTGATTCTGGTGGCGCTGCGCGACGGCACGCACCGTTTTAGCGATCTGCGCCGTAAGATGGGCGGTGTCAGTGAAAAGATGCTGGCGCAATCCTTACAGGCGTTGGAGCAAGACGGGTTTATCAACCGGGTGTCGTATCCGGTGGTACCGCCGCACGTGGAATACAGTTTGACGCCGTTGGGTGAGCAGGTGAGTGATAAAGTTGCCGCACTGGCGGACTGGATCGAAATGAATTTACCGCAGGTTTTGGCGCAGCGGATCCCGGGGTGAACGATGTGCCGGATAAGACGCTATTGCGTCGCATCCGGCACTAAAATTACTTACTCAAATCCAGCTGATAAATCGCAAAACCGATATCGTCGGTGGCGACTTTTTGCAGCGGATACTGTCCTTTTTCTTTGATAAACGCGGCGGCTTTATCGGACGGCGAGGTTTCAAAACGAATATCCAGCTTCGTCTCGCTGTGGATCGGCGCCAGACGCCAGTTATTATCCGCCGCCGGGTGAATTTCACCGGCACGCTTCGTCTCGGCCCCTATCCACGCGGCCAGCACCGAGCGGTTTTCATCCGGTGAGGCAAAGGCGATATGGCTGTCGCCGGTACCGGCAAACTTACCGCCGTAGGCGCGATAGTTATTGGTTGCTACCAGGAAGGTAGCGTCCGGGTCGATAGGTTTACCGTTAAAGGTCAGATGCTTAATACGCTCTGCCTGCGGGGTGACCGTCTGGCATTCGCCGTCGTAGCGGGCGGGTTGTGACACATCAATCTGATAGTCTACGCCGTCGATCACGTCGAAGTTATAGGTACGAAAGCCATCCCAGTTGATCAGCGACTGCGGTTTGCTGCTGTGAATATCAATCTGATTAAACTGTCCTGCGGAACATTCCAGCCACTCTTTCACCTCTTTACCGCTGGCTTTTACCACTACCAGCGTGTTGGGATAGAGGTACAGATCGGCGGCGTTGCGGAAGGTGAGCTGGCCTTTTTCCACTTCAACAAAGCTGGCCGGATCGTTCTTACGGCCGCCCACTTTAAACGGTGCGGCGGCGGAAAGTACCGGCAGTTTCGCCAGATCCGGATCGCCCTGAATAAAGCGTTCAACGTAAGCTTTTTGCGCGTTGTTCACCACCTGCACGGTCGGATCGTCCTGCACCAGCGCCAGATAGCTGTACATGTTATCGGCCGATTTACCGATTGGTTTGCTGACGAATTCGCGCGTGGCGTCATGGTCGGCTTTCAGGATCTCAACGATTTTCGTGTCTTCAGCGGCCAGGGATTTTTTTGCCGCCGCATCATAAATCGGGCGGGCTTCAGCTTTCGCCTGGGTGACCTGCCATTTCCCGCTGTCGTTATTCAGCACCAAATCCACCACGCCCAGATGATCGCCCCACATGCCTGGCATTACTGCCGGAACGCCGTTCAGGGTACCTTTAGCGATATCTGCGCCTTTGATGTTGGCAAAGTCTTTCCCCGGGAACACGGCGTGAGCATGACCAAACATGATGGCATCAACACCCGGTACTTCGCTGAGGTAATAAACCGAGTTCTCCGCCATAGCCTGATACGGGTCGGCAGAAAGGCCCGAGTGAGCCACCACGACGACCACATCCGCGCCCTTGGCCCGCATTTCCGGTACGTATTGACGTGCGGTTTCGGTGATGTCATTCACTGTCACTTTGCCGCTGAGATTGGCTTTATCCCAGGTCATGATTTGCGGTGGCACAAAACCGATGTAGCCAATTTTCAGCGTCTGCTTGTGACCCTCTTTGTCGACCACCTCGGTGTCTTTAATCAAATAGGGGGTAAAAAGCGGTTTTTTGGTTTTAACGTCGATGATATTGGCGTTAACGTAAGGGAACTTCGCGCCTGCGAGCGCCTTATGCAGATAGTCCAGACCGTAGTTAAATTCATGGTTGCCGAGGTTGCCGACCGCGTAATCCAGCGTATTCAGCGCCTTATAAACCGGGTGCGTTTCGCCGGCTTTCAGCCCTTTCGCCGCCATGTAATCCCCGAGCGGGCTGCCCTGAATCAGATCGCCGTTATCGACCAGTACGCTGTTTTTGACTTCATTTCTGGCGGCATTGATCAGACTTGCCGTACGTACCAGGCCGAATTTTTCAGTTGGCGTATCTTTGTAATAATCGAAATCCATCATATTGCTATGCAAATCAGTGGTTTCCATTATGCGCAGATCGACGGTTGAGGCATTCACGCTGGCCGCTATCAGCGTGGCCAGAAGCGTTGCACTAAACTTAATCATCAGAGGGCATCCTTTTTAGAACCAGGCCACAAAAGAAAATGTATATACAGCTTATTGCTTACAGAAGTGTGAATCATGCCATGAATAGAGCGTTTAAAACCGCAGGCGCTATCACAGTTGGCGGATCCTCTGACGATCGGGTATAAGTAAAACAACGAGTTAACACCGCTGCTATAAATGAGGTGGAGAATGCTAGAACATGTATGCCAGCTTGCACGGAACGCGGGCGATGCCATTATGCAGGTCTACGATGGAATCAAACCGATAGAAATCACCAGCAAGCAGGATGATTCTCCGGTCACGGCGGCGGATATTGCCGCGCACACGGTGATCCTTGCAGGATTACAGGCGCTGACGCCGGATATTCCGGTGTTGTCAGAAGAGGACCCGCCGGGCTGGGATATCCGCCAGCACTGGCAGCGTTACTGGCTGGTTGATCCGTTGGATGGCACCAAGGAGTTCATCAAACGTAACGGTGAATTTACCGTTAATATCGCGCTGATCGAGAAAGGCAAACCGGTGCTGGGCGTGGTATATGCCCCGGTAATGAAGGTGATGTACAGCGCGGCCGAAGGTAAAGCCTGGAAAGAAGAGTGCGGTGTGCGCAAACAAATCCAGGTGCGCGATGCGCGTCCACCGCTGGTGGTGATAAGCCGTTCACATGCCGACAACGAGCTAAAAGAGTATCTGCAACAGCTCGGTGAGCATCAGACCACGTCGATTGGCTCATCGCTGAAGTTCTGCCTGGTGGCAGAAGGGCAGGCGCAGCTGTACCCGCGCTTTGGGCCGACCAACGTCTGGGACACCGCAGCAGGCCACGCCGTTGCCGCGGCAGCCGGAGCGCACGTTCACGACTGGCAGGGTAAGCCTCTGGATTACACCCCGCGTGAATCGTTCCTCAACCCCGGCTTCCGGGTCTCTATTTACTGAGCAACTTGTGCAGCAGGGCGATAACCTGCTGCACCTCTTCCTGCGTTAACGCCCCGTCTTTCGCCCACTGAACGCGACCGTCTTTGTCGAGGACCGCGATGGCTGAGCTCTCTTCGTCCAGTTGCCAAGTTTTACGCGCGATGCCATTGCTGTCGACAATAAACTGTGACCACGGGTAAAGCTTCTTGTTGCTCTCAAGGCTGCTGCGTACAAACATGCCGGAGCCGGGAATGGCATCATCCGTGTTAACGATGGTGGTGGTCTGATAGCGGTCGTGCGGCAAGTTCGCCGCTTTGATGGCCTCAATCAATGTGGCGTTTTTCTCTTTTGCCGAGGTGCGTCCGGCGATGTGTTGCACAATGCGAACTTTCCCCGGAAACTGCGCGCTATTCCAGCTTTTGTAGCTAAACTTATCGTTATCAAGAATCAGTTCGCCGCGATCGGCGATCCCGACCGGCGGCACGCGCTGGTTGGTTTCAAATTTATGGGCAGAGGCCATCATCGGCAGCAACAGGCACGACAGTGCCAGCAGTTTTTGTAAGGTCATGGTGTTTCCTTCTTTCTTATTTTGCAGGTGATCCGACCACTTGGGTGTGGAGTTTAAGCATATGTGCGATTGATGCTTTTTCCCGCAAGCGCAATGCCAGTTTGCGGACGAGCGCACAAATCCTGTGAAAAATGAAGGCTTATACTGAGGACAGCGAAACGTTGAAAAGATAATTCTGAATAATTGTAACCTGAAGGTAAATAAACTTATACACGCTGGAAACAACGTAGAGATAGTCTATAGTCATATGGCATTAAAATTTGCGCCTGAGGATTGTCGGACCGATTGTGGTACCGCAAAGGCGTAATGCTCAGCAGGAGACAACAATGAAAATTTTCCAACGGTACAACCCGCTGCAGGTGGCGAAGTACGTGAAGATCCTGTTTCGTGGACGGTTATATATCAAGGACGTAGGCGCTTTTGAATTTGATAAGGGTAAGATTCTTATCCCAAAAGTGAAGGACAAACTGCATTTTTCTGTTATGTCCGAAGTTAACCGTCAGGTCTTGCGTCTGCAAACTGAGATGGCTTGATCAAAGTGCTATGCGGTAGTTTAAGTAGTCTATAAAAAAACGGCTCCTGTAACAGGAGCCGTTGATGTTTTCAGGTCGGCAAACTTATGCCGCGCCGTCTTCTTTCGCATCCGGCAGCTTTGGCACCAGAACGGTGGGTTTGCTGTCCAGACGCGTCACCAGCAGCTGATCGATCTTGTAGTTATCGATGTCCACCACTTCGAATTTATAGCCTGAGTACTTCACTGAGTCGGTACGTTTCGGGATTTTACGCAGCATAAACATCATAAAACCACCGATGGTTTCATAGTTGCCGGACTGCGGAAACTCGTCGATATCCAGTACGCGCATCACGTCATCAATGGGCGTACCGCCGTCGATAAGCCAGGAGTTCTCGTCACGCGCCACAATCTGTTCTTCCAGACCCTGACCGACTAAGTCACCCATCAGCGTGGTCATTACGTCGTTCAGTGTGATAATGCCCACCACCAGCGCGTACTCGTTCATGATAACGGCAAAGTCTTCGCCTGCGGCTTTAAAGCTTTCCAGCGCCTCAGACAGCGTCAGGGTATCCGGGACGATCAGCGTATTGCGGATCTGCACGCCGCTGTTCAGCGCCATGCTTTGGTTGGCCAGCACGCGATTCAGCAGATCTTTGGAGTCCACGTAGCCGATGATGTGATCGATATCTTCGTTACACACCAGAAACTTGGAATGTGGATGTTCCGCCACTTTGTTCTTCAGGCTCTGCTCATCTTCGTGCAGATCGAACCAGATGACGTTCTCACGTGAGGTCATGGACGACGGTACGGTACGGGATTCCAGTTCGAACACGTTTTCGATCAGCTCATGCTCCTGCTTACGCAAGACACCCGCCAGCGCACCGGCTTCAAATACGGCATAGATATCATCGGAGGTGATGTCATCTTTACGCACCATTGGGATCTTGAACAGCCGGAAAATACTGTTTGCCAGCCCATTGAAGAACCACACCAGCGGACGGAACACCATTAAACAGAAGCGCATCGGGTTGATGATGCGCAAAGCCACAGTTTCTGGCGCAATCATACCGATGCGTTTCGGGGTTAAATCCGCGAACAGGATGAACAGACCCGTTACTAGCGAGAACGACAAAATAAAGCTCAGTTGTTCGGACAGTTCTGGAGCAAAGTACTTTGAGAAAAGGCCGTAAAAGACCGGGGAAAATGCCGCATCACCCACGATACCGCCAAGAATGGCGACGGCGTTAAGGCCAATTTGCACCACCGTGAAGAACATGCCGGGGTTTTCCTGCATCTTCATTACGCGTTGCGCATTAATGTTGCCTTCATCGGCAAGCAGCTTAAGTTTAATTTTGCGTGATGCGGCAAGCGAGATCTCGGATATCGAGAAAAACGCACTCACGGCGATCAGGCAGAGAATGACTAAAATACTGTTTAACATATCTTATCCAGCCGTTAAGGCCAGATCCTCGGAAGGGAAATGGATAAATCCGTATGAATCTATATTGAATTCAAACTAAAGACCGGCTCGTGGAAGTGAGCCGGTAAATTCAGAAGCTAGTATAGCGTAAGGTACTGTAAAGTCGCCAGAGGGGGATTATTGCGGCTTATCCAACGGCGTTAATCCGGCGTACGGTCTGCATCTCTTGTTCGCAATAGGGTGAACCGTCTGGCTTCAGGACATCATGAAACCATAGCTGTGCGGTCTTGTCGTTGAGCTTGATATCCGGCCACGGTAGCCAGGTTTGCGTTTTTCCCTGCACCAGCCCCCAGTGATAGCTGGAAACGCGCTGCGCGTTAAACAGCGGCAGCTGTTCTTCTATTCGGCTACCAACGTGGCGGGCCAGCCATTCGGTACAGAAAACCGGTCTGCCAAACTCAGCGAGCTGTGACAAAAGAGACAGTTGGCCTGGGGTATCAACATACGCATGGTAGCTAATGACATCTGAAAGTCGCAGTGCGGCAACATCTATCGGATGGGTAAAGGCGTTCCCGCATGCTGCGCGATCGTCAATATGCCAGGCGGCGACGGTTAGGGGCTGAGACGGCGACTCCTGTCGCGCCCAGCTAAACAGGTGGGTTAGCAGGGTCAAGGCGTAAATTTCCAGCCGGTCGTCGTAACGGGCAAATTCACCTGTGCTACAGAAAATCCCGCCATTGCCGGGCTCATTGTAGAGATCCCAGACGCAGATGCGCGAGTCATGACGATAGTATCGAATGATATCGCGAACGTAGGCTTCAATGTGCGGCCAGCAGGTTCTGTCCATTACGCAGGCCCGTCCCGGACTGCCCGCCGCCTGGCTATTATGCACGCCGGGAACCGGGGCTTTTTGCAGGCCGATAAACGGTTCATCGCCGGAAAAGGCGCAGTCGTCGAGCAGCGTCAACATCACCTTGATACCGTGGGCGTGTGCAATGCTTAGAAAGGTGTCGATACGGCCAATCAGGCCATCGCGGTCATGCTGCCAGACGGTAAACGGTAAGTTCGTTCGCAACTGGTTATAGCCGTACTGGCTGGCCCAGCGAAGTTCCTGTTCGATGGTGTGGATATCGAAACTCTCGGCTTGCCACATGTCGAGCCAGTTGACCGCTGTACGTGGTAAATAGTTAAAACCACAGCCCCAGGGTTGCTGCTGATGCCAGCGCTGTGCCTGCGTTTTGCTCCAGGGTTTATACATGATGCGCTCCTTATTCTGCTTCTGAAAGACTGACGCGCCCCGTGGCCCGCTGCGTTGCACTGCCACCCCAGACTTCATCGTACTCGTAGCCGGTGAGCTGCTTTATCACCACCCGTGTTTCCTCATCGCAGTCGCGATAGATGCCTCCCAGCTTGCGGCGGGCTATCTCTTTGAGCAGCAATTTATGCGTCTCACGCGTGAGCTTGAATTTGTAGGTGGTGTAGAAACTGACTGCCAGCAGCGCGGTGGTAGCAAAGATCATCAAGCCGATAATGGCGTGCAGCGCCATTGCAGGCTGGGCGCCGCTGCCTTTCACAAAACCCGACTCCTCCAGCACCATGCCGATCAGCAGGATAGCGATAGCCACGGTACTCTTGCGGGTGAGTACCATTACGCCCGCAAAAATGCCTTCGCGCCGCTGTTGGGTCACCATCTCGTCGATATCGGGGATAAAACTGTAAATATTCCACGGAATATAATAGAGACCCGAGCGCGCCATGCCGAGCAGAATAAAGACGGCGGAGAACAACACGTTGGAGACCTGAGTTTGGGTGTAATAGATAATAAATAAAAATGCCAGCACCGCAAATATACAACTATAAGAGAGTCGTAGCGCCGCGGACGGCGTAATATTGAGTTTATTCAGTAATAGCATAAAACCATAGGTGCCAAACACCGACGCAAACGCGGCAATGCTTAACCAGCCGGAAACCGATGCGGCATCCTGATTCAAACAATAGATAACGTAAAAGGTAAATACTGAACCGAATACATCCATCGCGGTGAAAGAGAAAATATAAATAATAATATGCAAACGAAAGGTGCGAATTTTGAACGAGGAGAAGAGATCGAGTACCAGGTACTTCAGATGATTGAACAATCCGCTACTGCGCTGAAGGTCCGTTTTAAATGTCTCCTCTTGCACATCTTTGGCCTCCCATGTGCAGCGCCAGGTAATAAACACGGCGATACAGAAAACGACGGAAAAGATAATCCCGGTCAGGGTGTAGGTAAACGGATTATCTTTGCCCGTAAACTGCATCAGAATGCCGGGAACCGAGACGGCCAGAAAGCCGCCGAGCTGCGAGCAGATCATGCGCACGCCGGAAAGGCGGCTGCGCTCTTCGTAACGGTTAGTCATCTCTGCTGCCAGGGTTTCCCACGGTACCAGTACCATGGCCGACAGCAATTCAATCGACAAATAGGTTCCCAGGTAATACCAGTAACCCATATCGGTCAGCCACAGCAGGGCATAGAGAAACATGAGCGGTGAACTGAGTAATAAAAAGAAGCGGCGACGGCCAAATTTCCGCCCAAGCCAGGTATTGCCAAAATTATCGGTGACGTAGCCCATAATCGGGCTGAGTAAAGCATCAATCACGCGGGCAATAGCAAATATGGAACCTGCCTCCAGGACGCTTAAACCGCAATAGGTAGTGTAAAAAAATAACAGCCAGGTGCCGATAATAGCGAAAGCCCCGCCGCCAAATAAATCAGTGATGCCGTAGCCAATTGCTACACCATAACCGACTCTGCGTTCAGTTGGTTTAACCATAATTATTTTTCCAGTGTATATATACGTCATCCTTCAAGCAGCCTCTTTGTTGGCTACGCCTGCTCACCCCAGTCACTTACTTATGTAAGCGCCTGGGCGTTACCAGACTTACCGCCTTGAAGTATCTTGAATGATTTTGTGTATAGGGTATCTGTATGCCGGTATTACCCGGCTTATTTATTTACTTATGGAATGCTTAATGAATTTTAGTTATTAATATTTATCCATTGTCGCGTCAGAGATGAACGATAAATAGCGTCCACCATCAACAGCGATTTTTGGGCTTGATGGATATCGATATATTCTGTCTGACCGCGATGGGTAATAGCATGATAGAACTGGCGAATGGCCAGTTGGTGACCAAGACCCCAGTAGCTTTTGGCGCTGCCGTCTGGTGAACCATCGCTTTCCAGCTTCAGGCGCTGGTCCTTTGTGACGCGCCATAGCGCGTTGTCAGTTAGCTGAAGCATGCCGTTTTCACAGTGGATCTCCAGCAGCAGCGGCGAATCGAGCGTATTGCAGTTGCTGGCGTAAAACAGGCCACGTGCACCGTTGGCAAAATGCAGCGTTGCCATCGCGCTGTCTTCTGCTTCCGTCACCGCTGCCAGTTCGCTGCTATCCACCACGCCTTTTAAGCGTGTGACGCCCCCGGCGAACCACTGCATCAGATCGAGAGTATGAATGGCCTGATTAATCAGCAAACTGCCGCCTTCGCGGGCAAAACGCCCGCGCCACGGACTGTCGCTGTAGTACGCCCCGGAGCGTGACCAGGTCAGCACGGCTTTCATGCTGAGCATTTTGCCAAGCGTATTTTTCGCCAGTTCATCGCGTATGCGTAGGCTGGTGGGATTCAGTCGGTTTTGGTAACACACGCCCAGTAGTCCCGGCGCCGAGGCTGCGGCGTCAGCGATGTCGGCAACTTCCCCTCCATTCATGCCTACCGGTTTTTCGCAAAACACATGCTTCCCGGCAGCAAGGGCGGCGAGAATCATATTTTTATGCTCAAAATGCGGCGTACAGATATGCACGACGTCAATGTCGTTATCCAGCAGCATTTCCCGGTAATTGGGATAAAAGCGGCAGTTATAGGTCATCGCCTGCTGTAGCCCGTTGACGCTGTCGGTGTCGAGCAGCGCGCGTAGCGTCACCCCCGGCAAGAGCCGTAGGGCGTTGACGTGACTACGGTGGATGGCACCGGCACCAATAATGGCGGCATTTAACGTTTTCATGCTGCCCCCATTATGCATGCGCATTGGCGAGCATTTGCGCCTTCACGCACAGCTCGGCGGCTTTAAACGCGTGGGCCTGGGTCATGGCGTTTTCGGTACGGTTCAGGCAGTCGAGAATAAACTCGCCGAAGAACGGGAACCCTACCTTACCGGCGACCGGATAGCGGAATTCCCCCTCTTTATTAACCAGATACACTACATCCTGTTCACCTTGGGTAATATCGACATACTTGCGGATCTCGATATAGCCCTCGGTGCCCAGCAGCGTCAGGCGTCCGTCCCCCCAGGTGCTGAGGCCGTCCGGCGTGAACCAGTCGCAGCGGAAATAGCCCGTTGCGCCGTTCTCGCCCGCCAGCATCGCATCGCCAAAGTCTTCAAACTGTGGATACTGTGGATGATTAACGTTGCGCACCTGGCTTGCGACCACACGCGCCTCGAGGTTGTCGGTGTAAAACAGGAACTGCTCAATCTGATGGCTGCCGATATCACACAGAATGCCGCCGAAATAGCGTCGATCGTAGAACCAGTCCGGACGTCCGCTGCCTTCACGATGCGGGCCGGTGCCCAGGGTCTGGATCACCCGGCCAATTGCCCCCCGCTTGACCAGATCGCCCGCAAAAACTGCGCTTTCAACGTGCAGGCGCTCGCTGTAGTAAACCGCGTACTTGCGCCCGGTCCTGGCCACCATAGCTTTGGCGTCTTCCAGCTGTTCGAGAGTAGTCAGCGGTGCTTTGTCGGTGAAATAATCTTTACCCGCCGCCATCACCTTTAGTCCCAGCGGGCAGCGTTCAGAGGGGATTGCCGCCCCGGCGACCAGCCTGACATCGCGGTCGTTGAGAATGGTCTCCAGTGAGTCAGCCACCTGCGCCTGCGGGTACTGTTGCAGGAATTTCTCCACTTTCGCCGGGTCCGGGTCGTACACCCACTTCAGGGTGGCTCCGGCTTCGATCAGCCCGTTGCACATCCCGTAGATATGACCGTGGTCGAGCGTGGCAGCGGCAATCACAAACTCACCAGGTTTTACCACCGGCTGCGGTTTGCCGGTCGGGGCGTAGTTCATTCCATCTGTCTTGTTCATTACTCTGCTCCTGAATCTAAGTCTTTACCCAGAGGGATAGCACCGACTTCCGTGAAATTGCTCACGGAGGCGGATTTCTCATAAAAATACGGGGCTTTTGCCATCAGGCCGCCGGTACGATAAAAATCGTCGTGGCTGGGGATGGGCAGCGTTACCACCGTGCGGGTAATGGCGGATTTGTAGATAGCGGTAATCAGCTCCAGCGAACGTTTACCCTGTTCCCCGTCGACCAGTGGGGGCGTCTGTTGTTCGATAGCGCTGAGCAGGTTGTCGATTTGTCCGCTATGCAACGTCCATTGAAGCGCAGGCATGGCATGAAACAGCGCGTCCAGTTGCTCTTCCAGTTCGCGATTATTGTCCGCTTGTGGAAAGCCGTTATCCGCCGACTGGCTGGCATACACCTTCCACGGGGCGGAGATCCGCGCCTTTTCGCCCTGAATAACGATTTTCTGATCTTCACCATGATGCACAACGGATGCGGTGAGCTGAGCCAGCGCCCCGTCTGAATATTTGAAAATGGCCGCACTGAGATCTTCCACTTCCGCGTTGTCATGGGCGACATTGCTCATCATCGCTACCACTTCGCTCGGGAAGCCGAGCATCCACTGAATTGCATCGATGTGGTGTACCGCATGATTCAGCGTGCAGCCGCCGCCTTCTTTCTGCCAGGTGCCGCGCCACCACAGATCGTAATAGCAATGCCCGCGCCACCAGAACGAGTCCACCTGTGCGTGGCAAATTTTGCCCGCAAGGCCGGAATCAACGGCGGCTTTTAAGCGCCAGAAGGCATCGGTAAAGCGGTTTTGTGCGATGACCGATAACATTTTTCCGCTGGCTTTCTGCGCGGCAATCATCGCATCACACTCTGCGAGCGAGGCGGCCATCGGTTTTTCGCACAGCACGTGTTTGCCCGCGTGCAGAGCATCAATGCTGATGTCGGCGTGGACGTACGGCGGAGTACAGACGTCGACAACGTCCACATTAATACCCGCGTCCAGCATGGCCTGATGGCTGTTGTAGACCCGTGCTTCGCTTAGGCCGTAGCGCGTTTTCTTCTCTTCGGCTTTTTCCGGCCAGATGTCGACCAGCGCGACGATCCGGCAGCGATCCGCAAACTGTAAATAGCTTTGAATGTGGTTATGGGAGATGTTTCCGGTGCCGACAATGGCAATATTCAGCATGGTCATCCCCTTAACGCTGCCAGCTTGCGGAGGCGTCCAGCGTGCGGCTGGCGGTGGTTTTCTCGACCGATGAGTCGATACGCGCCTGCAACAACCGGGCGTAGCGCTGCTCGTCAATTGGCAGCTCAACCCAGTCATCGGTCCAGGTGGAGAGGTGCATGGCGTTGGACAGCGTCAGGCCGCGAATGCCTTCCAGACCAGGGGCGATGAGCGGTTCGCCGTGCAGGACCGCGGCGGTGAAATTGGCGGTGATGACATGATGCTCACTGCATTCTGGTGCGGTAGGGATAGTCACTTCCCAGCACTCCGGCTCGCCAAAGCCGTTTTGCCAGCGGGCGTTGAAGTCGGTTTCGGATTCACGCAGTCGCCAGAAGCGCAGGCGGCCTTCTTCCACCACCACTTTTCCGCGATCGCCGACGATCTCGAGGCGGTTGGTGCCGGGGGTTTCGGCGACGGTGGTGATGAACACGCCGGTTGCACCGTTGGCGTATTCCGCGTAGGCGGTGACCTCATCTTCTACTTCAATCTGGCGGTGTTTGCCAAACTGGCAAAACGCGCGCAAGCGTATGGGCATACCGACCAGCCATTGCCACAAATCAAGCTGGTGCGGGTCCTGATTGAGCAGCACGCCGCCGCCTTCGCCTTTCCATGTCGCGCGCCAGCCGCCGGAGTTGTAGTAACTCTGTGAGCGATACCAGTTGGTGATTATCCAGTTGGAGCGGCGCAATTCGCCCAGCTCGCCGCTGTCGATCAGATCTTTCACCTTCTGATACAGCGGGTTCGGGCGCTGGTTGTACATCATGCCGAACACCACATCGCATTCACGGGCGCAGGTGTTCATCTCGTGGACCTGCGCGGTACAGACCCCGGCCGGTTTTTCGCACAACGTATGAATGCCAAGACGCATCGCCATCATCGATAAACCCGGATGCGCATAGTGCGGCGTAGCGACGATAACCGCGTCGACAAGCCCACTGTTCAGCATCTCCTCAGCGCTGATAAACAGTGCAACCGCATCGCCTACCAACTGGCGAATAGCGGCATGCTTGTCGGCGTTATTATCGCAGACCGCCGTCAGGCAGGCGTCCTTTACGGTCCCAGCCAGCAGATAGCGGGCGTGGACGGTGCCAATATTTCCCACGCCAATAATGCCAAAGCGTAATTTTTTCATGTCAGGCCTTTTCATCAGAAATAAGGGATAAGCGGACCATAAGAAACGCCTGGAATATCGACAATGTGATTTTGTGAGAGCGGTTGCAGGATGAGGAAGAAGTTCGCACAGATATTAAAAAAGTGTTTTAGAGTCAATGAACTAGGTTTGCAAAAACTTGCAAAAATAGATTGCGAGCGAGGTCACAGAATGTCAGGCAAGCTAAAAATGGATGAAATCGCTGCCTTAACCGGGTTCTCCGTGAGTACCGTGTCGAGGGTACTGAGCGGGAAGTCCTGTACCAGCGATAAAGCTCGGGAAGCCATCGTGAAATGCGCGCGCCAGCTAGGGGTGCTTGATACGCTGGCCTGCGGGCGGCTGCTGATCAACGGGATTGCGGTCTTCGCTCCACAGCGCACATTCATTGCGCAGGGCGATGTGTTTTACCTCGAAGTGACGCGCGGTATTGCTGAAGCTATTGCGCCGCATGATGTCTATCTGAGCTACTGCGGGTTAGATGAGCAGCGAGCCGACATCAAGCTCTTTCTGCAAAAGGCCAACAGTAAGAATATCAACGCCATTATTCTCATCGGCATTGATGACCCCACCGTGCATAAGCTGGCGCAGTCGCTGGGAAAACCCTGCGTGCTGATCAACTCACAGGATAAAGAAGGGGTATTGGACGCGGTCTCGCCCGATCACCGATCGATTGGCAACCAGGCGGTGCAGTATCTTTTTGAGCAGGGGCATCGGCGCATTCTCCACGTCACCAGCCTACGACGTGAAACCCTGTACTGGCGTCTGGAAGGCATAAAGGAGATCTATCGGCAGTATCAGGTGCCGTTTGATGCCCGGCGCGATCTGTTGGTGACGGAAGGATTTTCTGAACCAGAGGCGATACAGGCGATTAGCGACCGGCTACGTGAACTGCCGCAGAGCGAATGGCCGGAAGTGATTTTCTGTGCTGGGGCGTCAATGTCCAGCGGCGTTCGTCGCGTGCTGGAAGCGTTGGGGGTACGCATTCCCGATGATATCTCGCTGATGACCACGGACGTCAAAGAACTGGATGGCCATGTGGTTTCTGCGGTCACCAGCATTACCATTCCCTGTCGGGCATTAGGCGTAGAAGCGGTGCATTTGCTGCAAAACCGCCTCAATCGCCCGGCTGCGCCGGTGTTTAATCTGCTGCTCAAGGGCAAAGTGACGGAAAGGGGAACCGTCGCCAATGCCACGCGCCATGCCGCGCTGGCGCGGGAACAATAGTTGACCCGACTGGCCCGATAAGCGTAGCGCCATCGGGCAGCAGCAGATTAGTTCTGCGGCGGCAGGCACACGCCAATGCCGCCAATACCACAATATCCATAAGGGTTTTTATGCAGATATTGTTGGTGATCGTCCTCGGCATAATAGAACGGCGTGGCGGTATTAATCTCTGTCGTGATGTGGCGGTCATCGCCCGCAGCGGTCATCGCCGCCTGAAAACGCGCGAGGCTGGCATCTGCTGCACTCTTTTGCTCCGGCGTGAGCGGATAAATGGCCGAACGATACTGCGTGCCCTGGTCATTGCCCTGACGCATGCCCTGCGCCGGGTCGTGATTCTCCCAGAACACCTGCAGCAGTTGCTCGTAGCTGATAACATGCGGGTCATAAACGATACGCACCGCTTCGGCATGGCCCGTTTCGCCAGAACAGACTTCCCGATAGGTTGGGTTAGGCGTGTAGCCGCCGGTATACCCGGCAGCCGTGCTGTAAACGCCGGGTAAAGACCAGAACAAACGCTCCACGCCCCAGAAACAGCCCATCGCGAACAGGGCGATTTCCATCCCTTCGGGTACGTGGGTCATCGAATGTTGGTTCACCGCATGCAGCGTTGCCACGGGCATCGGGGTGTTGCGTCCAGGTAGAGCATCTGCTTGAGAAACAAGATGCTTTTTATCAAATAAACTCATGGCCGTTCTCCCGAAATCAGTCATTTGGGTTAAGGTTGTAACAAGACGCGTCTTTGCCCACAATAACTGGCGTGAATACGTCTAGAGTTAAACATAAGAAATATTTGGGTTGCCGTCTGTTTTTCAACTCTTATTGTTGATTTTTTGTTAAGCCGAGGAACGGCAGAGTATTTTTTTCCAGGGGTGGGAAAAAAGGATATTCAGGAGAAAATGTGCCACATATCCGTCAGTTGTGTTGGGTGGGGTTGCTGTGCTTAAGCGGCCCGGCCGTCGCCGCAAATGTTCGCTTACAGGTCGAAGGATTATCGGGACCGCTGGAGAAAAACGTCCGTGCGCAGTTGTCCACGATTCAAAGTGATGAAGTCACACCGGACCGACGTTTTCGTGCACGCGTTGATGACGCTATTCGCGAAGGGTTAAAAGCGCTGGGCTATTTTGAGCCGACCATTGATTTTGAACTGCGTCCGCCGCCGGCGAAGGGACGTCAGGTATTAATCGCTAAAGTGACGCCCGGAGAGCCGGTACTTATTGGTGGCACCGACGTTGTTTTACGCGGCGGGGCGCGCACCGATAGCGATTACCTGGATCTGCTGAAAACGCGTCCGGCAATCGGCACGGTGCTCAATCAAGGAGACTATGACAGCTTCAAAAAGTCATTAACCAGCGTGGCGCTGCGCAAAGGCTACTTTGACAGTGAATTTAATAAAAGCCAGCTGGGGATTGCGCTCGATCGTCGCCAGGCGTTCTGGGATATCGATTACAACAGCGGTGAGCGCTATCGCTTTGGTCATGTCACCTTTGAAGGTTCGCAAATTCGCGATGAGTACCTGCAAAACCTGGTGCCGTTCAAAGAGGGCAAAGAGTACGAATCCAAAGACCTGGCGGAGCTGAACCGCCGTCTCTCAGCAACCGGCTGGTTTAATTCTGTCGTGGTGGCACCAGAGTTCGACAAAGCCCGCGAAACCAAAGTGTTACCGCTGAAAGGTGTGGTCTCACCACGCACGGAAAACACCATTGAAACCGGGGTGGGCTATTCAACCGACGTCGGGCCACGGTTAAAAACCACGTGGAAAAAGCCGTGGATGAACTCCTACGGCCATAGCCTGACCACCAGTGCCAGTATCTCTGCGCCGGAGCAGGTCCTGGATTTCAGCTATAAAATGCCGCTGTTAAAGAACCCGCTGGAGCAGTATTACCTGGTGCAGGGGGGCTTTAAACGTACCGATTTGAACGACACCGAGCAGGACTCAACCACGCTTGCCGTCTCCCGCTACTGGGACCTCTCCAGCGGCTGGCAGCGTGCGATCAACCTGCGCTGGAGCCTCGACCACTTTACACAGGGTAACGTTACCAACACCACGATGCTGCTGTATCCGGGCGTGATGATCAGCCGGACGCGCTCGCGCGGCGGCCTGATGCCCGTCTGGGGCGATTCCCAGCGCTATTCCATTGATTACTCCAATACCGCCTGGGGCTCTGACGTCGACTTCTCCGTCATTCAGGCGCAAAACGTCTGGATCCGTACGCTGTACGACAGCCATCGCTTTGTGATGCGTGGCAACCTCGGCTGGATTGAAACCGGCGATTTTGACAAAGTCCCGCCGGACCTGCGTTTCTTCGCCGGGGGCGATCGCAGTATTCGCGGCTATAAATACAAATCTATTTCGCCTGAAGGGAGTGACGGCAAGCTGAAAGGGGCCTCCAAGCTGGCGACCGGATCGCTGGAATACCAGTACAACGTAACCGGTAAATGGTGGGGGGCGATGTTTGTGGATAGCGGTGAAGCGGTGAGCGATATCCGCCGAAGCGATTTCAAAACCGGTGCCGGGGTTGGCGTTCGTTGGCAGTCACCGGTCGGGCCGATCAAGCTCGATTTAGCTGCGCCGATCGGCGACAAAGATGAACATGGTTTACAGTTTTACATCGGTCTGGGGCCTGAATTATGAGTTTATGGAAGAAGATAAGCCTCGGCGTATTGATTGTTATCCTGCTGTTGTTGGGCTCCGTGGCGTTCCTCGTCGGCACGACCTCGGGCCTGCATTTGGTCTTCAAGGCCGCTAATCGTTGGGTTCCAGGGCTGGAGATTGGCCAGGTCACCGGCGGCTGGCGGGATCTGTCGCTTAAAAATATTCGCTACGACCAACCTGGTGTGGCGGTGAATGCCGGTGAAGTGCATCTGGCCGTTGGTCTTAACTGCCTGTGGGACAGCAGCCTGTGCGTCAACGATCTGTCGCTGAAAGACATCAACGTGGCGATCGACAGCAAAAAGATGCCGCCTTCTGCGCCGGTTGAGGAAGAAGACAGCGGCCCGCTAAACCTCTCCACGCCTTACCCGATCACGCTTTCCCGCGTGGCGCTTAACAACATCAATATCAAAATCGATGACACCACGGTGTCGGTGTTGGATTTTACCTCCGGACTGAACTGGCAGGAAAAAACGCTGACCCTGAAACCTACGTCATTGCAGGGGCTGTTAATCGCCCTGCCAAAAGTGGCGGACGTGGCGCAGGAAGAGGTGGTGGAACCGAAGATCCAAAACCCGCAGCCGGATGAAAAACCGCTGGGCGAAACGCTGAAAGATCTGTTCTCAAAACCTGTTTTGCCGGAAATGACCGACGTTCATCTGCCGCTGAATCTTAATATCGAAGAATTTCGCGGTGAGCAGCTGCGCGTCACCGGTGATACGGATTTAACGGTATATAACATGCTGCTGAAGGTGAGCAGCATTGACGGCAACATGAAGCTCGACGCGCTGGATATCGACTCCAGCCAGGGGGCAGTGAAGGCCAGCGGTACGGCGCAACTGACCGACAAATGGCCGGTTGATATTACCCTCAACAGCACGCTGAACATCGAACCGTTAAAAGGCGAGAAGGTGAAGCTGAAGGTTGGCGGCGCGCTGCGTGACCAGCTGGAAGTGGGTGTCAATCTGTCTGGTCCGGTGGACATGGATCTGCGTGCACAGACACGTCTGGCGGAAACGGGATTACCGCTCAATCTGGAGGTGGTGAGTAAGCAGGTTTACTGGCCATTTACCGGCGACAAGCAGTTCCAGGCCGATGACATCAAGCTCAAACTGACCGGCAAGATGACCGACTATACGCTCTCGATGCATGCCGCCGTGAAAGGCCAGGATATTCCTCCGGCGATCATCACGCTGGATGCCAAAGGCAATGAGCAGCAGATCAATCTCGACAAACTTAGCGTTGCCGCGCTGGAAGGTAAAACCGAGCTGAAAGCGCTGGTGGACTGGCAGCAAGCCATTAGCTGGCGCGGGGAGCTGACGCTGGACGGCATCAATACGGCGAAAGAGGTGCCGGACTGGCCCTCGAAACTGAATGGTGTGATCAAAACCCGCGGTAGCCTGTACGGCGGAAGCTGGCAGATGGAGGTGCCAGAGCTGAAGCTGAGCGGAAACGTGAAGCAGAACAAGGTCAATGTGAACGGCTCACTGAAGGGTAACAGCTACCTGCAGTGGACCATCCCCGGCCTGCATCTGGAACTGGGGCGCAACAGCGCTGAGGTGAAAGGTGAGCTGGGCGTCAAAGATCTCAATCTCGACGCGACGATTGATGCCCCAAGTCTGGATAACGCGCTGCCGGGGCTGGGCGGCACGGCGAAGGGGCAGGTCAAGGTGCGTGGTACGGTAGAGGCGCCGGAACTGCTGGCGGATATCACCGCCCGTGGCCTGCGCTGGCAGGAACTGTCCGTGGCTCAGGTGCGTGTTGAAGGCGATGTGAAATCAGCGGAGCAGATTGCCGGTAACCTCAACGTGCGCGTTGAGCGGATTGTGCAACCTGATGTGAACATCAATCTGGTTACGCTGAACGCCAAAGGAAGCGAAAAGCAGCATGAGCTGCAGCTACGTATTCAGGGCGAGCCGGTTTCGGGACAGCTTGATCTGGCCGGGAGTTTTGATCGCAAAGAGCAGCGCTGGAAAGGGGAATTAAGCAATACCCGCTTCCAGACCCCGGTTGGTCCGTGGTCGCTGAACCGCGCCATTGCGCTGGATTACCGCAATCAGGAACAGAAAATCAGCATCGGGCCGCACTGCTGGAACAACCCGAATGCGGAACTGTGCGTACCGCAGACGATAGATGCCGGAGCGGAAGGTCGCGCAGTGGTGAACCTTAACCGTTTCGATCTGGCGATGCTGAAACCGTTTATGCCGGATGCCACCCAGGCCAGCGGCGTGTTCACAGGCAAGGCCGATGTGAGCTGGGACACCACCAAAGAAGGACTGCCGCAGGGGCAGGTGACGCTGAATGGACGTAATGTGAAGGTGACACAAAGCGTCAACGATGCCCCGCTGCCGGTGGCGTTTGACACGCTGAATCTCACCGCCGACCTGCACAACAACCGTGCCGAACTGGGCTGGCTGATCCGCCTGACCAATAACGGCCAGTTTGACGGTCAGGTGCAGATAAGTGACCCGCAAGGACGACGCAATCTGGGCGGGAACGTCAATATCCGCAATTTCAATCTGGCGATGGTGAACCCTATCTTCTCGCGCGGCGAAAAAGCCGCCGGGATGCTAAACGCCAACCTGCGCCTCGGAGGTGACCTGCAAAGTCCACAATTGCTCGGCCAGTTGCAGCTGAGCGGCCTGGACGTTGACGGCAACTTTATGCCGTTCGACATGCAACCCAGCCAGTTGGCCGTTAACTTCACCGGGACCCGTTCGACAATTGCGGGCGTGGTGCGCACGCAGCAGGGAGAGATAAACCTGAGCGGTGACGCCGACTGGAGTCAACTAGACAACTGGCGAGCGCGCATTGCGGCCAAAGGCAGCCGGGTGCGTATCACCGTGCCGCCAATGGTGCGCCTGGATGTCTCGCCGGATGTGGAATTTGAAGCCACACCGAACCTGTTTACTCTGAACGGCAATGTTGATGTGCCGTGGGCGCGTATTGTGGTGCACGACCTGCCGGAAAGCGCAGTCGGTGTTTCCAGTGATATGGTGATGCTCAATGACAATCTACAGCCGGAGAAACCGCAGAGCGCCGGGATCCCGATCAACAGCAACCTGAACATCCACGTCGGCAACAACGTGCGCATCGATGCCTTTGGTCTGAAAGCACGTTTGACGGGCGATCTCAAAGTGGCACAGGATAAGCAGGGGCTGGGCCTCAATGGGCAGATTAATATCCCAAGCGGCCGCTTCCATGCGTATGGTCAGGATTTGATTGTACGTAAAGGTGAGCTGTTGTTCTCCGGTCCACCGGATCAGCCGTTGCTCAATATCGAGGCTATTCGTAACCCGGATGCCACCGAAGACGACGTGATCGCCGGTGTTCGCGTAACGGGTACGGCAGATGAACCGAAAGCGGAAATCTTCTCCGACCCGGCGATGTCGCAGCAAATGGCGCTCTCTTACCTGCTGCGCGGGCAAGGATTGGACAGCGAACAGAGCGATAGTGCGGCAATGACGTCTATGCTTATTGGCTTAGGGGTTGCACAAAGTGGTCAGATTGTGGGTAAAATCGGGGAGACGTTTGGCGTAAGCAATCTGGCGCTGGACACGCAAGGGGTGGGCGATTCATCTCAGGTGGTTGTCAGCGGATATGTACTGCCAGGTCTGCAGGTGAAATATGGTGTGGGTATATTTGACTCTTTAGCGACACTCACGCTACGTTATCGTCTGATGCCTAAGCTATATCTGGAAGCTGTGTCTGGCGTTGATCAGGCACTTGATTTGCTCTATCAGTTCGAGTTTTAGCAATGCGAATATTTGTTTATGGTAGTTTACGTACCAAGCAAGGTAACAGCCACTGGATGACCAACGCCCAGTTGCTGGGTAATTTCAGCATCGATAACTACCAGTTGTACAGTCTGGGCCACTATCCAGGCGCGGTTCCGGGAAACGGAACGGTACACGGGGAAGTTTATCGTATTGATAACGCCACGCTGGCAGAGCTTGATGCGCTGCGCTCGCGTGGCGGAGAGTACGCACGCCAGTTAATTCAGACGCCTTACGGAAGTGCATGGATGTATGTATATCAACGTCCGGTAGATGGGTTAACGCTGATAGAAAGCGGTAACTGGTTAGACCGCGACAAGTACTAACATATACCTGATGGATTTCGAGTTGCATCAAGGCGGCGACGCAGGAATCCCCAGTCACGTACATCAGTACGTGACTGGGGTAAGCGAGGAAAGCCAACGCAGAGGCAGTTTGAAAGACGACAGGTATAACACGCCACCCTCGGGTGGCGTTGTTTTTTAGGATTTAGAACTCCACGCGCGCGCCAAGGTTATAGCGGCGTCCTTCCACCTGAGCGGACTCACTCCATGCGGTCGTGAGTTTCGGATCCTCATCCAGCACGTTGTAGACCCCCGCCATCAGCTGTGTGTGCTTATTCAACTGGTAGCGTACGCCCACATCCACCATCGTGTAATCATCGTACTTGTTGTTATTACCGCTGTTGCGGTTGCTGCTGCGGTAGTTCACCGTACTCCACACGTCGAGGCTTTGCGTCGCCGTCCAGTTCAGCGACAAGTTCGCCATATGGCGTGGGTAGTCGTTCAGCGCGTAGCCTTTGTTGACGCCACTTTTCTGCTCGCTGTGGTTGTAGGTGTAGTTGGCATTGGCTTTGACGTCGGTGCTAATTTGCCAGTCGGCGTTGAGCTCGACGCCGTACACATCGGCTTCGCTGACGTTAAAGTATTTACTCACCGAGTCGGCGTTGTAGCCATTGACTGAGCACTGGTTGGTCGCCGTGGTTTCACAAATGGTTTGTTCCGCAATCTTGTCTTTGAATTGCGTATAGAACACGGTGCCATCGAGCGACAGCACATCGCCCGTCCAGTACAGACCCAGCTCAGAGTTAACGCTTTTCTCCGGTTTTAAGTCGTCATTGCCGACCGTCAGGAAGGGATAGGGCACGGTTGAACCGTAAGGGGTGACGAAGTTACTGGAGGTGGCTCGCAGTTCCGGCTTTTTATATCCGGCGGAGACGCCGCCTTTCAGCGCCCAGGCATCGTTGAATGCCCAGTTGCCGTACATTTTCGGCGTAATGTGCGTACCAAAGTTATCGTCCTGATCCATACGTGCGGAGGTCGTCAGGATGAAATCGTTGATGCTCCAGCCGTCTTCCACGAACAACGCCCAACCGTTGCGGCTGATTTTGGTAACAGGCTCCGAGCCTGGCAGCGTTTTGTTGGCGACATCAAACCGGTCGTTTAACTCTTCGCGGGTGAAGTTCGCCCCGACGGTCAGCTTATGGGTGTCGAGCGTGAAGGTGGTTTGTGAATTGGCGACGTAGTTTTCCATCTGCACATACTGCGGTGACTGCCCGTCATAAACGTATTTTGAGCGGCCTTTTTCGTAGTTAATGTAGTTAGTTGTCGCGATAGTATCGTCGGCATACCAGCCGGTATGGGTCAGGGTGGCGGCGTTACGATCATATAACCATGACCACGGCGCACCACGTTTCTGGGTGCGGTTTTTTTCCTGCTCGCCGGTGACAACGTTGAGATCGAAGAGGTTATTTTCGCTGGCGGCCAGACCCAGCGTCATATCCACGGATTTGCGGTTATGTTTGCCGAAGTAATTATTCCGATCGTCGTCGCGACGGTCGAGCCAGTCGGCAGCCACGCTTAAGCCGAGAACATCGGGAATAATTGGCCCCATGGTGAAAAGATTCATCTGACTGGTATTGCCGAGATACTGGTGTTCCTGAAGCCAGGTATTCGCGGCAATTGCCGTCGTCCAGTCTTTCGCCCCATACGGCTTTTTGGTGATGACGTTAACCACGCCGCCGATGGCATCGGAACCGTACAATGATGACATCGGCCCACGAATAACCTCGATGCGCTCAATGGCTTCCATTGGCGGTAAGAAGTTGGCTTCGGTGCCTATGTCGTGCCCATAGGGGCGTGACTGGCCGGTATTTTGTTTGACGCTGTTCACCATGAAGGCGGTATAGGACGGGTCCATGCCGCGGATCATAATGCTGCCAGCATTCATGCCGCTGCTGTTCGACACCGAGACGCCGGGAATATTTTTAATGGCTTCCCCCACGTTGCGGTCCGGCTGAATATCCAGCGTTTTACGGTCGATAACTGAAATAGTCGCCGGGGCTTCACGCTTTTGCTGCGAGAAACCGGACGCCGTAATCACCATTTCATCTTCGCTATTGCGTGAGGTTTCCGTTAATTCTTCGGCCTGCGCGGGAAAAATAACCCCGCCTGAGAATGCAACGATCCCTGTCAGCGTAATAAGTTGACGCGTTTTCATAATATAAGACACCTGAAAAGTAAAAAAATAAAAGCGCCACCTTGCCGCGCAACATGGCGACAAGGTGCAAAATAGTTTTTGATTATTAGTATTGAGATAAATCGATTTTCAGCACGTAGTCGGGCTTGACGCCAATCATTTTTTCCGGCTGTTTTACGCTGACATACAAGGTGTTAGCGTCCGGTGAAAGCGCCAGACTGTTAGGTAACGCATTGGTTTCAATGCTGTGTTTTACCTGATAGGTGTTGCTATCGACAATGCTGACCTGCTTGGCATTGCGGTGTGTAATATAAACTTCCTGACGCGTCTCGTTATAGAGAACAGCCAGTGAATTAATGACTTTGATTGGGGTAATGACTTTTCCGGTATGAATATCGACAACCAGAACATCGGCTAAATCAGGATCGGTCAGGAACGCGCGATTATTTTTGCTATCAAGGGCGATATTCAGGAAGAAATGCTTTTTAGCGGGTTCAACGGAAAAACGGTTAATTATTTTGTGGCGGGTGGTATCCAGCGTAATCAGCTCGTTTCTGCCGTTCACCACGTACAGACGATCGTTTGTAGCATCAATCGCCATGCCGGTCGGGTATTCGCCCATATTTTCAAGGGTGGCTATTTTTTCACGCTTTTGCGTATCCACCACCCAGACAACGCCTTTTTCAGCCACGCCGGAAACGTACAGGCGGTGATGTTGCTTATCCAGCACCATTTCACGCGTATGGATGATTTCCTTCGGGTTGCTGGTATCGCTCAGTTGCAGTATTGCCCGTTCTTTACCGCTGCGGGTATCGATAATCGTCACCGAACCTTCCAGCGTATTACCGACATACAGCACCTGATTTTCTTCATCCAGCGCGGTAGCAAACGCCCGGCGGCTGGTTTCGATGACTTCGGTGGTGGTGAGTTTCTCCAGATCGAGTTTGTAGATAACCCCGCGGGTTTTGTCTTTATCAAACGACGGTGAAGAGGCGGCAAAAAGCGCCTTCTGCTGGCCATCAACCGCCAACTCATACACCCCGTTACCGACGTCGCGGGTCAGGAAATCTTTCTCAGACAGCGTCTCTGCCACGCTGGGCAGGCTGGTAAATAACAATGTTGTGGCGAGGGCCACGGCGGAATAGTGTTTCAGGGACTTCACAGTGTGGAGGTTCATTGACGTTTATTCACATTTATTTACGTGTTGCGAATGATAATGAGATCTAGTCTCATTCGCAAATAAGATGAGCAAAATGTGACTACCCAATCTGGTAGGTCAAAAAGAAAACAGCGGAGAAAGGAAAAACGAAGAGAGGGAAAATGAGAAGTAAAAAACCCTTACTAACCAGACGCTGGCGTTCAGGGTTTTGAGCTCAGGCGAACTTATTTCTTCGCACGCTCGAAGGATGCAACGATTTCAGCTTTAGCGGCTTCAGCGTTGTCCCAACCGTCAACTTTCACCCATTTGCCTGCTTCGAGATCTTTGTAATGCTCGAAGAAGTGAGTGATCTGCGCTTTCAGCAGGTCCGGCAGGTCGTTCACATCTTTGATGTGATCGTATTCTTTGCTCAGCTTGGTGTGCGGTACCGCAACCAGTTTCGCATCTTCACCGGATTCGTCGGTCATTTTCAGTACGCCAACCGGACGGCAGCGGATCACTGAACCTGGCTCCAGCGGGTACGGTGTCGGGACCAGAACGTCGACCGGGTCGCCATCCAGAGACAGGGTGTGGTTGATGTAACCGTAGTTGCACGGATAGAACATCGCAGTGGACATGAAGCGGTCAACGAACAGGGCGCCGCTCTCTTTGTCAACTTCGTATTTGATCGGATCTGCGTTCGCAGGGATCTCGATAACAACGTAGATATCTTCCGGCAGATCTTTACCGGCAGGGACGTTGAGTAAGCTCATGTCTGTTTCCTTTAAATATGCTATGGCAAACAAGTGGCGGGTATTATAGCCAACTCGCGCTGAATGTCTCCGCTTGTTTTCGATTTGCCACCTCGGATTTTCGCTTTTTCTCCCTGTCTTGATGACAGAAAAATCCATAACTTCAGCTGCATTTTTCATAGGGTAATGAAAGCGATTACAAACTTGTGATTAACGTTTTATTTACTTTTTTGAAGTGTGATGTAACGCAATCCGTTACATGCTCGATTGTCTATAGTTTTTTCGCGACGGTTTATTAATCAACAATAATCACCCTACGAGGACGCACTTATGTGGAAGCGCTTACTTTTAGTCACAGCAGTTTCGGCAGCCATGTCATCTATGGCGATGGCCGCCCCTTTAACCGTAGGATTTTCGCAGGTCGGGTCTGAATCCGGCTGGCGTGCAGCAGAAACCAACGTAGCGAAAAGCGAGGCCGAGAAGCGCGGCATTACGCTGAAAATTGCCGACGGCCAGCAAAAACAGGAAAACCAGATTAAAGCGGTACGTTCATTCGTGGCGCAGGGCGTGGATGCTATTTTCATTGCGCCAGTGGTAGCAACTGGCTGGGAGCCGGTATTAAAAGAAGCGAAAGATGCCGAGATCCCGGTCTTTTTGCTCGATCGTTCCATCGATGTTAAAGACAAATCTCTCTATATGACCACCGTGACGGCCGACAACGTGCTGGAAGGCAAATTGATTGGCGACTGGCTGATTAAAGAAGTGAACGGCAAGCCGTGTAACGTTGTGGAGCTACAAGGAACCGTCGGTGCCAGCGTGGCGATTGACCGTAAAAAAGGCTTTGCTGAAGCCATTGCCAAGGCACCAAACATCAAAATTATCCGCTCTCAGTCCGGCGACTTTACCCGCAGTAAAGGCAAAGAAGTCATGGAGAGCTTTATCAAAGCGGAAAACAACGGCAAGAACATCTGTATGGTTTACGCCCACAACGATGACATGGTGATCGGGGCGATTCAGGCAATCAAAGAAGCGGGTCTGAAACCGGGCAAAGATATTCTGACCGGCTCTATCGACGGCGTGCCGGATATTTATAAAGCGATGATTGACGGGGAAGCCAACGCCAGCGTCGAGTTGACGCCAAACATGGCCGGTCCAGCCTTTGACGCGCTGGAGAAATTCAAAAAAGACGGCACCATGCCTGAGAAGCTGACCATTACCAAATCTATCCTCTATCTGCCGGATACCGCGAAAGAAGAGCTAGAGAAGAAGAAAAACATGGGCTACTAAGCCTTCATGAAAATGCCGGGGGCGCTGCGCTTGCCCGGCCTACATTAAGCGCTTTTGTAGGCCGGATAAGCGTAGCGCCATCCGGCGTAATGCCGGAGGAATACCATGACCACCGACCAACATCAGGAAATCCTTCGCACCGAAGGGTTAAGTAAATTTTTTCCTGGCGTCAAAGCGCTGGATAACGTGGATTTCAGCCTGCGGCGTGGCGAGATTATGGCGTTGCTCGGTGAAAACGGAGCCGGTAAATCGACGCTGATCAAAGCGCTGACCGGCGTTTACCACGCCGATCGCGGCACCATCTGGCTTGAAGGCCAGGCTATCTCACCCAAGAATACCGCCCATGCCCAGCAACTGGGGATTGGCACCGTGTATCAGGAAGTGAACCTGCTGCCCAATATGTCAGTGGCAGATAACCTGTTTATTGGCCGCGAGCCGCGACGCTTTGGCCTGCTGCAGCGCAAGCAAATGGAAAAGCGTGCTACGGAGCTGATGGCCTCCTACGGTTTTTCCCTTGATGTGCGCGAGCCGTTAAACCGTTTTTCGGTGGCGATGCAGCAGATTGTCGCCATTTGCCGGGCTATCGATCTGTCGGCGAAAGTATTGATCCTCGACGAACCCACCGCCAGCCTGGATACCCAGGAAGTCGACATGCTATTCGGTCTGATGCGGCATCTGCGCGATCGCGGCGTCAGCCTGATCTTCGTTACCCATTTTCTCGATCAGGTCTATCAAGTCAGCGATCGGATCACCGTTCTGCGTAACGGCGGCTTTGTCGGCTGTCGCGAAACCCGCGAACTGCCGCAGATCGAACTGGTGAAGATGATGCTCGGTCGGGAACTGGATACCCACGCGTTGCAGCGTGCGGGCCGCACGTTGCTGAGTGACAAACCGGTGGCTGCCTTCAGTGGTTTTGGCAAAAAAGGCACGATCGCACCGTTCGATCTGCAGGTCCGTCCCGGCGAGATCGTCGGCCTGGCGGGGTTGCTGGGATCGGGACGTACAGAAACCGCAGAAGTGATCTTTGGCATTAAACCTGCCGACAGCGGCAGTGCGCTGATCAAAGGCAAACCGCAGACCCTGCGATCGCCGCATCAGGCCTCGTGTCTGGGGATCGGCTTCTGCCCGGAAGACAGGAAAACGGACGGCATTATTGCTGCCGCCTCGGTGCGGGAAAATATCATCCTGGCCCTGCAGGCACAGCGCGGCTGGCTGCGGCCGATTCCGCGCAAAGAGCAAAATGACATTGCCGAGCGTTTTATCCGCCAGTTGGGTATCCGCACCCCCAACGCCGAACAGCCGATCGAGTTTCTCTCCGGCGGTAATCAGCAAAAAGTTCTGCTGTCGCGCTGGCTGCTGACTAAACCGCAGTTTTTGATCCTCGATGAACCCACGCGTGGGATCGACGTTGGGGCGCACGCCGAGATCATTCGCCTGATCGAGACACTGTGCGCCGACGGTCTGGCGCTGCTGGTGATCTCTTCTGAACTGGAAGAACTGGTGGGTTACGCCGATCGGGTCATTATCATGCGCGATCGCAAACAGGTGGCCGAGATCCCGCTGGCTGAACTGTCCGTACCGGCAATCATGAACGCCATTGCGGCCTAAGGAGACTGTTGTGATGCCTCAATCTCTCCCTCAATCCAACACCGCGAAACGACGATTTCGCTGGCCGAAGGGCATGCCGCAACTGGTGGCGCTGCTGCTGGTGCTGCTGGTTGACAGCCTGGTTGCCCCGCACTTTTATCAGGTGATTTTGCAGGATGGCCGTCTGTTCGGCAGCCCGATTGATATTCTCAACCGCGCCGCGCCCGTGGCGCTGCTGGCGATTGGCATGACGCTAGTGATTGCTACCGGCGGTATCGATCTTTCCGTTGGCGCGGTGATGGCCATTGCGGGGGCAACCACCGCCGCGATGACGGTTGCCGGGCACAGCCTCCCGGTGGTCCTGCTTGCGGCGTTAGGCTCCGGTATCCTGGCGGGATTGTGGAACGGGATTCTGGTGGCCATCCTTAAGATCCAACCGTTTGTTGCCACGCTGATTCTGATGGTGGCCGGGCGCGGGGTAGCGCAGTTGATCACCTCCGGGCAGATCGTCACGTTTAACTCGCCCGATCTGTCATGGTTCGGTAGCGGATCGCTGTTGCTGTTCCCGACGCCGGTGATCATCGCGCTGCTAACGCTGGTCGCTTTTTGGCTGCTGACGCGTAAAACGGCGCTGGGTATGTTTATTGAGGCGGTCGGCATCAACATTCGGGCTGCGAAAAATGCCGGTGTGAATACCCGCGTTATTGTGATGCTCACCTATGTGCTGAGCGGTCTGTGCGCGGCCATTGCCGGGATTATCGTCACGGCGGATATTCGCGGAGCCGATGCCAACAACGCCGGGTTATGGCTGGAATTAGATGCCATTCTGGCGGTAGTGATCGGCGGCGGTTCGCTGATGGGCGGGCGATTTAACCTGCTGCTGTCGGTGGTGGGGGCGTTGATAATTCAGGGCATGAACACCGGGATTTTACTGTCCGGCTTCCAGCCGGAGCTCAACCAGGTGGTTAAAGCCATTGTGGTGCTGTGCGTGCTGGTCGTTCAGTCGCAACGCTTTATCAGCCTGATAAAAGGAGTGCGTGGTCATGATAAAACGTAACTTACCGCTGATGATCACCCTTGGCGTCTTTGTGCTGGGCTACCTCTACTGCCTGACGCAGTTCCCGGCCTTTGCCTCGACGCGCGTGATCTGCAATATCCTGACCGACAACGCCTTTTTAGGCATTATCGCCGTGGGTATGACCTTCGTGATCCTCTCCGGCGGCATCGATCTTTCCGTCGGTTCGGTGATTGCCTTTACCGGCGTATTTCTGGCAAAAGCCATTGGTTACTGGGGGATTTCCCCGCTGCTGGCGTTCCCGTTGGTTCTGGCGATGGGCTGCGCGTTTGGCGCCTTTATGGGGTTACTGATTGATGCCCTGAAGATACCGGCGTTTATTATTACGCTGGCGGGAATGTTCTTTCTGCGTGGCGTCAGCTATCTGGTCTCCGAAGAGTCTATCCCGATCAACCACCCGATTTATGACACGCTCTCCAGCCTTGCCTGGAAGATCCCCGGCGGTGGTCGTCTGAGCGCTATGGGACTGTTGATGCTGGGCGTAGTGGTGATCGGTATCTTCCTTGCGCACCGTACACGCTTTGGCAATCAGGTGTACGCCATTGGCGGTAGCGCGACGTCAGCTAACCTGATGGGGATCTCGACCCGCAGCACGACAATCCGCATCTATATGCTTTCTACTGGGCTGGCGACGCTGGCCGGGATTGTCTTCTCCATTTATACCCAGGCCGGTTATGCGCTGGCAGGCGTCGGCGTCGAGCTGGATGCCATTGCCTCGGTGGTGATCGGCGGTACGTTGCTGAGCGGTGGCGTGGGCACGGTGCTGGGCACCCTGTTTGGCGTGGCAATCCAGGGATTGATTCAGACCTACATTAACTTTGACGGCACATTAAGCTCATGGTGGACGAAGATCGCCATCGGTATTCTGCTGTTTGTTTTTATCGCCTTACAGCGCGGTCTGACGGTGCTATGGGAAAACCGCCAAAGTTCACCGGTCACACGGGTGAATACCACGAGCGCGTCAAAATGATGTCGTGGGCTGTTTTTCGCGTATAGCGGGTAATGCGTATACACTAGGAGGCTACACTTACTTAATGGAATCAAAAGCATGAAAGGAATCGAAGGCGAAGGGCTACCGACAGCATGCGCCAGCTGTGGGGAGAACGTACTGCCTCCGGATACCCATTGCACGCGTTGTGAGAATAAAAAATATACGGGAATTGGCGGCTGGCTTTATTTACCGGCGGTGACGCTGGTGATGTCCGTCATTTCTGGGGTCATTGGCTTTTTCGGTGTGGCGATGTTTGTTTTGCACACTGAAACGGACGTGAGTGCGCTGGTTATTTTTGAACTCGTCTGTATGGCCGTTCTCTTAATGCTGCTGGTTTACACGACGTTTTTGTTTTTCAAAAAGAAACGTCAGCTACCCAAGTTTTATACTGCCTTCATTTTAGGCACCACGCTTTACTACGCGATGGACAGCTGGTTGGGTGCCATGTTCTATGGCGTGGGGCTGAGCACTGACGATATAAAAGCGTTTGTCTCCTGCGCGGCCCAGATCCTTATATGGATACCGTATTTCCGCGTATCAAAACGGGTCAAACTGACCTTCGTCAACTAAGCACGTAAAGGACGCCGGATTGCTCCGGCGTCTGAGTCTTACGCGTCCGGGAACTCACGGATTAAACGTTCAACGTCTTCAACCATATGGTCGTTACCGACGAAGAATGAACGACGCTGGTGCAGGCTCTCCGGGATGATATCCAGAATACGGTTTTTACCGTCACTTGCTTTGCCGCCCGCTTGCTCGGCCAGCAGCGCCATTGGGTTGCATTCGTACAGCAGGCGCAGTTTTCCATCCGGATGGCTGGCGGTGCTCGGGTACAGATAGATCCCGCCTTTCAGCAGATTGCGGTGGAAATCCGCCACCAAAGAGCCAATGTAGCGCGAGGTATACGGGCGCTGGGTGGCTTTATCTTCTTCCTGGCAGAACTTAATGTACTTCTTCACGCCATTCGGGAATTTGATGTAGTTGCCTTCGTTAATGGAGTAGGTGCTGCCTTTGGCCGGGAAACGCATGCGCTCCTGGCTGAGGCAAAATACGCCCAGAGAAGGATCGTAGGTGAACGCATGTACGCCACAACCGGTGGTATACACCAGCATGGTGGATGAACCGTAAACGACGTAGCCCGCCGCCACCTGCTTGTTGCCCGGTTGCAGGAAATCCTCTTCCGTTACCGGCGTACCGACAGGGGTGACACGACGATAAATCGAGAAGATCGTGCCGACAGAGACGTTAACATCGATGTTCGATGAACCATCCAGTGGATCCATGAGTACAACGTATTTTGCGTGTTCACAGCCTTCGAAGACGACGATTTCATCTTCTTCTTCAGAGGCAATGCCCGCCACAATATCGCGTGCCTTCAGTGCAGCTTTAAGTTTTTCGTTCGCGAACAGATCGAGCTTCTGCTGAACCTCTCCCTGCACGTTCTCAGCACCGCTGGCACCCAGGATATCGACCAGGCCGGCCTTGTTGATATCGCGGTGGATGATCTTGGCGCCCAGCTTTATTGCCGATAACAAAGCAGTCAGCTCACCGGTAGCATGAGAGAACTCGTGCTGCTTTTCGACAATAAATTCACCTAACGTTTTCATAACACTTTCCCTGCAAATTGTATGGAGTAAAGCGACCGCCATAATCTTAACAAATATTTCAGCCCTCGCGCTTAGGTGAATCGCGCCAGCAAACTGCGGATTATCCTGAAATGCGTTTCTCAGTTGCCTGACATGTGCGTAAAATGACCCCCAGATTAAAAAAGGATAGTGACGTATGCGCATTCATATTTTGGGAATTTGTGGCACCTTCATGGGCGGTCTGGCGATGCTGGCTCGCTCGCTCGGTCATGAAGTAACGGGTTCGGACGCCAATGTGTATCCGCCGATGAGCACCTTACTTGAGAAGCAGGGCATCTCACTGATTCAGGGTTACGATGCCAGCCAGCTCGACCCGCAACCGGACCTGGTGATCATCGGCAATGCCATGACACGCGGTAATCCGTGCGTGGAAGCTGTGCTGGAGAAGAACATTCCGTACATGTCTGGCCCGCAGTGGCTGCATGACTTTGTGCTGCGCGATCGCTGGGTGCTGGCAGTGGCGGGAACTCATGGCAAAACCACCACGGCTGGAATGGCGACCTGGATCCTCGAAGTCTGCGGCTATAAGCCAGGCTTTGTCATCGGCGGTGTGCCGGGGAACTTCGAGGTTTCTGCGCGTTTGGGTGAAAGCGACTTTTTCGTTATTGAAGCGGACGAGTACGACTGCGCATTCTTCGATAAGCGTTCCAAATTCGTACATTACTGCCCGCGTACGCTGATCCTCAACAACCTTGAGTTCGATCACGCGGATATCTTTGACGATCTGAAAGCCATTCAGAAACAGTTCCACCATCTGGTACGTATCGTGCCGGGTCAGGGACGCATCATCTACCCGGAAAACGACATCAATCTGAAACAGACGATGGCGATGGGCTGCTGGAGCGAACAGGAACTGGTTGGTGAGCAAGGTCACTGGCAGGCGAAGAAACTGACGACCGATGCCTCCGAATGGGAAGTGTTGTTAGACGGTGAAAAAGTGGGCGAAGTGAAGTGGGGCCTGGTCGGCGAACACAACATGCACAACGGCCTGATGGCCATTGCTGCCGCTCGCCACGTTGGCGTTCAGCCTGCGGATGCCGCCAATGCGCTGGGCTCGTTCATTAACGCACGTCGACGTCTTGAACTGCGCGGCGAAGCCCATGGCGTGACGGTGTATGACGATTTCGCCCATCACCCGACGGCGATTCTGGCAACGCTCGCCGCGCTGCGCGGAAAAGTCGGTGGCACGGCGCGCATTATTGCCGTGCTGGAACCACGTTCTAACACCATGAAAATGGGACTGTGCAAAGACGATCTGGCGCCGTCGTTAGGTCGTGCAGATGAAGTGTTCCTGCTGCAACCGCCGCACATTCCGTGGCTGGTATCGGAAGTCGCGGAAGCCTGCGTGCAGCCTGCTCACTGGAACGGTGATGTTGACGCGCTGGCGGACATGGTGGTGAAAACCGCGCAGCCTGGCGATCACATCCTGGTGATGAGCAACGGCGGGTTTGGCGGTATTCATCAAAAACTGCTGGACGGCCTAGCGAAGAAAGCACAGGCACAAGCCGAAGAGTAAAAAAATGCCCGGTGGCGCAATGCTTACCGGGCCTACGATCGACTGTAGGCCGGATGGCGGCGCAATGCTTACCGGGCCTACGATCGACTGTAGGCCGGATAAGGCGTTTACGCCGCCATCCGGCAAGCTCGTTTTGCTAAACATTGTTTCTCTAAATAAAAAAGAAAACTGATGTCGTCAGATTTCTTTTTCCTGTTCTGATTGGTTATTGCAATAAATATAATTTTGCTGCATATTGAAAACATTATTTTAATATTTTACACAAGGATCGGTGCTCCTTAATATGACAGCGAGTATAGTCTCTTCAAGTGATGGTAACAGAGAAATGGTAACGGTTTCTCTTTGGGTAAGTTTCATTGGATTAGCTCTGGCAATTTGCTTTTTCTTGTATCTCATAACTGCAAGTATTGATGATGATGATGGTATAGCTATATTTCTCGTCATGGCTGGAATACTTTTTTTTGTTGTTGGTTTTTCGATGAGTATTGCCGGAATGATATCGTCGAATTATCGTTTAAAGGCGTTTTGTGCTTTCATTATCACCTGCTTATCAGCTGCGATGTACGTATCGACCACATTATTAATTGCTTTTTAATAATAGCAGGGAGCCAAATATGCTCCCTGTGAGATTAATACTGACGTGATGGCAGGTTTGACACCGCTTCTGCGCTTTTACGGGTTAACCCCTGGAACGGATTCCAGCTTTCAACACCCTTCACCATGCGCAGGTAGTAGGCGGTATTGACTAAATAAGAGCATACACAGGCGTATCCAATATTTATGATTTTGGCAAAGGCATTCATATCAATATCTGCCACAGTTTCTATTGCGATCAGTGCGGCCTGTATGGCCGCTACGCCCAAAAATAATACCAGTCCCTTTTTCCATAAGCCCAGGATGCAGAAGTAGACAAAGCCGAAGAAAAAAGCATATAAGTTGGCTCCTATACTTATCCTCTGTCCAAACGTCATTGTTCTATACGTTTTCGTATAAGAGGGTGTTCCTGGCAATCCATGCGTACTCAGAAAGTCAAAACGCTCTCGCCATTTTTCATTAATTGATTCCTTCTCCATTTTATAATTCTTGTGAATATAAATATTATCCGAAGCGCTTCCGTTCAGAACTCAGAATTCAGATTCAATCACTTTCAGGTGCTGACTGCAACAATATTTGATCACTATAAAAATATCTGGTAGGAATAGTATTGATTATTATATTAACAATATAAATGTCTTATAAGGGTAATAAATTACCCTTATAAGAGTCATTGCCGACGAATTAGACTTCGTTTTCTGCCAACTCACGCAAATACTGAAAAATCTGACGTGCTGATTTCGGCGGCTTATTGCCTTCCTGCTCTTTCTTCGCATTGCGAACCAGAGAACGAAGCTGTTGGCGATCGGCGTGCGGCCACAGTCTGAGGACTTCCGCTACCGCATCATCACCTTCAACGATCAAACGATCGCGCAGCTGCTCCAGCTTATGAAACATTACAACCTGTTGGTTGTGACGGTTCTTCAGCTTATCCAGCGCCTGACGGATAGGATCGACATCGCGCTGACGCAGCATCTTGCCAATCAGCTGCAGCTGGCGGCGACGGCCTTCCATCTTAATACGCTGAGCCAGCTCAATGGCGGCACGTAAATCCGCATCGAGCGGGATTTTATCCAGCGCGTTTTTCCCCAGTTTTACCAGTTCCACGCCCAGGTGCTTTAACTCCTCGGCGTCACGTTTTATTTCACTTTTACTGACCCAGATAATTTCATCGTCTTCGTCTTCGATGTCATCACCGGGAACGTCGTCGAGCCAGTCTTCGGGCTGCTTAGTCATGTCAGGCTCCTTAAAAAAAGAGGCTAATGTTACCAGTTAAGATGCGCACTGAAAAACGGTTCTCTGTTAGACTTCAGAGAAACTCTCTCTACATTATGGCATTTGCGATGAAAGTAATCTCACAAGTTGAAGCGCAGCGTAAGATTCTGGAAGAAGCAGTCTCGACAGCACTGGAATTAGCATCAGCTCAGTCGGACGGTGCAGAAGTCGCCGTAAGCAAGACGACGGGTATTAGCGTCAGCACCCGTTATGGTGAAGTGGAGAACGTAGAATTCAACAGCGACGGGGCGCTGGGCATTACGGTGTATCACCAGAACCGTAAAGGTAGTGCGTCGTCCACCGATTTAAGTCCACAGGCGATTGCGCGTACCGTGCAGGCTGCGCTGGATATTGCTCGTTACACCTCGCCGGACCCGTGCGCAGGCGTGGCGGATAAAGAACTGCTGGCCTTTGATGCGCCAGATTTAGACTTGTTCCACCCGGCGGAAGTCTCGCCTGACGAAGCTATCGAACTGGCGGCACGTGCTGAACAAGCGGCGTTGCAGGCCGATAAGCGAATTACTAACACCGAAGGTGGCAGCTTTAACAGCCACTACGGCATCAAAGTGTTTGGTAACAGTCACGGTATGCTGCAGGGCTACTGCTCCACGCGTCATTCTCTCTCCAGCTGCGTGATCGCCGAAGAAAATGGCGATATGGAACGCGACTACGCCTACACCATTGGCCGCGCAATCGGCGATCTGCAAACGCCGGAATGGGTGGGGGCCGACTGTGCGCGCCGCACCTTATCCCGTCTGTCACCGCGTAAACTGTCCACAATGAAAGCACCGGTTATTTTCGCCAATGAAGTGGCGACTGGCCTGTTTGGACACCTGGTCGGGGCCATTGCAGGTGGCTCGGTGTATCGTAAATCTACCTTCCTGCTGGACTCGCTGGGCCAACAAATTCTGCCGGAATGGTTGACCATTGAAGAACACCCGCATCTGCTGAAAGGACTGGCCTCTTCGCCGTTCGACAGCGAAGGCGTGCGTACGGAACGTCGCGATATTATCAAAGACGGCGTCCTGACTCAGTGGCTGCTGACCAACTATTCTGCCCGCAAGCTGGGACTGAAAAGCACCGGTCATGCCGGTGGTATTCATAACTGGCGTATTCCCGGACAAGGTCTAAGCTTCGAGCAGTTGCTCAAAGAGATGGGCACGGGTCTGGTCGTAACCGAGCTGATGGGGCAGGGCGTGAGTGGTATCACCGGCGATTATTCGCGCGGCGCGGCGGGTTTCTGGGTCGAAAACGGTGAAATTCAGTACCCGGTGAGTGAAATCACCATCGCCGGTAACTTGAAAGACATGTGGCGCAATATTGTCACCGTCGGTAACGATATTGAAACGCGCAGTAATATACAGTGTGGTTCTGTGCTACTGCCGGAGATGAAAATCGCCGGGCAGTAATACCCGTCATACTTCGAGCTGCGGCGTGAATTATTACGGGTATCTGGCGTTATTCTTAATAATAAAAAAGGAAGTGAGCAATGCGTAAACACCTGTTAGCGATCGTCGCGGCTTCAACGCTGGTTTTGGGTTCATCTGCGTTTGCAGCCGATCTCGAAGACGATATGGGGATCCTCAACGACAACCTGAAAATCGTGGAAAAAACGGATAACGCAACTGAACTGAAAGACGCGTTAACCAAAATGCGTGCAGCCGCGCAGGATGCACAAAAAGGAACGCCACCGAAGCTGGAAACTAAATCCCCGGACAGCCCGGAGATGAAAGATTTCCGTCACGGCTTTGACACGCTGATCGGCCAGATCGACGGCGCGTTAAAACTGGCGAACGAAGGTAAAGTCAAAGAGGCGAAAGCGGCAGCGGAAGAGCTAAAAACCACCCGCAACGCTTACCATAAGAAGTACCGTTAATTTATGTATCCGGCCTGCGCGACGTCGTAGGCCGGATAAGACGCGACAGCGTATCCATCCGGCACCGCCCCCCATAAGTAAACGCTATACCCATCACATTTTTTAACTTTTAACGCCAACCCGTTTTTCCTGCCGCTTGCGGTTTCCCTGCTATCTCGTGCGATCCCCATCACGTTATCCAGGCGATAAATAACCAATCCCGCCCTTTTTGCGGCACAGATCACTATCGTTGCTCACCTTTCCACTTCGAAGTGGAAAACAACTCGCTACAAACTTTTAACCTCCACCGTTAGTTTACGCTTAGAGCCATTAGTGGGGTATGACGAGTGAATAACGGAGCGGTAATGAATGACAGGGGGGAATCGGTGACACCGTCTGGTGAACTGGCCGAACGCATGCTGGCGCAGGTGTATGCCCTGTTGCGCGCACGCCACATCATTCCCAATGCCGTACAGGAACAAATGCTGACATCGCATGTTCGTGCCATGGCGCACCGCTCGGTGACGGGTGAACCGCTACCTGAAGTCGATGCCAGCTTATTTGATGAAATTTCTGCCGAATCAATGGCACTTGCCCGCGACATCGTGGCGGAGTTTGGCAACCTTCCTGAAGAAGAGGCCTGGCTGCTGTCGGTACATTTCGAAGTCGCAAAAGAGAACCTTTAAGGAGCACAAGATGGAACAGATTACTGTGGTGATTGGCGATCGTCTGGGTAAAGGCCAGAAAGTGGCGGCAGGCGTTGAGAAAGCAGGCGGACGTGCTGTCGTGGTACCGGGCGTGGCGGCAGATATGAAGCTGGGTGACATGATGAAAGCGGAAAATGCCACCTTTGGCATTTCGTTTTGCGGCAGCGGCGGCGCGGGGGCTATCACCGCGCAGACCAAATATGGTTACAAAGCCAAATACGGTATGCGCTCGGTTGAAGAGGGCGTCACCGCCATCAACGAAGGTTGTAACGTGCTGGGATTCGGCTTTATGGACAAAGAAGAGCTCGGCGAGCGCCTGGTGCAGGCGTGGCAAAAGAAATACGGCGCTTAAGTATGAAAGAGCAATTCACCACAACGGTGAGAGTCACGGGTAAGGGTGACGCCAAAGCGCGCGCCTTTGCCGATGCCCTGAACCACGTTCAGGCCGCGGTGATGAAAGGGTCACCGCATATCTTACTGCGTATTGAGCCACAGGATGTGCAGGTTGTTCAAGCGCGTGAAACGGTGCGTAAAGAGGCGTTCTTATTCCTCTTTTTGCGCCGCGAAAGACGCACTTTCAGCGTGGAGCTGGATGTGACCGTCAACGTGACTGCCATCAATCTTGAGAAGGTGGATTTCGTCACGCAACGCTGATTCACTATTAAAAGGCATAATTATGTTCCTGATAATATTAATAAAATCGCTCATCATCGGCGCGCTGGTTGGCGTAGGTGTCGGCGCTGGGGCTGCACGCATGTTTCATGCGCCTACCTCTCAGGGGATGGGCGCGTTTCGTACTCTGGGGGAGCTGAATTCCTGTGAAGGGGATCCTGCTTCTCACTTCTCATTCGGCCTGGGCTTCTTCTTTAACGCCTGGGCTTCATCCGTTGCGGCGGGGGCGTTCACGCAGGACGTTGACCACCGCATCATCCCTAACTGGGGTGCGGCGGCATTGATGCTTAAAAACCGTAATGTCGGTGAGACGCTGCATGACCCCAGACGCATGGCGATTGCCTGTGGCGTGATTGGCATGATTGTCGTGACCTTCCTGAACCTGACCGCGTCATCCGTACCGGCGGCGCTGCAGGTTACTGCCGTGAAGGTGCTGGTACCGGCGGCAAACCTGCTGGTCAACACCGTGATGCCGGTGATCTTCTGGCTGGCGGCAATCGATGCCGGGAAGAAATCGGGTTTCTGGGCGACCGTCTTTGGCGGCGCGGCGCAGCTGATAATGGGCAACGCCGTACCGGGTCTGGTGCTCGGTATTTTGATTGGTAAAGGCGTCGAAGAGAGCGGCTGGAACCACGTCACAAAAGTGATGATGGTGGCTATCGTGGCGCTGTTCGTGCTGAGCGGTTTCTTCCGCGGCTTCGATATGAAGATGATCGAATCTTTCCATCTGACCGTGCCGAACTGGCTGGAACTGATCCACAACTCACTCAGCGGCAAATAACGGAGGCCACAATGGAACAGAATAAAGGTTTTTGGTTCGCCGACTGGTCGTTCCCGATCTTCGTGGGCCTGCTCTCCTCCGGCGTCTTTGCCGGCACGCACATGTACTACCTGTATGGCATCGGTGCGTTTAACGAAGTGGCCTTTGTGGCAATGCTGAAAGCGGGAATGGACACCGGTTCTTACGGGGCGGTAGCGGCGTTTGGTGCGAGCTTCCTGTTTGCCCGCATTATTGAAGGTTCGCTGGTGGGGATCCTGGACATCGGCGGGGCCATCCAGACCGGCGTTGGTTTGGGCGTGCCGGCACTGCTGCTGGGGGCTGGCATTATTTTCCCGGTCGCTAACTTTGCTGCCTCGCTGGTCACCGGTCTGGTGATTGGCCTGGCAATTGGCTACATCATCATTCTGGCGCGTAAGTTCACCATCAATCAGAGCGATTCGACCTACGGGGCGGACGTGATGATGGGAGCCGGTAACGCCTCAGGTCGCTTCCTTGGACCGCTGATCATCCTCAGCGCGATGACGGCTTCCATCCCTATCGGCGTCGGTTCTCTGGCCGGGGCGCTGCTGTTTTACCTGTGGCAGAAACCGATCACCGGCGGTGCGATCCTTGGGGCCATGATCCTCGGTTCCATCTTCCCGATTGCGATTAGCTAATTGCCTGATGGCGCTGCGCTTATCAGGTCTACAGCATCGTACTCGTTGTAGGCCGGATAAGACATTTATGTCGCCATCCGGCAACCGATTTCCTCTTTCTACAGGAGAGTGTGATGTTTGATTTACTCCTGCGCCATGCGCGTCTGGTAGACGATACGGTGAGCGATATTGCGGTCAAGGACGGCAAAATTGCGGCGCTGGGCGAGATAACCGATCCGGCGGTGAAAACCGTCGATTTACGCGGTGAGTGCTACGTCAGCGCCGGGTGGATTGATTCTCACGTCCACTGCTACCCGAAATCCCCGATTTATCATGACCAGCCCGACAGCATCGGGATTGCCACCGGCGTCACCACGGTGGTGGATGCCGGTAGCACCGGCGCTGATGATATTGATGATTTCTATACCTTAACCCGCGAAGCGACCACCGATGTTTATGCCTTGCTGAATATTTCCCGCGTGGGGCTGATTGCGCAAAACGAGCTGGCCAATATGGCTAATATCGATGCTGACGCGGTGAAGCAGGCGGTGCAACGTCACCCGGATTTTATTGTCGGCCTGAAGGTGCGAATGAGCAGCAGCGTGGTCGGTAAAAATGGCATTACCCCGCTGGACCACGCCAAAGCGATGCAAGCGCAGAATGGTGACTTGCCGCTAATGGTGCACATCGGTAACAACCCGCCGGATCTGGATGAGGTAGCCGAACGCCTGACAGCGGGCGACATTATTACCCACTGCTATAACGGCAAACCGAACCGTATTCTGACGCCAGAAGGCGAATTACGGGCCTCGGTAACGCGGGCGATTTCGCGCGGCGTGCGCCTCGATGTCGGACACGGTACCGCCAGTCTGAGCTTTGCGGTGGCGAAACGCGCCATCAGCTTAGGCATTGTGCCGCACACCATCAGCTCAGATATTTACTGCCGCAACCGCATCAGCGGCCCGGTGCATTCATTGGCCAACGTAATGTCGAAATTTCTCGCCATCGGTATGTCGCTCCCGCAGGTCATTGAGTGCGTGACCGCCAGTGCCGCCGACGGCCTGCGCCTGAAAAATAAAGGCCGACTTCAGGTCGGTCTGGATGCCGATCTCACCCTCTTTACGCTGAAGCGCCAGCCTGCCGTGCTGGTCGATGCCGAAAACGACAGCCTGCAGGCTGAACAACTGCTGGTACCGCTTGCCGCAATACGTGCGGGCAAGGGCTATATGACCGAACAAGGGAGCGCGGAACATGCCTTCGATTTTTGAGAAATACCATTTAAAACAGGTTATTAATACCTCTGGGCGCATGACGGCGCTTGGGGTCTCTACGCCGCGACCCGAAGTGGTACAGGCTGCGATGGCGGGGATGAATCAGTACTTCGAAATGAAAGATCTGGTCAATAAAACCGGAGACTACATCGCGAAGTTGCTCGAGGTGGAAGGCGCCACGGTGGTGTCCTGTGCCTCGGCGGGGATTGCCCTGTCAGTGGCGGCTGTGCTGGTAAAAGACAGCGACTGGCTGCTGGAAAACCTGCACGCCACACCAATCGACAACAACGAAATCGTGCTGCCTCGCGGCCATAACGTCAACTTTGGCGCACCGGTTGGCAGCATGGTGGCGCTTGGCGGTGGCAAGTTAGTCGAGGCCGGCTACGCCAATGAATGCTCGGCGGCGCAGCTGACAGCCGCCATCTCGCCGCGCACAGCGGCCATTCTGTATATCAAATCGCACCACTGCGTACAAAAAAGCATGCTCAGCGTAGAGCAGGCCGCCGTGGTCGCACGTACGCATAATCTGCCGCTGATTGTGGATGCAGCGGCGGAAGAAGATTTGCAGTGCTACTACCGTGTCGGTGCGGACCTGGTGATTTACAGCGGCGCCAAGGCGATCGAAGGGCCAACCAGCGGCCTGGTGATTGGTAAAACACAATATGTGGAGTGGGTGAAACGCCAGACGGCGGGCATTGGCCGGGCGATGAAGGTCGGCAAAGAGGGCATTCTCGGGCTGACCTGCGCCATCGAACTGTACCTCAGCGCGCAGAAAGAGAGCGGCGCGGAGATGGTCGAAAAAATGACGCCGTTTATTAATACGCTGAATACCTTCAATGGCGTCAGTGCGCGCGTGGTGTGGGACAGCGCAGGGCGCGACATTGCACGTACCGAAATTAAGTTTGACGAAGCGGTAACCGGGATCGCCACCGGCGAGCTGGTTGAGGCGCTTAAGCAGGGCGAGTATGCGATCTACTTCCGCGGCTACAAAGCCAACGAAGGTATTATTGAAGCGGACGTGCGCAGTGTAGACCGCGCGCAGCTGGAGATAGTGGCGCGTCGTATTGCGGACGTGACCGGGCAGGAGAAAAAAGCATGAAACTGACGCCTAACTTTTATCGCAATCGCGTCTGCCTGAACGTGCTGGCGGGGTCAAAAGAGAACGCCAGTGATATTTACGCGGCGGCCGAAGGCCATGTGCTGGTCGGCGTGTTGTCCAAAAATTACCCGAGCGTTGAAAGCGCGGTGGCAGATATGCGCGAATACGCGGCGCTTATCGACAATGCGCTGTCCGTTGGTCTCGGGGCGGGCGATCCGAACCAGTCGGCGATGGTCAGTGAAATTTCCCGTCAGGTGCAGCCGCAGCACGTCAATCAGGTGTTTACCGGCGTGGCGACCAGTCGGGCGCTGCTGGGGCAATCTCAAACGGTGGTCAACGGTCTGGTTTCGCCAACCGGTACGCCGGGTTGGGTGAAGATCTCCACCGGCCCGCTCAGCAGCCAGTCAGCAGATGGCGTGGTACCGGTGGCAACCGCCATTGCACTGCTGAAAGACATGGGCGGCAGCTCGATTAAATACTTTCCGATGGGTGGTCTGCAATGCCGCGACGAATATCAGGCGGTGGCTGAAGCCTGCGCCCGGCATGACTTCTGGCTGGAGCCTACGGGCGGTATCGACCTGGACAACTTTACTGAGATTCTGCAGATTGCCCTTGATGCCGGCGTGAGCAAAATCATTCCTCACATTTATAGTTCTATTATTGATAAGGTGAGCGGCAACACCCGGCCTGACGATGTGCGCCAGCTGTTGGCAATGACCCGGGCCTGCGTAGGTTAACTGACTAGTGAGGAAACTGACGTGCGATTCCCCAACCAACGTTTAGCGCAGCTGTTTGGCATGCTGCAAAGCGAGGCGCTGCCGCAGGATGAGCTGGCGCAGCGGTTGTCGGTTTCCACACGCACGGTCAGGGCGGATATTACCGCGCTGAACACGCTTCTCACCCCGTATGGCGCGCAGTTTGTCCTTAGCCGGGGCAACGGTTATCAGTTGAAAATTGACGATCCGGCACGCTACCAGACATTACAAACGCAGCAGCCCGAGCGGTTGCTGCGCATTCCGCGTACCAGCCAGGAGCGGGTACACTGGCTGGTGGTTCGTTTTCTGACATCGGCTTTTTCGCTGAAGCTGGAAGATTTAGCTGATGAATGGTTCATCAGCCGGGCGACGCTGCAAAACGACATGGCAGACGTGCGTGAGCACCTGCAACGCTATCGACTGACGCTGGAAACGCGCCCCCGACATGGGATGAAGCTGTTTGGCAGTGAGATGGCGATCCGCGCCTGTTTGACTGATCTTCTGTGGACGCTGGCGCAGCAGGACCCGGCCCATCCGCTGGTGATGGAAGAGGCGCTCAATGAGGGCGTCCCGCAACAGCTGCAGCCGGTTTTACAGGATATTTTTACCCGCTTTCATATTCGCCTGACCGACGAAGGTGAACTCTTTCTGCGCTTATATTGTGCGGTGGCGGTACGCCGGATTAGCGAGGGCTATCCGCTGCCGGAATTTACCGCAGAAGAGGTGAAACATGAGGTGTGCCTGGCGACGCGGGAAATTGCTTCAGTCCTGCACCAACTGGCAGACAAACCACTCTCCGTGTTTGAGGAGAACTGGCTGAAGGTACATATCGCCGCCCGTCAGGTGCAGGATATCGCCCCCAGCGCGATTAACGCCGATGATGACGAAGCGCTGGTCAATTACATCCTGCGTTTTATCAACACGCAGTACAATTACAACCTGATGAACGATCGGCAACTGCATGCCGATCTACTGACTCATATTAAGACCATGATCACCCGGGTACGCTACCAGATCATGATCCCCAATCCGCTGCTGGAAAATATTAAACAGCACTATCCGATGGCATGGGATATGACGCTGGCCGCCGTGTCGGGGTGGGGGAAATACACCCCGTATACCATTAGCGAAAATGAGATTGGCTTCCTCGTGCTGCACATTGGTGTTGGGCTGGAACGTAGTTACAACATCGGTTACCAGCGACAGCCTCGTGTGCTGTTGGTTTGTGACGCAGGAAACGCCATGGCGCGAATGATTGAAGCGGTGCTGGCGCGTAAATATCCGCAGATTGAGATTGTCGGCACCGTGACGCTGCGCGACTACGAACAACGGGACGCCATCAGCGAAGACTTCGTGATTTCTACCGCACGAATAAATGAAAAAGATAAGCCCGTGGTGATGATCGCCCCGTTCCCCACTGATTATCAGCTGGAGCAAATTGGTAAGCTGGTGCTGGTGGATCGCACCCGCCCGTGGATGCTGAACAAATTCTTCGACGCCGCCCATTTTCGCATTATTGACGAACCGATGGATCAACAGACGCTGTTCAACACGTTATGCGGCCAGCTGCACGATGAAGGCTTTGTCGATGCGGGGTTTCTCGACTCCGTCGTTGAGCGCGAGGCCATCGTCAGCACCCTGCTGGGTGACAGTATTGCCCTGCCGCACTCCCTCGGTTTGCTGGCTAAAAAAACGGTGGTCTATACGGTGCTCGCCCCGCAGGGCATCGCCTGGGGAGACGAAACCGCCCACGTGATCTTCTTGCTGGCCATTAGTAAAAGCGAGTATGAAGAAGCGATGGCCATCTACGATATTTTCGTCACCTTCCTGCGTGAACGCGCTATGACGCGGCTCTGTGCGTGTCAGAATTTTACCGAGTTCAAAACGGTTGCCATGGAGTGCGTCAGTCGTTTTTGAGAGGTGTTATCCATAATTCGATGTAATGCGAATGTAATGCTAAACTGCATTACACATTCGATTCTACCGGAGGCATAATGGCCACGCTGAACGTCCGTCTGGATGACAAACTCAAAAATGAGGCTTATGCCGTGCTGGATAAACTGAACATTACTCCAACGGAAGCCGTGCGATTACTGTTCCAGTACGTCGCAGAAACGGGGCGCATGCCAGTGAAAACCGTCACTCTTAGCGATAGTGAAGATGCACTGATTCAGACAGTTCGGGAGAGGCTGTCTAGTCCGCAAAAGGGAATCAAGGTTAGTCTGGATGACTTATGAACTGGAATTCGACCCGAGGGCCTTAAAAGAGTGGCATAAGCTGGGCGATACAGTGAAGGCTCAGCTTAAGAAAAAGTTGGCTGATGTGCTATTGAACCCCAGAATTGACTCTGCCCGTTTAAACGGTCTTCCTGACTGCTATAAAATTAAGCTTAAATCGTCCGGCTATCGTCTGGTGTACCAGGTTCGGGATGAAGTTGTGATTGTGTTTGTTGTCGCGGTAGGCAAGCGAGAACATTCAGCCGTCTATCACGATGCAAACAAACGGCTTTAGCGATCATCGTAAGTGATGTACCACCTGGTTGCTGCTGCCGCGCCAGATCAGCGCCGGGTCTTTCAGATCCTGCACAAATTTGCCATCGACCAGCACGTTGATGAGATCCACCACCTGCATTTGCGCGGCGTTGAGTTCATCAAGCTTGTAGCCGGTCCATACCCAGATGTCTTTCCCCGGACACTCAGCGTGAATGCGTTGCACCAGTTTCAGGATATCCGGCACGTTTTGCGGATGTAGCGGATCGCCGCCGGACAGTGAGATCCCCTGGCGAGGGATCCGCGTATCGTTGAGATCGGCAATGATCTTATCTTCCATCTCTTTGGTAAACGGCTCGCCGGAGTTCAGCCGCCAGGTGCTTTTGTTATAGCAGCCTGGGCATTCATGCACGCATCCAGACACAAACAGGGTGCAGCGCGTACCAGGGCCGTTGACGATGTCGACGGGGTAGTATTGATGATATCGCATAGAGGATGTCCAGAAAGAATGTAGGCCGGATAAGGTGCTTGCACCGCCATCCGGCAACATTGTGATGCCTGATGGCGACGCGATTACGTCTTATCAGGCCTACGGTCTTTGCAAACGGAAATTAACCGAGCTGCCCGTTACCTAAGTGCTTCACGCGGCGCTTCACTTCTTCCTGCTTACCGGCGTTAAACGGACGTGCGTCCGGGCTGCCTAAATAACCGCAGACGCGACGGGTGACTGACACGCGCGCGGCGTCGTGGTTACCGCATTTCGGGCAGGTGAAGCCTTTGCTGGTGCATTCGAATTCACCGGTAAAGCCGCACTCGTAGCACTCATCGATCGGCGTGTTGGTTCCGTAATACGGCACGTGCTGATAGCTGTAATCCCAGACGTCTTCCAGCGCTTTCAGGTTGTGCTGAATGTTCGGGTACTCGCCGTAGCAAATGAAGCCGCCGTTCGCCAGCGGTGGATACGGTGCTTCGAAATCGATTTTGTCGTATGGGTTAACCTTTTTCTCCACGTCGAGGTGGAAGCTGTTGGTGTAGTAGCCCTTGTCGGTCACGCCCGGCACTACGCCAAACTCGGCGGTATCCAAACGACAGAAGCGGTCGCACAGGTTTTCACTTGGCGTGCTGTACAGGCTGAAGCCATAGCCGGTTTCGTCTTTCCATTTATCGACGGCCTGACGCAGGCGTTCAACAATGGCGATGCCTTTGGCGCGAAGCTGCTCGCTGTCGTACATATGCTTTTCGCCAAACAGCGCGTTGATGGTCTCGTGAATACCGATGTAGCCCAGAGAGATCGACGCCCGGCCGTTTTTAAAGATTTCAGACACATCATCGTCGGCTTTCAGACGCACGCCGCAGGCACCTTCCATATACAGGATTGGCGCCACGCGCGCTTTTACGCCTTCCAGACGCGCGATACGGGTCATCAGCGCTTTGCGCGCCAGCACCAGGCGATCGTCCAGCAGTTTCCAGAAGGTGGCTTCATCACCGTGTGCTTCCAGTGCAATACGCGGCAGGTTGAGGCTAATCACGCCAAGGTTGTTACGCCCGTCGTGAACCTGTTCGCCGTTCTCGTTTTCCCATACGCCGAGGAAACTGCGACAGCCCATCGGGGTTTTGAACGAACCGGTCACTTTTACGACCTGATCGTAGTTCAGGATGTCCGGATACATACGCTTGCTTGCGCATTCCAGTGCCAGCTGTTTGATGTCGTAGTTCGGATCGCCAAACTTGTGGTTCAGACCGTCACGAATCGCGAACACCAGTTTCGGGAACACGGCGGTTTTACGATTTTTACCCAAACCGGCAATGCGGTTGCGCAGAATAGACTGCTGAATCAATCGTGATTCCCAGCTGGTCCCCAGGCCAAAGCCAAAGGTGACGAATGGAGTCTGGCCGTTGGCGGTATGCAGCGTGTTCACTTCATACTCGAGGGACTGGAATGCGTCGTAGCACTCTTTCTCGGTACGGGAATGCGCATAGCCATCGGCATCCGGGATCTGCCACTCTTCTGCGGTTTTACGGTGCTTGTTAAAGCTCTCGGTGACGAACGGCGCGAGAACTTCATCGATACGGTTAATGGTGGTGCCGCCGTAAATGTGGCTGGCAACCTGGGCGATAATCTGTGCGGTGACTGCGGTCGCCGTGGAGATGGATTTTGGCGGCTCAATCTCCGCGTTACCCATCTTAAAGCCCTGCGTCAGCATGCCTTTCAGGTCGATAAGCATACAGTTAAACATCGGGAAGAACGGCGAGTAATCGAGATCGTGGTAGTGAATATCACCGCGCTCGTGTGCCTGAACTACATCACGCGGCAACAGGTGCTGGCGCGCATAGTGTTTGGCGACGATACCGGCCAGCAGGTCGCGCTGGGTTGGGATCACTTTACTGTCTTTGTTGGCGTTTTCGTTCAGCAGCGCGGAGTTGGTTTGCTCAACCAGACCCCGAATTTCCTGGTTCAGGCGGCCACGTTTTTCACGCTGGATATCACGGTCGTGGCGATATTCGATGTACGCACGGGCGAGTTGTTTGTACGGGCCAGACATCAGCTGGTTTTCCACCGCTGTCTGGATCTCGTTGATATCGACCTGGCTGCGCTCATTCATCTGGCTGCTAACGACTTCTGCGACGGTGGCACAGTAATCTGCGTCATCGACTCCCGCTGCTTTAGCTGCACGCAGAATGGCTTCTTTGATGCGCTCTGATTTAAACGGCACTTTACAGCCATCACGCTTCATCACATGCGGTGTCATGATCACTCCATATTTATAAGAACATTATAAGAACAGGTTATCCACAGAGGGTGGGAAGCACTCACTGGTTTATTCATCTCTCTGGTCAATGACTTCCCGTAATTCAGACCCCATTTATCCACATTTCCACCGCTACCGAGGGAAATGGCGTTGTAGCAATTGTAGTCGATTAATACAACATATTGGGTCGGTGTGCATTTTAAGTTCTATATGTAGTGATTTGCATCAAGGATGTTTGCGATTTTATTGATGTAGCTCAAAGTAAAAACCAGAGCGTACAGATGACGGGCAGTACAGCGATTGTAAATTGCCCGTAGAAAATTCTGATTAATTATTCAGCAAAAACAGGGTGGTAAGTTGAGCGTATGCCGTGAAGCCCGGCAGCGCTATACGCGCCGGGCTTGATGCCAATTGCAAGCTATTTTTGCAGCCACCAGATAGCTTCAAAAGGACGTAGCGTCATCGCGCCGGGCTGGCGGGCGACCTCGTCATAGTTGTGCATCAACACCTGCCAGTTGTCGCGAGTGTTCGCCGGTTGCCAGGGCTGGAAGGCGTTGCTCAGATTAGCAACGACCAGCAGCCGTTGTCCTTGCCATTCGCGCTGATAGCACCAGACATGCGGACTGTCCGGCAACAGATCCTGATAATCGCCCCAGGTGAGAATCGGTTCTGTTTTGCGTAAGGCAATCAGCTTCTGATAGGTATAAAACACCGAATCGGAATCCCTTAGCGCTGCAGCAACGTTGATCTCCGCCGCGTTGTCGCACAGGTTGATCCACGGCTCCCCCTGGGTAAAGCCCGCGTGTTGGCTTCCGTCCCACTGCATCGGCGTGCGGCTGTTATCGCGGGATTTACTGGCGAGGATCGCCAGCAGCTCGTCGGCATCACGCCCGCTAGCATTCAGCTCGGCAAACATGTTATGGCTTTCGACGTCGCGATAATCGGTAATCTGGCGAAAATGTGGGTTGGTCATGCCAATTTCTTCGCCCTGATAGATATAAGGCGTGCCCTGCATCCCGTGCAGCACCATCGCCAGCATTTTGGCGGCCGGTACGCGATATTGTCCTTCATCGCCAAAGCGTGAAACGATGCGCGGCTGATCGTGATTACACCAGAACAGCGCGTTCCACGCGACGTTGTGCATCCCCTGCTGCCAGTGGCGGAACAGGGTTTTCAGCGCCACGTAATCCGGTTTGGCTAACGACCACTTTTCACCATTCGGGTAATCGACTTTCAGGTGGTGGAAGTTAAAGGTCATCGACAATTCGCTGCCGTCCAGTGCGGCGTATTGCTGGCAATGTTCGAGCGTGGTGGAGGACATTTCACCCACTGTCATCAGGCTGCGTGGGGTGAAGACATCGCGGTTCATCTCGCGTAAGAATTCATGCACGCGCGGACCATCGGTGTAAAAACGGCGGCCATCACCGTCAGGATCGCTCGGGAAGTCCTGATCCTTGGAGATCAGATTCACCACGTCGAGGCGCAGTCCGTCTACGCCGCGATCGGCCCAGAACTCACACACTTTTTTCAGCTCGGCGCGAACCGCCGGATTTTCCCAGTTCAGGTCGGCCTGTTCCGGGGCAAAGAGGTGTAGATAATACTGTTCGCTTGCGGCGTGCCAGTCCCAGGCGTTGCCGCCAAATTTGGAGCGCCAGTTGTTCGGGCAGGCCTCAGGCGTACCGTCACGCCAGATATAGAACTGACGATACGGACTGTCTTTATCCAGCGCTTCACGAAACCAGGCGTGCTGCGTCGATGTATGGTTAAACACCATATCAAGAATAATGCGTATGCCGCGCGCTTTCGCCTGCGCCACCAGTTCGTCGAAGTCATCTAGCGTGCCGTAGGCCGGGTCAACGGAGATATAATCTGCAACGTCGTAGCCGTTATCAACCTGTGGCGAAATGTAGAACGGCGTCAACCATATCGCATCAACGCCCAGCGTTTGCAGATAGTCGAGACGCTGCGTAACGCCGCGCAAATCGCCGGTGCCGCTGCCGGTGGTGTCCTGAAAACTCTTGGGGTAAATCTGATAGATAACGCCGTGTTGCCACCAGTGTGGAATAGTCATTGTGGTTTCCTGCAAATGCGGAGGGGTGCAATGGCACCCCAAAAAAGAGTCAGACAATTTGTAACGTGCCCTGACGGTATTTACGCTGGTAGACGAACGAGGTCAGCACCATCGGGATAACAATCGCGATGACCATCGCCAGGCCAAATACCTGCCAGTAAGTCGGCTGGATGGAGAGGATGCCAGGTATACCGCCGACGCCAATCCCGTTCGCCATCACGCCGTTCAGGCCGCACAGCAGACCGGCGAGGCCGGAACCGATCATTGCGCACAGCATCGGGAAGCGGTATTTCAGGTTGATGCCGTACATTGCCGGTTCGGTCACGCCGAGCCAGGCGGAGATAGCGGCAGGTACCGAGATTTCACGTTCGTTTTGCTTGCGGCTGGCGATGATAATCCCTATTACCGCCGAGCCCTGGGCGATATTTGACAGTGCAATCAGCGGCCACACCGGCGTGCCACCCATGCTTTGGATCATCTGCATATCAATGGCCAGCGTAGTTTGATGCACGCCGGTGATCACCAGCGGGGCGTACAGGAAGCCAAACAGCGCTGCGCCAATCGGGGCAAAGCTGCCGGTCATCAGATGACGCACGGCAAAGGCGACGCCATCACCAATCCAGCGACCAAACGGACCAATAAACGCGTGGGCGAGGAACACCGCGAGGATCAGCGAGCACACCGGGACGATCACCAGATACAGGTAATCCGGGACGAGACGTTTCAGGCGCGTTTCAATCAATCCCAGCGCCAGACCTGCCAACAGAGCAGGAATAACCTGCGCCTGGTAGCCGACTTTTTCGATCGTAAACAGGCCGAAGTTCCACACTTCCGGCACCTGCTGGCCCAGCAAATACGCGTTCATCAGCTGCGGTGAAACCAGCGTGACGCCCAGCACGATGCCGAGGATCGGCGTGCCACCCATTTTCTTCACCGCTGACCAGCAGATGCCGACCGGCAGATAGAAGAAGATCGCTTCCCCGATCAACCACAGAAAGTCATAGAGGGTTTTCAGCGACGGGTACATCTGCGCCAGCGTCTGACCGTTGCTCATCGGCAGATCGCCGATCACATTGCGAAAACCTAAGATCAGGCCGCCGCTGATCAGCGCGGGCAGCAGGGGGAAGAAGATCTCCGCGAAGTGCGAGATCAACTGCTCGTGCCATTTCATGTTCTGTCGCGCGGCTTTTTTCGCTTGCTCTTTGTCGGCACTGGCCTGTCCGGTGGTGGCCAGCAGCGCTTTGTAGTAGTCGCCCACCTCGGTGCCAATCACCACCTGAAACTGCCCGGCGTTGGTGAAGCAGCCTTTGACCATCGGCAGCTGCTCGATCTCTTTCGGTCTGGCATTCGCGGGCTGATTCAGCACAAAACGCAGGCGCGTGATGCAATGACTCACCGTGGCGATATTGTCGCGCCCGCCAACCAGCTCTACCAGCCGGTCGATGTCTGCTTGTTTTACTTTGCTCATGATGAAGTGTCTTCCCCGTAGGCCGGATAAGAGGCGTTAGCGTCGCCATCCGGCAACGTTCTTGTTGTTGGCGCCAGAGTATATCTTCGCTGGATATTTAAAAATGGGAACGTTCCCGAAACGCAGCGAAGATCACAAATTAGCGCTCAGAAAGCGATCAGGAAAGGGGGGCGGGAATGACGATCTGTCGGGGTTCGCTGCGGCCGTTGATCTGCTCGATCAACTGCAACGCCGCCTGCCGCCCGGCTTCGGCGTAACCGGGATCGACGGTGACGATCTCCGGATGGAGGAATTTCATCAGCGGTGTGCTACCCACGCTCGCCAGCTGCAGATGTTCAATGCGCTGCTCCTGCAAATATTTGCTGACCCCAAGAGCCAGAGTATCCGTGGCGCACACTAAGGCGGTGGTCTCTGGGGTAATGACATCGGCAGCGTGTTCGTAGCCCTGCTTCATGGCGAGACCCGGCAGGGCCGCAACAGGATGCAGTTGATGTTTTTTACAGAAGGCCAGGTAGGCGGCATGACGCCGTTGACCGGTGGTGACGTCGCTGTGGGGAACGCCAAGAAAACTAATATGGCGGTGTTGGCGATCGTATAAACGCTGCATCAGGGTATGGATTGCGCCTTCATCGTCATAACAAACCGAGGCAAAACCGTTAGCATCCCTTGCCAGCAGCACCAGGGAGTCCTGCCAGGAGGCGATCATCGCTTCGGTAATACCGGTAAAACCGAACAGCACCACGCCGTCAATGTTGCGGCGTCGGAGCATACCCAGGTGTTCTTCCACCAGCTCGGGTGAGAACTGGCTTTCCATCATAATCGGGTCGTAGCCCTGCTCATAGAAGGCGGGCAGCATGGTCTGCACGGCCAGATTCTCGGAAAGCGAATCCAGTCGCGTGACGATAATCGCCACCACTTTGTCACTTTGCCCACGCATGGCACGGGCAGAGCGGGAAGGGGAGAAACCGTGCTGATTCATCACCGCTTCAACGCGTTCGCGGGTGCGCTCACTGACGCCGCTTTCATTGTTGAGGACGCGGGAAACGGTTGATTTTCCCACACCGCTTAAGCGGGCGATGTCTTTAATGGTCAGCCGATTTTGCATCCTGTATTCCCGTGTCGCGTGTGAAGTTATGCCAAAAGAGAATAACTTTACTCATGCTCAGCGCAATGGGCAAAGTCTGGTATACGTTTGGTTTAGTTTCTGTGCTTTATCATACCGCCATAATTGCCACGAACCTTATAGATTTATCCCTATAATGCGCGGGGCAAATCATTCACTTACCGGAGGCTGTATGGATCCCGATCCCACCCCTCTCCCGAAACGGAGAAAAACCCCTTTCCGGTAAGCCTGCATTCACTGTCTTACCGGAAACGTAAGACAGTGACGTTCTGACGTCCCTGTTGTGATTTTATGATTGCCATCAGGCAAGGCTTTGCCACGCCTGAAGGATTTACTGCGCCTGTTGATACCGGCGCAGAGGGACTGCCTATGTTTAAAAATATCACCCGCCAGCTGTTTGCCCGGCTGAACCGCCATTTACCGCATCGTCTGGTGCATCGTGATCCGCTGCCGAACGCCCAGACCGTTGCCAGCACGCCTATTCCGCCTTCTCTGAGTGAACATTGCCTGAAGATGGCGCTGATGAACGAAGAGACGCTGTGGAAAACCTTTAATACCCACCCTGAAGGCTTGAACGCCGCGGAAGTGGAAAGCGCCCGTGAGCAGCATGGCGAAAACCAGCTGCCGGCGCAGAAACCGTCGCCGTGGTGGGTACATCTGTGGGTCTGTTACCGCAACCCGTTTAATATTCTGCTCACCATTCTGGGCGGGATTTCCTATGCCACCGAGGATCTGTTTGCCGCAGGCGTGATTGCCCTGATGGTGATTATCTCGACGCTGCTGAACTTTGTGCAGGAGGCGCGCTCCACCAAAGCGGCGGATGCGCTAAAAGCGATGGTCAGCAACACCGCCACGGTCCTGCGGGTGATTAACGAGACCGGCGAAAACGGTTGGGTTGAACTGCCTATCGATCAGCTCGTGCCCGGCGACATTATCAAGCTGGCGGCGGGGGATATGATCCCGGCGGATTTACGCATCGTTCAGGCGCGCGATCTGTTTGTCGCGCAGGCCTCGCTGACCGGTGAGTCACTGCCGGTTGAGAAGGTGGCGACCAGCCGTGACCCGCAGCAAAGCAACCCGCTGGAGTGCGATACCCTGTGCTTTATGGGCACCAACGTGGTGAGCGGTACGGCGCAGGCGATCGTCATTTCTACCGGGGCGAACACCTGGTTTGGACAGCTGGCGGGTCGCGTGACCGAGCAGGATAGCGAGCAGAATGCATTCCAGAAAGGGATCAGCCGCGTCAGCATGCTGCTGATCCGCTTTATGCTGGTGATGGCGCCAATTGTGCTGATTATCAACGGTTACACCAAAGGCGACTGGTGGGAAGCGGCGCTGTTTGCCCTGTCCGTGGCAGTAGGCTTAACGCCAGAAATGCTGCCGATGATCGTCACCTCAACGCTGGCGCGCGGGGCGGTGAAGCTGTCAAAACAAAAAGTTATCGTTAAGCACCTCGACGCCATCCAGAACTTTGGTGCGATGGATATTCTGTGTACCGATAAAACCGGTACGCTGACCCAGGATAAAATTGTGCTGGAGAATCATACCGATATCTCCGGTAAACCCAGCGAGCACGTTCTGCATTCTGCGTGGCTGAACAGCCATTATCAGACCGGGCTGAAGAACCTGCTGGATACGGCGGTGCTGGACGGTGTGGATGAAGAATCGGCGCGTCAACTCTCGACCCGCTGGCAGAAAATCGATGAGATCCCGTTTGATTTCGAACGCCGCCGCATGTCGGTGGTGGTGGCAGAAGTGGGCGATGTTCACCAGTTAGTGTGCAAAGGCGCGCTGCAGGAGATCCTCAACGTCTGTACCCAGGTGCGCCACAACGGTGAAATTGTTCCGTTGGACGACAACATGCTACGTCGGGTGAAGCGCGTGACCGACACGCTGAACCGTCAGGGGCTACGCGTGGTGGCAGTGGCAACCAAATACCTGCCCGCGCGTGAAGGGGACTACCAGCGTATTGATGAGTCCGATCTGATCCTCGAAGGGTACATCGCATTCCTCGATCCACCGAAAGAGACTACCGCCCCGGCGCTGAAGGCGCTGAAGGCCAGCGGCATTACGGTAAAAATCCTCACCGGCGACAGCGAACTGGTGGCGGCAAAAGTGTGTCATGAAGTCGGTCTGGACGCGGGTGAGGTGGTGATTGGTAGCCACATTGAAGGGTTGAGCGACGACGAGCTGGCCCGGCTTGCCCAGCGCACCACGCTGTTTGCCCGCCTGACGCCAATGCACAAAGAACGCATAGTGACCCTGCTCAAACGCGAAGGCCACGTGGTCGGCTTTATGGGCGATGGCATCAACGATGCCCCGGCGCTGCGCGCGGCGGACATTGGTATCTCCGTCGATGGTGCGGTTGATATTGCCCGTGAAGCGGCGGATATCATCCTGCTGGAAAAGAGTCTGATGGTGTTGGAAGAAGGGGTGATCGAAGGGCGTCGAACCTTCTCGAACATGCTGAAGTACATCAAAATGACGGCCAGCTCCAACTTTGGTAACGTCTTTAGCGTGCTGGTGGCGAGCGCATTTCTGCCGTTCCTGCCAATGCTGCCGTTGCACTTACTGATCCAGAACCTGCTGTACGATGTATCCCAGGTGGCAATTCCGTTTGATAACGTCGATGAAGAGCAGATCAAAAAACCACAGCGCTGGAATCCCGCCGAACTGGGGCGCTTTATGCTGTTCTTTGGACCGATTAGCTCGATCTTCGACATTCTGACCTTTTGCCTGATGTGGTTTGTCTTCCATGCCAATACGCCAGAGCATCAGACGTTATTCCAGTCGGGCTGGTTTGTGGTGGGGCTGCTGTCACAAACGCTGATTGTGCATATGATCCGTACCCGCCGCGTACCGTTTATCCAGAGCCGTGCCGCATGGCCGCTGATGCTGATGACGCTGGTGGTGATGGTGGTGGGGATTGCGCTGCCATTCTCCCCGCTGGCGAGCTACCTGCAATTGCAGGCATTGCCGCTGAGCTACTTTCCGTGGCTGATTGCGATTCTGGCGGGTTACATGACGTTGACCCAATTAGTGAAAGGTTTTTATAGCCGCCGTTACGGCTGGCAATAACCGTTTCGTTTCTCTGCCGAATGGTGCGGGTACAGCCATTCGGCATTTTTCTTTTTCATTCGAAGATATTCCCTCGCAATATTTGTGTTTTAATTTTATTGAAATACTAACGGGGTAAAGTATTAACATATCCCGTTCTCGCATTTTGTTTTTTCTCAATAAAACGATCTTCGTTGCAAAAATGAAACAGTGTGCTAAAAATTATTAGCATTGACGTTTTTTTGTGAAGGCAGTCATCGAAATAAATTGTTACACCAGCTAGTCTGCGCAGGTAACGTCGTTAAAAAAGTTTCTCGCTGCCCATTTTTAATTCCGGCAGTCATTTGCTCTGCATGCCATTTCTATTAATGGAAATTATGAACTTCTGGAGAAGGACAAATGAAACTGACAAAAAACCTGTTAAGCCTGTGTATTGGCGCGTCAGTCTTGCTGGCCAGCCATACCACGTTAGCCCAAACCTTCCGCGCCGCTGATGTGCATCCGGCTGATTACCCGAACGTTGTTGCCGTGAAGCACATGGGGGAAAAACTCAGTGCAGCGACCGACGGGCGTCTGGAGATTAAAACCTTTCCCGGTGGCGTATTAGGCGATGAGAAACAGATGATTGAGCAGGCGCAATTAGGCGCCATCGATATTATTCGCGTCTCAATGACCCCAGTTGCCGCCATACTCCCTGAAATTAACGTCTTTACCCTGCCGTATATTTTCCGCGATGAAGACCATATGCATAAGGTGCTGGACGGGATGATTGGCCAGGAGATTGGCGACCGTCTGACCGCAAACAGTAAATCACGACTGGTATTCCTTGGTTGGATGGATGCAGGTACGCGCAACCTGATCACTAAAAACCCGGTTATCAAGCCAGAAGATTTACACGGGATGAAAATCCGCGTGCAGGCCAGCCCAATCGCGCTGGATACCTTAAAAGCGATGGGCGCGAACTCCATTGTGATGGGGGTCAGCGAAGTGTTTAGCGGCATGCAGACCGGCGTAATTGATGGCACGGAAAATAACCCGCCAACGTTTGTGGCGCACAACTATTTACCGGTGGTTAAAAACTACACCTGGAGCAAACATTTTATTATTCCTGAGCTATTCCTGTTCTCGAAAACGAAATGGGATAAATTGAAAAAAGAAGATCAGGATCTCATTATTAAGCTCGCGAAAGAAGCGCAGGTAGAACAGCGTAAATTGTGGGAAGCCTATAATGCGAAATCACTGGAAACTATGAAAGCCAATGGTGTTCAGTTCCATGATATTGATACTGATGTTTTCTATAAAGCCACGCAGTCGGTAAGGGATAATTACGGTAAAGATCACCAAGATTTGATCAAACGTATTCAGGATGTGAAGTAGTTCATCAGGCGGATGGCATCCACCATCTGCCTGAGTCTTTTGATTAATTCGAGGTGATGATTATGGGTGAATGCTATTCATCGGTAATGGATTTTTTTTACCGGGTCTCAATGTGGATTGCCGGGATGGCATTATTAGTGATGGTCGCCATCATTCCGATTGGGATATTTGCACGATATGTTCTGAACAATGCCCTGTCATGGCCTGAGCCTGTCGCTATTCTCTGTATGGTGACATTCACCTTTATTGGCGCCGCGGTGAGTTATCGCGCAGGTTCGCATATCGCGGTAAGCATGGTGACCGATCGTTTGGGTGAAACCGCCCGCCGTTACTGCTCTCTTATCGCCGATATTATGCTGACGGCGATTAGCCTGTTTATTCTCTGGTACGGCACCACGCTGTGTCTTGAACTGTGGGAACAACCCGTTGCGGAATTCCCGCTGTTAAGCGCCGGGCAAAACTACCTGCCGTTACCGATTGGCTCTGCCATCACGCTGCTTTTTATTCTTGAGAAGATCTGCCGTGGTCCGCAGTACCAACGTCCTGTTGTCATGCTGGGTTCGACCAGCTAGTTACCGCCCCCATTTCAGAAAGGAAAGCAGATGGATGCATTTATTCTCGTCTTTACGCTCGGCATTATGCTGGCGATTGGGGTACCGGTAGCGTACGCGGTGGGTATTAGCGCGATCATTGGCGCCTGGTACATTGATATTCCACTGGAAGCGGTAATGATCCAACTGACCAGCGGGGTGAATAAATTTTCATTGCTGGCGATCCCGTTCTTTATTCTGGCCGGAGCGATTATGGCCGAAGGCGGGATTGCGCGTCGGCTGGTGAATTTTGCCTACATATTCGTGGGCTTTATTCGCGGCGGACTGTCGCTGGTGAATATTGTGGCCTCCACCTTTTTTGGTGCGATTTCCGGATCGTCCGTAGCCGACACCGCCTCTATTGGTTCGGTGATGATCCCGGAGATGGACAAAAAAGGCTATCCGCGTGACTTTGCGGCGGCGGTGACCGCCAGCGGATCGGTACAGGCGATCCTGACGCCCCCCAGCCATAACTCGGTGATTTACTCGCTGGCGACCGGCGGTACGGTGTCTATTGCCGCGCTGTTCATTGCCGGCATCTTACCGGGTCTGCTGTTGAGCTTTAGCCTGATGGTGATGTGCGTAGCGTTTGCGCACAAACGCGGTTATCCAAAAGGGGAGCGCGTACCGTTTCGCCAGGCGTTGAAGATTTTTGTCGACACGCTGTGGGGCCTGATGACGGTGGTGATCATTATGGGAGGGATCCTCTCGGGTATCTTCACCGCGACAGAATCCGCGGCGATCGCCTGTCTGTGGGCCTTCTTTGTCACCATGTTTATCTATCGTGACTACAAATGGTCTGAGCTGCCGAAGCTGATGTTCCGCACGGTGAAAACGGTCACTATCGTGATGATCCTGATCGGCTTTGCCGCCGCCTTCGGCGCGGTAATGACCTATATGCAGCTGCCGATGCGTATCACCGAAGCCTTTACCAGCATCTCGGATAACAAATACGTCATTCTGATGTGCATTAACATCATGCTGCTGCTGATCGGTACGCTAATGGACATGGCGCCGCTGATCCTGATCCTGACTCCGGTCCTGCTGCCGGTGACCAACGCGTTGGGTATCGATCCGGTGCATTTTGGCATGATCATGCTGGTGAACTTAGGGATTGGCCTGATTACGCCGCCGGTAGGATCGGTGCTGTTTGTCGCCAGTGCGGTGAGTAAGCAGAAGATTGAGCAGGTGGTGAAGGCGATGCTGCCGTTCTATGCGGTGCTGTTCCTGGTGCTGATGTTGGTGACGTATATTCCGGCGATTTCGTTGTTCCTGCCGAAACTGTTTGGCGTAATGTGATAAATGCCCGGTGGCGCTCGCGCTTACCGGGCCTGCAAACTACGCTTCCCCAGGTCGGATAAGGCTAAGCCGCCATCCGGCACAAGAAGGTTTAGCGACGAACGGCGATCGCTTCAATCTCGATTTTCACGTCTTTTGGCAGACGGGCCACTTCCACGCAAGAGCGTGCCGGGAAGGTCGCGTTGTGCTCGGTGAAGAACGCTTCGTAGGTAGCGTTGACGGTGGCGAAATCGTTCAGGTCTTTAACGAAGACCGTAGTTTTTACGATGTCGCCCACTTTCAGGCCTGCTGCTTCTACGATAGCTTTAACGTTTTCCAGCGACTGACGCGCCTGAGCGGACACGTCTTCCGATACGGTACCGGTTTTTGGGTCAACCGGGATCTGACCGGAAGTGATTACCATGCTACCCAGATCAACACCCTGAACGTATGGGCCGATTGCTGCTGGTGCATTTTCCGTCGCGATAGTCTTGCTCATGATTTCTCCTGAATTACAGCGGTAATAGAATGTTCCCGCTCATTATAGGGAGCCGGGATCTCATAACCAACCCCAATTAGTTGGCCAGCACCACATAATGGGAAAACTCTTTTTCACAGTATTTGCATTTGAGTGCGATGTCATCGGCACGCTTTTTCACTGCAAAACTGGAGGAAACCGGCTCGGCATGACTGATACAGTTACTGTTCGGGCACACCAGCACGTTATCGATACGCTCAGGCAGGCTGGGACGTGATTTACCCACCACGTCATAGTCATCAATGCGGTTTACCGTGGCCTGCGGGGCGTACAGCGAGAGCTGGTTGACCTGCTCGTCGGTCAGGAAGGTATTTTCAATTTTGATCAGGTCTTTACGCCCCATCTCACCGGACGGCAGGTTCAGGCCGATGGTGATACGCTGATCGGTCTCTGTCAGTTTGAACAGCGTCAGCAGCTTAAAACCCACCTGTGCGGGAATATGGTCAATCACGGTGCCACGTTTGATGGCTTCAACCTGCAGTTTGTTATCGTGTGTCATCGTCATGTCCTCTTACAGTGCCAGTTCGCTATTCAGTACCAGTGCCAGTAACGCCTGGCGGGCGAAGATGCCGTTGCCTGCCTGCTGGAAATACCAGGCGTGTGGCGTCTTATCGACGTCGGGAGTGATCTCATCGATGCGCGGCAGCGGGTGCAGCACCTTCATGTTCTCTCTGGCACCTTCCAGGTCACTGGCGCGCAGAACGAACTGTGCTTTCACGTTGGCGTATTCGGACGGGTCCAGGCGTTCTTTTTGCACGCGGGTCATGTAGAGGATGTCTACGTCCGCCATCACTTCTTCAATCGTGCCGTGCAGGCTCCAGGCGATACCTTTTTCATTCAGCATGTCCAGAATGTATTGCGGCATTGCCAGCGCATCCGGGGCGATAAAGTAGAAGCGGTTGCCTTCGAACTTCGCCAGCGCCTGAGTCAGAGAGTGAACGGTACGGCCATATTTCAGATCGCCCACCATCGCAATTTGCAGATTGTCCAGGCGACCCTGCGTTTCCTGAATGGTGAACAGGTCCAGCAGCGTCTGGGTCGGATGCTGGTTAGAGCCGTCTCCCGCGTTCAGTACCGGCACATTGCCGGAGAACTCCGTGGCCAGACGCGCGGCGCCTTCCTGCGGATGACGCATTACAATGGCGTCGACGTAGGTGCTGATCACTGAAATGGTGTCAGCCAGCGTTTCACCTTTTTTGCCCAGTGAGGTGTTGCTGCTGTCAGAGAATCCCACCACGCTGGCGCCCAGACGGTGCATTGAGGTTTCAAAAGATAAACGGGTGCGGGTTGAGGCTTCGAAGAAACAGCTGGCGATCACCTTATGCTTCAACAGCTCCGGCTGCGGGTGGGCTTTTAGTTTCGCCGCCGTCGCGAGTACCAGATTGAGGTCATCGCGGCTGAGGTCGTTTATGGAAATGATGTGTTTTTGATAGAGCGGGTTAGCCATGTTTATCTCCTGACGCCTGGGCAAAAAAAAAGCCCCTCAATTGAGGGGCTTAGAATGATGAGCAACGGGAAGAAAAACGGCAGGCCAGCGTCTTTTTTCAGACGCGGTAAGACAAAATGTCGTACACACTGAACCATAGATCCTCCCGGCAAATTGTCGGCGATTATACTCAGCTACGTTATAGGATCAAGCGAATAATGCACAAATTATTCATCGCAAACGATTCTCATGAATATTCATTCACCCAAGCCCGCGGGGACCGCCGCAGGCGATAAACATGCGTTGACGCAAAATATCGGTAAATAGCAGTGGTATGGCAGACGGATTTTTCGTATAACAACTAAAATGAAACAATGTTTTAATTAAGGGGTTTGAAATGATTATCGGCAATATTCATCACCTGGAAGCATGGCTGCCGGAAGAGCTGCGTCAGGCAATTGAACACATTAAAGCGCACGTGACGGACACAACCGAAAAAGGGAAACATGACATCGACGGTAACCGCCTGTTTTATCTGATCGCCGAAGATATGACCGAGCCGTTTGAGCAGCGTCGCGCCGAGTATCATGCCCGTTATCTGGATATTCAGATCCTGCTAAAAGGCCAGGAAGGGATGACCTTCAGTACGCTGCCTGCGGGCACGCCGGAAACCGACTGGCTGGCGGACAAAGATATCGCTTTCTTGCCGGAAGGGGCGGAAGAGAAGACGGTGGTGCTGAATGAAGGTGATTTTGTGGTGTTCTATCCGGGCGAAGTGCATAAGCCGCTGTGCGCGGTAGGTACGCCTGCGCTGGTGCGCAAAGCCGTGGTAAAAATGCTGGTCGAATAAGTGATTTTATGATGCCGGATGGCGACGCAATAGCGTCTTATCCGGCCTACGGGAGCACGGTTGTAGGCCGGATAAGATGCGTAGCATCGCCATCCGGCATTCTTTTCATCTACACGCTCACTTCGCTAATGTCGCCACCATCACCGCTTTAATGGTGTGCATGCGGTTTTCTGCCTGATCAAAGACAATACTGGCTGGTGACTCAAAGACCTCATCGGTTACTTCCATCCCACCGTGCAAACCGTATTCTTGCGCCATTTGTTTACCCAGCGTGGTTTGGTCATCATGAAATGCTGGCAGGCAGTGCAGGAATTTCACCTGTGGATTGCCGGTTAGCGCCATCATCGCGCTGTTGACCTGATAGTTACGCAGTAGGGCAATTCGTTCGGCCCACTTCTCTTTGGCTTCACCCATGGATACCCAGACGTCGGTATAAATGAAGTCCGCACCTTTCACGCCCGTCGCAATATCGTCGGTCAGGGTGATATTACCGCCGTTTTTCTGTGCCAGCGCTTTGCATTCGGCTACCAGGCTCTCTTCTGGCCAGCAAGCCGGTGGTGCAACCAGGCGCAGATCTAGCCCGGTTAATGCGGCGGCTTCCAGCATTGAATTGCCCATGTTGTTACGGGCATCGCCGGTGTACACCAGCGTCATCTCATTAAACGCTTTGCCCGGCAGGTGTTCCTGCATGGTTAGCAGATCGGCCAGTAACTGGGTGGGGTGGAATTCGTTGGTCAATCCGTTCCATACCGGAACCCCGGCATATTCGGCCAGCGTCTCCACCACCTCCTGACCGTGGCCGCGATACTGGATACCGTCATACATGCGGCCCAGTACGCGGGCGGTGTCTTTTATCGACTCTTTATGGCCAATCTGGCTGCCGCTTGGCCCGAGATAGGTCACACGCGCACCCTGATCGTAAGCGGCAACTTCGAAAGAGCAACGAGTACGGGTCGAGTCTTTTTCGAAGATGAGCGCAATATTTTTACTGGTCAGCATAGCGACCTCTGTGCCGTTTTTCTTGTCCGCCTTGAGCCGGGCGGCGAGCTGCAGCAGTGACGTGAGTTCAGCAGAGGTAAAATCGAGCAGTTTCAAGAAGTGCTTCTGATAAAATGCAGACATGGTTCCCTCACATGGCTTAGGCCATTTATTGAATTAAAATTCAATTTATATGTATGTTTATTCATTTGCAACCTTGTTTAACAAATCTTTCCTGGAAAGGTGGAGGCAATGTCAGCGGTATGTGACAATAAGAGTATCGGCAGGACATTATGAGGATATGAGCCATGGCAAACCCGGAACACCTGGAAGAACAGCGTGAAGAAACACGCTTGATTATTGAAGAGTTACTTGAAGATGGTAGCGATCCTGACGCGCTGTATACCATTGAGCATCACCTTTCCGCGGATGACTTTGAAACCCTGGAAAAAGCAGCGGTAGAAGCCTTCAAGCTGGGTTATGAAGTCACCGAGCCGGAAGAGCTGGAAGTGGAAGAAGGCGACACGGTCATTTGCTGTGACATCCTCAGTGAATGTGCGCTGAACGCCGAGCTGATTGACACTCAGGTTGAACAACTGATGAACCTGGCTGAAAAATTTGACGTGGAATACGACGGATGGGGCACTTATTTTGAAGACCCTAACGGCGAAGAAGGTGAAGACGGCGACGATGACGATCTCGTCGACGAAGATGATGACGGCGTGCGTCACTAAGTCATCTGCTGACCTACGGCGGCGCATGCTGCCGTAGGGCAAGGACAACGTATGGATTACCCGCAAATACTCTCCCCGATTCTGGATTTCCTGCACTGCAAAACGCCCGAGGCCTGGCTTGATAAAGCGCGCGACCCGGCAAATCTTCCCCTGCTGCTGACTGACCATCTGGTCTGCGAGCTGAAAGCGGCGCAAACCGCGATGCTGCTGGTGCGTAAATATGTTGCGGATAAGCAGGGATCGCAGGCGATGCTGGAGTGGCTGAAACCCTATGAAGCCTTTGCCTTCCGGGAAGGGGAAGAGCCGGATTTCACCTTGCTGAACAAGCAGATCAGCAAAAGCATCATGCCCCAGACTGACGACCCGTGGGGGCGACAGCTTATCGACAGCATGGTGCTGCTGATCAAAGAAGAGCTACACCACTTCTGGCAAGTGCGTGAAGCGATGCTAAGCCGCCAAATTCCGTATATCAAAATGACCGCCAGTCGTTACGCCAAGGGCATGCTTAAAGAAGTCCGTACCCATGAGCCGTTAACGCTGATTGATAAGCTGATCTGCGGCGCCTATATTGAGGCGCGATCCTGCGAGCGTTTTGCCGCGCTGGCACCGTATCTGGATGATGAATTACAGGCGTTTTATCTGTCGCTGCTGCGCTCAGAGGCGCGCCATTATCAGGATTATCTGGCGTTGGCACAGCAGGCGGCCGACCATGACATCAGTGACCGGGTACGGTTTTTTGGTGAGGTGGAAGCATCCCTGATCTTATCGCCGGACGATGAGTTTCGTTTTCATAGCGGCGTGCCAGCCTAGCTCCACTCTCTGGTACGGTGTCTCTCTTCCTCCTTCCCGGTAGCTAAAATCTGGTGGCTAGAAATCGATCGCGCCTGCCGCAATAATCAAACCACTTGAAGGGGGAATATATCCCCGCCATATGCATTGATATGAAAAAGGATGGTGAATGAACTGGGCACACGTATTGTTGGCAGGCTATATCGGGGCGGTGATTGCGACCGTGGTGGGCGTCTGTCGTAAAAAGGGCTGGGTAGGTAAGGTTTCCGGTGCGGTGATTTTTGTCGTGGCGATTATCGGCTGGAATCTGTTTGATACGCACTATCTCATCCCGCGCGAAAGTCCGGACTATGGGCTGACTGAAACGCAGAAATTCGAGAAAGCAATGCTGGCAATGCCCGTCTATGAGGTCATTAAGGAGCAGGAACCCGCGCTATGGCAGACGATTCTCAACCAGGCGGTGGAGATGAAAACGGCGGGGAAAAGCGAACAGCAGATTATTGACACCATACAGCCGCAGATCCTGACGTTCCAGATGGCGCGCTTACAGCAGGCACCCGATGCCAACGTGATTGCCTATATGCAGGTGAACCTCGCGCAAATTGACGCGATAGCGAAAGTAGGCGGTGACGAATGCTTTCGCTTCCTGTTCCCGGCGGTAAAGGGCGGTATCAACCCGGTACAGCTTATTCCACGTGAAATTATGAGTCGCCGTATGGCGAATGACATGATGATGCTGCAGGCGGCTTACGGCCCGGGAAAACATACAGTTACGGCGGAAGAAAAAGAGCTGGCTCTTCAGGATCTGCAAGCCATTAGTCCGGGACTGGTGCAGCGCTATGGGCCGGATATTCAAATCATGGCCGACCCGAATAAAGGCGTGGGTAAAGAGCAACTGGCTTGCGATATGGTTCAGGATCTGTGGACGCAGGTTCTCAAATTGCCGACCGCTCGCGCCGCCGGCGTGATTCGTCTGATGCTCTCAGCCGAAATGCAATAACGCAGTATTGCCCCTTTGCCTAACGTCAGAGGGGTTTTAGCATCCGCACTTCGCAATCTACATGCCCCGTGCAGCCCAGCGGCTCGGCAATATGCGCAAAGCCCAGACGTTCATAGAGGTGAATCGCCTCGGTCAGAAATTCGGTGGTTTCCAGATAGCACTGTTTAAATCCCTGCTCACGGGCGTGATCGAGAGCCATCAACGCCAGCTTTTTCGCCAGTCCCTGACCACGCACGCTCGGCAGAAAGTACATCTTCTGTAATTCGCAAATATCCGGCTCGCTACAGCCTAATGGCGCAACGCCACCGCCACCGACGACCTGCCCATTTTGTTCAACCACCCAATAGGCCGCACCCGGCTGGCTGTATACCTGGAATAACTCATCGAGATTAGGGTCAGCCACTGTGTAACCTTTATCAGCGGTCAAACCGTATTCGGCGGAGACCTGGCGGATCACGTGGGCAATGGCGGTGTTATCGTCGGCAGCAATGCGACGCAGCGTCGCCGAGACAGGTGTAATGACACTCATAGCGAACTCATGACGTAAAAGTGGGACATATGCAGTTAATACCACTGCGGAGAGGGAAAGCGCAAGCGAGGATAATTCAATAAAAAGCCTCTGGGCGAGTGCGTCAGAGGCTTTTATCGTCTGCGGTGTCGGATGCGCTACGCTTATCCGACCTACGATGACGGTGTCTGTTTGCCGGATAAGCGTAGCGCCATCCGGCAAACAGCTTTACAGCGCGGCAATAACCGCCTGCTGTTCAATCAGCTTCGCTTTCGCTTCCGCGTAACCTTCCAGCTTCTCACGCTCTTTAGCGATCACCGCTTCCGGCGCGCGTGCGACAAAGCCTTCGTTGGACAGTTTGGCTTCAATGCGGCCAATCTCACCGTCGATTTTGGTCACTTCTTTCGCCAGACGTGCCAGCTCATCTTCTTTATTGATCAGGCCAGCCATCGGGATCAGCAGCTCAGCGCCGTCGATAATTTTAGTCACGGAAACCGGACCTTTATCATCAGCAGGCAGCACGGTGATGCTTTCCAGACGTGCCAGGTTCAGCAAGAAGCTACGGTTGTCGTTCACACGACGCATCGCGGCTTCGCTGCAACCACGCAGCAGCAGCTCCAGCGGTTTGCCCGGCGCGATGTTCATTTCCGCACGGATGTTACGGATGGCCACGATTGCCTGCTTCAGCCATTCGGTATCGGCCAACGCGGCTTCATCAACCTGTGCCGTATCGTATTCCGGGAACGGCTGCAGCATGATGGTGTCGGCAGTGTTACCGCAAATAACCTTCACACGCTGCCAGATGGTTTCGGTGATGAATGGGATGATTGGGTGCGCCAGACGCAGCAAACCTTCCAGCACGGTTACCAGCGTATGGCGGGTGCCGCGCAGCTCAGACTCAGAACCACCGGTCATGACCGGCTTGGTCAGCTCCAGGTACCAGTCGCAGAACTGGTTCCAGGTGAACTCGTACAGAATGCCCGCGGCGATATCGAAGCGGAAGTTATCCAGTGCCTCGCGGTACGCTTTGATGGTCTGGTTGAATTCCGCCAGAATCCAACGGTCCGCCAGTGACAGGGCCATTTCGCCGCCGTTGAAGCCGCAATCCTGATCTTCAGTGTTCATCAGCACAAAGCGGCTGGCGTTCCACAGCTTGTTACAGAAGTTACGGTAACCTTCCAGACGCTTCATATCCCAGTTGATATCACGGCCGGTCGAGGCCAGCGCCGCCAGGGTGAAACGCAGGGCGTCGGTACCGTGCGGCTCGATACCGTCCGGGAACTGCTTCTCGGTACGTTTAGCAATTTTCTCAGCCAGCTGCGGCTGCATCATGTTGCCGGTACGTTTCTCCAGCAGGTCCGGCAGGGAAATACCATCAACCATATCCAGCGGGTCGATAACGTTACCCTTGGACTTGGACATCTTTTGGCCTTCGTCGTCACGAATCAGACCGGTCATGTAGACCGTCTTAAACGGAACCTGCGGCTTGCCGTTTTCATCTTTGATGAAGTGCATGGTCATCATGATCATGCGGGCAATCCAGAAGAAGATGATGTCGAAGCCAGAAACCATCACGCTGGTTGGGTGGAACTGACGCAGCGCGTCGGTGTTTTCCGGCCAACCCAGCGTAGAGAAGGTCCACAGCGCGGAGGAGAACCAGGTGTCGAGAACGTCTTCGTCCTGACGCAGCGCAACGTCGGCGCCGAGGTTGTTTTCCTGACGCACTTCGTCTTCGGTACGGCCGACATAGACGTTGCCGTCGTTGTCATACCAGGCCGGGATGCGGTGACCCCACCACAGCTGACGGGAGATACACCAGTCCTGGATATCACGCATCCAGGAGAAGTACATGTTTTCGTACTGCTTCGGCACGAACTGAATGTCGCCGTTCTCAACCGCTTCTACCGCCGGTTTTGCCAGCACGTCGGCACGGACGTACCACTGGTCGGTTAGCATCGGTTCGATAACCACGCCGCCACGGTCGCCGTAAGGCACGGTCAGGTCGTGCGGTTTAATCTCTTCCAGCAGGCCCAGCGCGTCGATAGCGGCAACCACCGCTTTACGTGCGGCAAAGCGCTCCAGCTTCTGGAACTCAGCCGGGATCGCGTTGGAATAGACGTCAGATTCTTCGCCTTTGGTGTCGTACACTTCCGCGGTTTCGCGGATGTCGCCGTCAAAGGTCAGGATGTTGATCATCGGCAGGCCGTGACGTTTACCGACTTCATAGTCGTTAAAATCGTGCGCCGGGGTAATCTTCACGCAGCCGGTGCCTTTTTCCATATCGGCGTGTTCATCACCAACAATCGGAATACGGCGGTTAACCAGCGGCAGGATAACGAATTTGCCGATAAGATCTTTATAACGCGGATCTTCCGGGTTGACGGCCACACCGGTATCGCCCAGCACGGTTTCCGGACGCGTGGTGGCGACCACCAGATAATCTTTCCCGTCTGCGGTTTTTGCGCCGTCAGCCAGCGGATAGCGGATGTGCCACATTGAGCCTTTTGACTCGCGGTTTTCTACTTCCAGATCGGAGATGGCGGTGCGCAGTTTCGGGTCCCAGTTTACCAGGCGCTTGCCACGGTAAATCAGGTCTTCTTTGTACAGGCGAACAAAGACTTCTTTCACGGCATTGGAAAGACCTTCGTCCATGGTGAAGCGCTCGCGCTCCCAGTCCACGGAGTTGCCCAGACGGCGCATCTGACGGGTAATGGTACCGCCGGATTCCGCTTTCCACTGCCAGATTTTATCGATAAACGCATCGCGACCGTAGTCGTGACGGGTTTTACCTTCTTCAGCGGCAATCTTACGCTCAACCACCATTTGGGTGGCGATACCCGCGTGGTCGGTACCGGCCTGCCACAGGGTGTTTTTACCCTGCATGCGCTGGTAGCGAATCATGGTGTCCATGATGGTTTGCTGGAAAGCATGACCCATATGCAAACTGCCGGTGACGTTCGGCGGCGGGATCATGATGCAGAAGGACTCTTTGCTTTCATCGCCGTTAGGTTTGAAATAGCCCTGCTTTTCCCAGTGCTCGTAAAGCGGCTGTTCGATATCTTGTGGGTTGTATGTCTTTTCCATTATTTCCAGGTTGCCGTATTCAGGTTAAAACCAGCCACGCGGTAAGCTTTGTAGCGCTCGCGTGCCGATTGTTTCAAAGAATCTTCATAAGGGACGAAGTCTACCACTTCTGTGAAAGCGGTGGCAAAATCTACAAAGCCGACGCGCAAACTGATCAGCAGATCGCGTGGGCTGCTGTTGCGTTTTTCTGGCCAGGCAATTTCGACCGGAGCACCGCCACGCGGACCTTCCCCCGCCAGATTATGCGGCACGAAGCTTTCTGCCGGTCTTGCCCACAGCGCTTCATCCAGCCGAATAGCCTGTTTTTCGTCTTCACAGGCGATCAGTACGCGCTTGCCCGCGCGCCAACGTTCTGCGGCAATTTCACACACCAGTTGTTCAACGGCGCTTAAGCCATCTTGTTGTGTGTCGTTATCCAGAAGATAGAACGTTGCGTTTCTCATAATATGGGGCTTCTTGTTGTGGATTTAAATGCAAAGCCGGATGGCGCTACGCTTATCCGGCCTACGGTTAAATACTCACTGTAGGCCGGATAAGACGCGTATGCGGCGCCATCCGGCAATCAAGCAAACTTACTCTTCGCCGTTAAACCCGGCGCGATTGAGCAGGAACTGCGACAGCAGCGCCACCGGACGACCGGTTGCGCCTTTGGCTTTTCCTGAACGCCAGGCGGTTCCCGCGATGTCGAGGTGTGCCCAGTTGTACTTACGGGTAAAGCGCGACAGGAAGCAGCCAGCGGTAATCGCGCCACCAGGGCGTCCGCCGATGTTCGCCATATCTGCGAAGTTGGACTCCAGCTGTTCCTGGAACTCATCACCCAGCGGTAAACGCCATGCGCGATCGCCCGCCTGTTCGGACGCGCCAATCAGCTCGTGCGCCAGCGGGTTGTGGTTCGACATCAGGCCAGTGATGTGATGACCCAGCGCAATCACGCAGGCACCGGTCAGGGTGGCGACGTCGATGACCGCTTCAGGTTCGAAACGCTCGACATAGGTTAACACGTCGCACAGCACCAGGCGGCCTTCGGCATCGGTGTTCAGTACTTCAACAGTCTGACCGGACATGGTGGTTAACACATCACCCGGACGATACGCGCGCCCGCCTGGCATGTTTTCACAGCCCGCCAGCACGCCGACAACGTTGATGGGTAACTGAAGTTCCGCCACCATGCGCATCACGCCGTACACTGCCGCCGCGCCGCACATGTCGTATTTCATTTCATCCATGCCTTCGGCAGGCTTGATGGAAATACCGCCGGAGTCAAAGGTTAGCCCTTTACCGACCAGCACAATCGGGCGCACGTCTTCTGACGGGTTGCCTTTGTACTCGATAACCGACATCAAGGACTCGTTCTGCGAACCCTGGCCGACGGCAAGATAAGAGTGCATACCCAGCTCTTTCATCTGCTGCTCGCCAATGACGCGCGTGACGACATTTTTGCTGTAGCTGTCGGCCAGTTGACGCGCCTGAGAAGCCAGGTACGCTGCGTTACAGATGTTCGGCGGCATGTTGCCGAGATCTTTCGCGGCTTTAATACCGGCGGCGATCGCCAGGCCGTGCTGAATGGCGCGCTCGCCGCTGGTCAGTTCACGGCGGGTAGGGACGTTGAACACCATTTTACGCAGCGGGCGACGTGGCTCGCTTTTGTTGGTCTTCAACTGATCAAAACTGTAGAGGGTCTCTTGTGCTGTCTCGACAGCCTGACGCACTTTCCAGTAGTTGTTACGGCCTTTAACGTGCAGTTCGGTCAGGAAGCAGACGGCCTCCATGGAGCCGGTGTCATTCAGAGTATTGATGGTTTTCTGAATAACCTGCTTGTACTGGCGCTCATCAAGCTCACGCTCTTTGCCACAACCAATGAGAAGAATGCGCTCAGACAGAACGTTAGGAACGTGGTGTAGCAACAGGGTCTGACCCGGTTTGCCTTCCAGTTCGCCACGACGCAGCAGGGCGCTGATGTACCCGTCGCTGATCTTATCGAGCTGCTCTGCAATCGGAGAAAGGCGGCGTGGTTCAAAGACGCCCACGACGATGCAGGCACTCCGCTGTTTCTCTGGGCTACCGCTTTTTACACTGAACTCCATGCACTACGCTCCTGAATCTTAAAGACAACGGCGGTGGCTACGGATAGAATTGCAAGCTTTCGTAACTCATACCCGCTGTTGCGGTGACTTCGTGTTAATCTTAACGTTATTACGGCATTGGCACGTCAGAACAATTTCTGAGAGGTGGATCCGTTGAGTATAATGATCTTAGCGACGATTTCGACGACTCAAGAGAATAAATGACGTTTAAGCCATGAAACAAGCTATTTTCCTGCAAAAGACGGGTTTTTACGGGCGTATTTAAAGTGATAATCATAAGATATCTGGTACGGGAAACGCTCAAAAGCCAACTTGCGATCCTATTCATCCTGCTGTTGATCTTCTTTTGTCAAAAGCTGGTCAGGATCCTCGGTGCGGCGGTTGACGGTGACATCCCGGCAAATCTGGTGCTCTCGCTGCTGGGGCTGGGCGTGCCAGAAATGGCGCAACTTATCTTGCCATTAAGCCTGTTCCTCGGGCTGCTCATGACGCTGGGCAAACTGTATACCGAAAGTGAAATTACGGTGATGCACGCCTGCGGGCTGAGTAAGGCCGTACTGGTAAAAGCGGCGATGGTGCTGGCGCTGTTTACCAGTATCTTTGCGGCGATCAACGTGATGTGGGCGGGGCCCTGGTCTTCAAAGCATCAGGACGAAGTGCTGGCGGAAGCGAAAGCGAACCCCGGCATGGCGGCACTCGCGCAGGGACAGTTCCAGCAGGCCACTAACGGCAGCTCGGTGCTGTTTATCGAAAGCGTCGATGGCAGTAATTTCAAAGATGTGTTCCTCGCGCAGATCCGCCCAAAAGGTAACGCCCGTCCTTCCGTGGTCGTGGCCGATTCCGGACATCTGACGCAACTGCGCGATGGCTCCCAGGTGGTGTCGCTGAACGAAGGTACGCGCTTTGAAGGGACCGCGCTGCTGCGTGACTTCCGCATTACCGACTTCAAGGACTATCAGGCGATTATCGGCCATCAGGCCGTGGCGCTGGATCCGAACGATACCGACCAGATGAGTATGCACACGCTGTGGACGACCGACACCGATCGCGCCCGTGCGGAGCTGCACTGGCGTATCACGTTAGTATTCACGGTGGCGATGATGGCGCTGATGGTGGTACCGCTGAGTGTGGTGAACCCACGTCAGGGACGCGTACTGTCGATGCTGCCCGCCATGCTGCTGTATCTGATGTTCTTCCTGATCCAGACCTCACTGAAGTCGAACGGCGGCAAAGGGAAACTGGATCCAGTGTTCTGGATGTGGACGGTTAACCTGAGTTATCTGGCTCTGGCGATTGCGCTTAACCTGTGGGATACGGTGCCTGTGCGCCGCTTGCGTGCCCGTTTTCTGCGTAAAGGAGCGGTATAATGCAGCCCTTTGGTGTACTTGACCGCTATATCGGTAAAACCATTTTCACCACCATCATGATGACGTTGTTCATGCTGGTGTCGCTCTCCGGCATCATCAAGTTTGTTGACCAGTTGAAAAAGGCCGGGCAGGGGAGCTACGACGCGATGGGGGCCGGGCTGTATACGCTGCTCAGTGCCCCTAAAGACATTCAGATCTTCTTCCCGATGGCGGCGCTGCTCGGCGCGCTGCTGGGATTGGGCATGCTGGCCCAGCGTAGTGAACTGGTGGTGATGCAGGCGTCTGGTTTTACCCGGATGCAGGTTGCGCTGTCGGTGATGAAAACCGCTATTCCGCTGGTGCTGTTGACGATGGCCATCGGGGAATGGGTTGCGCCGCAGGGTGAACAGATGGCGCGTAACTACCGCGCACAGCAGATGTACGGTGGCTCGCTGCTGTCTACCCAGCAAGGGCTGTGGGCGAAAGACGGCGACAGCTTTGTCTACATCGAACGGGTGAAAGGCGACGAAGAGTTAGGGGGTATCAGTATTTATACCTTTAACGACCAGCGTCGTTTGCAGTCCGTGCGCTATGCGGCTTCTGCCAAATTTGATAAAGACAATAAGGTCTGGCGTCTGTCGCAGGTGGATGAGTCCAACCTGCAGGATCCGAAGCAGGTTACCGGTTCACAAACCGTGAGCGGCACCTGGAAGACCAACCTCACGCCAGACAAACTCGGTGTCGTGGCGCTGGATCCGGATGCGCTGTCGATCAGCGGTCTGCATAATTACGTGAAGTACCTGAAGTCCAGCGGCCAGGACGCCGGACGCTACCAGCTCAACATGTGGAGCAAAGTCTTCCAGCCGCTGTCCGTGGCGGTGATGATGCTGATGGCGCTGTCGTTCATCTTTGGCCCGCTGCGTAGTGTGCCGATGGGCGTGCGTGTAGTGACGGGGATTAGCTTCGGTTTCGTGTTCTACGTGCTGGACCAGATCTTTGGCCCGCTGACGCTGGTATACGGTATTCCACCGATTATCGGGGCGCTGCTGCCAAGTGCCAGCTTCTTCCTGATAAGCCTGTGGCTGATGCTGCGTAAATCGTAATTACAGCCCGCCATCCGGCAACGTCACACGCAGTGCCGGATGGCGCTGCGCTTATCCGGCCTACTCAGGACCCGGAGGCCAGATAAGGCGTTAATGCCTTATCTGGCAAAGTAACACAGGTACTAGCGTTTTCTTCCGCCCATCAAACTTCCCAACATGCCACGAATAATCTGATTGGTGACCTGACGCGCCGCGCTTTTCGCCACGCTCTGCACCACACCATCACGCTTGCCGCCGCGCGGCCCGGTGCTGCCAAACAAGATATCCTTCAGCCCGCCGAGAATACCGTCGTCCACTGCGACCGCTTTGCCGTTGGCGGGAGGTGTGTTTTGCTGCTCAGTACTGGCCTGCACACCTTGCTGTAAGCGCTCATAGGCCGACTCACGGTCAACCTCTTCTTCATATTTGCCGTACAGCGAGGAGTGATTAATCAGCCCGTTGCGCTCATCGTCGGTTACCGGTCCCATGCGTGAGCACGGCGCAATCACCATCGCCCGCTCCACCACCGACGGACTGCCTTTGGCATCGAGGAACGAGATTAGCGCCTCGCCGGTCCCCAGTTCCTGAATGGCTTTTTCGGTATCAAATGCCGGATTGGCACGCATGGTTTGTGCCGCGGTTTTCACCGCCTTCTGGTCTTTGGGGGTAAATGCGCGCAGGGCGTGCTGCACGCGGTTACCCAACTGACCGAGCACGTTGTCCGGAATATCGGCGGGGTTTTGCGACACGAACCACACGCCGACGCCTTTCGAGCGGATAAGGCGGATCACCTGTTCGATTTTATCCAGCAATACCTGCGGGGCATCGTTGAACAACAGATGGGCTTCGTCGAAGAAGAACACCAGCTTGGGTTTTTCCAGATCGCCCGCTTCCGGCAACTGCTCGTACAGCTCGGAGAGCATCCACAGCAGGCTGGCGGCGTACAGTTTGGGCATCTGGTACAGCTTTTCTGCGCTAAGGATGTTGATTATCCCCTTGCCGCTGGCGTCGGTGCGCATCCAGTCTTTGATATCCAGCATCGGCTCGCCAAAGAAATGCGCCGCGCCCTGTTGCTCCAGCGACAGTAGCCCGCGCTGGATAGCCCCGACCGAGGCGCTACTGATATTGCCGTACTGATTCTGGAAGGATTTGGCGTTATCACCGATGTACTGGGTAATGGCCCGCAGGTCTTTGAAATCGAGCAGCAGCAGCCCCTGGTCATCGGCAATGCGGAAGATAATATCCAGCACGCCGGACTGCACATCGTTCAGGTTCAGCAGGCGGGCCAGCAGCAGCGGGCCGAGGTCCGATACCGTGGCGCGCACCGGGTGACCTTTCTCACCGAAGATATCCCACACCGTGACCGGATTATCATGCGGCTGCCAGTCGGTAATACCGATGTTGTTCAGACGGGTCAGCAGCTTTTCAGACGCCTGTCCTGCCTGCGCCACGCCGGTTAAGTCGCCTTTAACATCGGCCATAAACACCGGCACGCCGATCTCCGACAGCGATTCAGCCAGCTTCTGCAAGGTGACGGTTTTACCGGTCCCGGTCGCGCCGGTAATCAGCCCGTGGCGGTTGGCCATGCCAGGCAGTAAAAACAGTTCGGTGTCCGGCGTGCGGGCAATTAACAGGGGTGAGCTCATTGAGATTTCCTCCATTTATCCTGCCTGGAGTATAGGCAATGTCGATGAAAGAGAATATGCGCAGGGGAGATAAAATGACTTAAAGCGTATTGCCGTGATAAATCTGATATCCCAAATCTACGGTGTTGTGGTTATGGTCGTTGTTCTTGATTTTACTGAGCAACATCTGCGCCGCCATGCGACCAATGTCGAAACGTGGGGTGATTACGCTCGCGAGGCTTGGGATCATCTGCCTGCCCATTTCCAGCCCGTGGAATCCGGCAATCGAGATCTGCTCCGGCACAGCCAGATTGCGCTCGCGGCACAGCAGCAGCGCGCCCATCGCAATATCGTCGTTGGTACAGAACACGCCGTCTACATCCGGGTGCGCAGCCAGCGCGTCACGCATCATCTGGGTACCGAGATGGATGGAGGAGATGGCGCGCGGATTCACGCGCAGCGGTTCCAGACCCCGGCGGGTCATGGCATCGCAATAGCCGCGATAGCGCTGTTCGTCACGGACGTCGTCTTTCGAACCCAGATATAGGATTTTGTGGCGCGGGCGTTTATCCAGCATGGTGCTGACCATATCAAACGCCGCCTGACGGTTATCGAATCCCACCTCCATATCCAGACGATCGCCCTGAATATCCATCAGCTCAACTACCGGAATAGTCGCTGAACGCAGAAACTTCACGGTACGTAAAGTGTGATATTTCTCGGAAAGAATAATGCCGTCGATGTTGTACGACAGCAGGTTGATAACCGATTCTTCCTCGGACTCCCGATCGTAATTGTAGTTGGCGATCAGCGTTTGATAGTTATGGTCCGAGGTCACGGATTCAATCCCCGCCAGAATGTCGGCAAACAGCTGGTTTTGAAACGAGGGGATCAGCACGCCGAGCGTATAGCTTTGCGCGTTCAACAGCATTGCCGGCGCGCGGTTGGGGATGTAGTTAATCTCCTCCATTATCTGCGCGATGCGCTCGCCGGTTTCCTTTGCGACTTTTTTCGGCGAGCGGATGTAGCGACTCACCGTCATTTTGGTCACACCCGCCAGGGTGGCGATATCTTGCAAAGAAATTCTGTGGTTCCTCATCTTCTCTCCTGAGCCGGGGAGCGCTGGCTTGTGCTCCCCGGTAATGCCGAACTAATGCAGAATGGCGTTAAGCGCCAGAACCCCAAGGAGTCCCATAATGGAAATCAACGTTTCCATGACTGTCCAGGTGCGCAACGTTTCGCCGACGCTGAGATTAAAATAGCCTTTAAACAGCCAGAATCCCGGATCGTTAACGTGGGAAGCAATCACGCTGCCCGCACCGGTTGCCAGCACCATCAGCGCCGGATCGGCATGGGTGACGTTAATAATCGGCAGCACCACGCCCGCGGTAGTAATCGCCGCCACGGTGGCTGAACCGAGCGCGATGCGCAGCAACGCCGCGACCGTCCAGCACATCAGCAGCGGAGAGAGTGAGGTACCGGTCATCAGGTGCGAGATATACTGGCCCACGCCGCTGTCGACCAACACCTGCTTAAACGCCCCACCGCCGGCGATGATAAACACAATCATGGCGATGGCGCCGATAGAGTCGCCAATGATATCCATTATTTGCTCGATCGTACGTCCGTTACGTCGACCAAGGGTAAAAATGGCGAGGACGATGGCAATAAACAAGGCGACAGCAGGGTTACCGATAAACTCAAAGAACACCCGCACGCTGTTGGTCTTCGGTAGCGTAATTTCGCACACTGCGGCGACCGCCATCAGTATGACCGGGATAACCGCGGCAAAGATACTGTTCCAGAACGACGGCATCTCTTCTTCGGTAAACAGATGTGGGTTAAATAAGCCTTCCGGCGGCGCTTTCTCAAAGCGGGTCAGCAGCTTGGAGAACAGCGGCCCGGCGACAATCACCGTCGGGATAGTAATAATAAATCCGTACAGCAGCGTGGTGCCAAGGTTGGCCTCGAAGATCGTGGCAATCGCCGTTGGTCCCGGATGAGGCGGCAGAAAACAGTGGGTCACGGACAGCGCCGCCACCATCGGCACGCCGACGTACAGCAGCGGCAGTCCGGATGAGGCCACCACCGTAAACACCAGCGGCAGCAGCAGAACAAAACCGACTTCGAAGAACATCGCCAGACCGACGACCAGCCCGGTAATGACCAGCGCCCACTGCACGCGTTTTTTACCGAACGTACCAATCAGCGTAGTGGCGATGCGCTGGGCTGCGCCGGTATCGGAGATTAGCTTTCCGAGCATGGCGCCGAACCCGAGGATCATCGCCAGCCCGCCGAGCGTCCCGCCGATCCCATTTTGTATTGAGTGCAGAACGGCCTGGGCATCCATCCCTTCGGCAAAACCGACGACCGCCGCTACCAGGACCAGAGCAATAAAGCCGTTAACTTTAAAGCCAATCATCAGGACCAGGAGCAGCGCGACACCTGCCGCAATAATAATTAATGGCATAATCTTTTCTCTTATAAATTATGTAGAGTGGTGTGCCAAAAATGCAGCGCCAGGGCGCTGCGTGATGTTGCGTTGTGTTGTATCAGACGGCGACCAGCATGCCGCCATCGACAAACAGCAGGTGTCCGTTAACAAAATCGGATGCTTTGGACGAGAGGAAAACCGCCGCACCAATTAGCTCCTGCGGATCGCCCCAACGTGCGGCAGGCGTCCGTTTGCACAGCCAGGCGGTGAAGGCTTCGTCTTCGACCAGCGCTTTGGTCATCTCGGTTTTGAAGTAGCCCGGCGCGATGCCGTTCACCTGGATATTGTGGCGCGCCAGCTCAACGCACATCCCACGGGTGAGCATTTTTACCGCCCCTTTTGAGGCGGCATATGGCGTGATGGTGTCGCGGCCCAGTTCGCTCTGCATGGAGCAGATGTTGATGACTTTCCCGGCCTGGCGTTCCACCATGCGACGAGTGACCGCCTGCGACACCAGGAATACTGCCGTCTGGTTCACCGCAATCACGTCGTTCCAGTCCTGTTCCGGGAACTCGGTGAACGGATGACGGCGCTGAATACCGGCGTTATTCACCAACACATCAATCGGGCCAATATCTTTTTCGATATGGTCAATGGCGGCGTCGATATCCTGTTTATGCGTAACATTGAAAGGCGCGGCAACGGCGCGGATCCCTTCCTGCTGCAGTTTTGCCACGGCGGCTTCTGCGCGTTCCGGCGTAATGTCATTGACGATGATCTGCGCGCCATATTTGCCCAGCCCGGTCGCCAGTAAATAACCAATTCCCTGCGCCGAACCGGTGATCAGAATATTTTTGCCATCCAGTGAAAAAAGATCGTTCATCATGCTATTCCTTATTTTATGTCTTCAAAAACGAGCTGGACTTTCGCCGCCTGGGTTTTATCCCCGGCGAAGATAAGCGCCTGTTCAAGGTCGGTAAACGGATATTCGGCGCTGAGTAACGGCAGCGGATCGATAACGTTATTTGCCAGCCACGACACCGCGGTATTGAATTCGGTGGTAAAGCGGAACGAGCCTTTAAGCGCGATCTCTTTGCCGATCAGCATCATCATCGGGAACTCTGGTACCGCGCCGCCCATGCCGACCTGCACCATCACGCCTTTCGCGCGGGTGACTTCCAGACAGGTGGTGATTGAGGAAGGATGGCCGGAGACTTCGAAGCTGACGTCAAAATAGCCTTTCTCTTTTTTCCACGCGTCGAGCGAGTCTTGTTGCGGATTAATCAGCGTGTCTGCGCCCATCTGTTGCGCCAGCGAAAGCGAACGCGGGCTGACGTCTGCACAGACGATTTCTGCTGCGCCGAGCGTTTTCACTGCGCTGACGATCAGGCAGCCAATTGGCCCAACGCCGGAGATAAACACGCGTTTACCCTGCAGGTCGCCCGCTTCATGCGCGGCATGGATTGCTACCGCCAGCGGTTCGGCAAAGGCCATGACTTTTTCATCGGCCTGCTGCGGGTAGGGGATGCACTGCGCGGTATCGACGGTTTTAAACCGGGTAAAGCCGCCGTCAACATGGGGAAAATACATGGCGCTGCCAAAAAAGCGCATTTCCGTACACTGATTTTCTTCATGCTGCAGACAGTATTTGCAGCGGCCGCAGGGCTTCGATGGGTTAATCGCCACCGACTGGCCTTCATGTAATTCAGGTGAATCACTCTGGACCACTTTACCAATAACTTCATGGCCTAAAATCATCGGTGCTTTAACGGTAAAATTACCGACTTTGCCTTCCTGATAATAATGTAAATCGGAACCACAAATTCCCCCGCGGGTAATTTGCACTAACGTTCCTTTATTATTCCATTCAATATTTTGGTCGGTAATGGCAACAGCTTTCTTACCCGCGACAACGCAGGATTGGGTTTTGATTTGCATAAATTCCTCACTGGTCAGGTAGTAACCTCGGCAGCATTTAAACGGTTTTAATTGTTATTATTTGTGATGAAGATCACGCTGGAAAATTGTTACACTACAATGTTACGCATAACGTGATGCGCCTTGTAAATCTGCTCCGTGGTACTGAAAAAGCGTGAATTTCCCCATCAGCAAGGCGTAATATCGCGCCATGGAATATGAATCTGGAGTTTTTTAGATGGCTGGGGAAAGTTATATTTTGATGGGCGTTTCTGGTAGCGGTAAATCACTCATTGGCAGCAAAGTTGCCGCCGTATTATCCGCTAAATTCATAGATGGTGACGATCTCCATCCCGCCAAAAATATTGATAAAATGTCGGAAGGTATTCCATTAACTGATGAAGACCGGCTGCCGTGGTTAGAACGGTTAAATGACGCGTCATACAGCCTGTATAAAAAGAATGAAACCGGATTTATTGTCTGCTCGTCATTAAAAAAACAGTATCGCGATATATTGCGCCAGGGCAGCCCGAATGTGCATTTTTTGTGGCTGGATGGCGATTACGAGACTATTCTGGCGCGCATGCAGCGTCGGGCAGGGCATTTTATGCCGGTGGGATTACTAAAAAGCCAGTTCGACGCGCTGGAGTGCCCGCAGGAGGATGAACACGATATTGCCCGCATCGACGTAAACCACGACATCGAGCATGTGACGGAACAGTGCCGCCAGGCGGTGCTCGCGTTTCGTCACGGGCAATAAGCTCAGCCCCTTGCGGGACTGAGCCCGGCATCAGAAGTCGGCTTTAAGCACCACGCGGTAACGGGCTTTGCCGTCACGCACGTGCTGGATTGCTTCGTTAATTTGCGACATCGGGTACAGTTCGGTGGTGGGCGACACCTTGCTGCGCCCGGCAAATTTCATCAGCTTGCGCAGTTCGAACGGCGTACCGGTCGCCGAACCGGAGATGCTGCGATCGCCGGCAATTAAGGTGAATGCCGGAACCGGCAGCGGCTTCAGCACCGCGCCGACGGTATGGAAGTTACCGCCGTAGGCCAGCGCTTCAAAATAGGGCTGCCAGTCGAGATCGACGTTAACGGTATTAATAATGAGATCGAACTGGCCCGCCAGCGCTTTTAGCGCATCCGGATCGCGGCTATTGACCACCTTATCCGCCCCCATCGCCAGCACTTCCTGCTCTTTCGCCGGATTGGAGCTGAACGCGGTCACTTCGCACCCCATCGCGTGTAACAGCTTAATGGCGATATGCCCCAGACCGCCGATGCCGATCACCCCGACGCGGCTGGTGGCGGTGATATGGTGCATCAGTAGTGGTTTGAACACCGTGATGCCGCCGCACAGCAAGGGACCGGCAGCCGCATAATCGATGCTCTCCGGTAGCGGGATCACCCACTGCCAGTCGGCCCGCAGCTTCTCGGCAAAGCCGCCGCGATTGAGGATCGTGGGAACGGACCCTTCCAGGCAGTTGATCTGATTGCCGCTGATACAGGCATCGCAGTGCCCGCAGCTGCGCGCCGTCCAGCCAATCCCAACGCGCTGGCCCACTTTCAGACCTTTATCCTGCGCCGCGCTGCCGAGCGCCGCCACGCGACCAATCACCTCATGCCCGGCAACCAGCGGATACTGAGAGAATCCCCATTCGTTGTCGATCATCGACAAATCAGAATGGCAGATACCGCAGTAATCGACCTGCACTTCGACATCTTCCGGCTTTAGCTCGCCCGCATCGTATTCATAGAGTTCGAGTTCGCTGCCCGCCTCTTTTGCGGCGTAGCTTTTTATCATCGACATCGTGTTTCCCTCAGTGTGGTGTTGAACTGGAAGTGTAGAGCATGGGGAAACGGGGTGCTTCGCAGAAGGGGGGATTAGGGCGGTTGTTGTGGGGGCCAAACCGTGATGTTGATTGCAGGTACGAAAGGTAATGCTGAAATTTTCAACACTTAGCAAGCCAGACACACGCTGGCGCTTGCATGGTGGCGCACGACAGGTATAATCCACAACGTTTTCCGCATCCCTTCCGTGCCGGAGTGGCGAAATCGGTAGACGCAGTTGATTCAAAATCAACCGTAGAAATACGTGCCGGTTCGAGTCCGGCCTTCGGCACCAATCATGTTCTTAGTTTTTCAAGTTTCTTTTCAACATTCCTCTATTCAGGTAAGATAGTGTTTATCTTAAAACCTTAATCATAATTTTGTTTCTGTTTTTAGGTTTTGAGTAAATTACCTAATTACTGGAGCTTGAGCATTTATTAAGGATTTTTATGACTATCAGATATAGTTACCCAGGAATTAAAATTAAGCAAACTGAAGAGTCAAACGAAATTGTGTTGTTCGGTGCATCAGCATATGAGATTAGTCGTTGGGCTGGAGTCCCACAAAAGACTAAGTTTGATGTTGTTGAGTCCGGGTAATGACTCCAACTTATTGATAGTGTTTTATGTTCAGATAATGCCCGATGACTTTGTCATGCAGCTCCACCGATTTTGAGAACGACAGCGACTTCCGTCCCAGCCGTGCCAGGTGCTGCCTCAGATTCAGGTTATGCCGCTCAATTCGCTGCGTATATCGCTTGCTGATTACGTGCAGCTTTCCCTTCAGGCGGGATTCATACAGCGGCCAGCCATCCGTCATCCATATCACCACGTCAAAGGGTGACAGCAGGCTCATAAGACGCCCCAGCGTCGCCATAGTGCGTTCACCGAAGACGTGCGCCACAACCGTCTTCCGGAGCCTGTCATACGCGTAAAACAGCCAGCGCTGGCGCGATTTAGCCCCGACATAGCCCCACTGTTCGTCCATTTCCGCGCAGACGATGACGTCACTGCCCGGCTGTATGCGCGAGGTTACCGACTGCGGCCTGAGTTTTTTAAGTGACGTAAAATCGTGTTGAGGCCAACGCCCATAATGCGGGCGGTTGCCCGGCATCCAACGCCATTCATGGCCATATCAATGATTTTCTGGTGCGTACCGGGTTGAGAAGCGGTGTAAGTGAACTGCAGTTGCCATGTTTTACGGCAGTGAGAGCAGAGATAGCGCTGATGTCCGGCGGTGCTTTTGCCGTTACGCACCACCCCGTCAGTAGCTGAACAGGAGGGACAGCTGATAGAAACAGAAGCCACAGGAGCACCTCAAAAACACCATCATACACTAAATCAGTAAGTTGGCAGCATCACCTGTTTCTGAGTATATAATTAAACCGTTGTACATCAAATATGTGTAGATTTATGATGTCAAATAAAGGCGCCCGCAGGCGCCTTTAGCAAGACCGTTACCCCTTCGACGCTTTCCCCGCAATTACCGCGATAAACTCCAGCACCTGCTTTTGTTTGCGCGCCGACAGCTTTTCCACTTTGCGCAGCGACGTCATCAGCGCTGACTCTTCGGGTTGGGGCGTTTGGGCGGTGAGCACGATGCAGCCTTCCATCACCCGTACTTTTACGTCGGTGCCGGTGTCGAATCCGGCGGCTTTTAACCACATCCCCTTCATCACGATGGACGGAAAGCGCACGTACTTCACCGGAATACGGCTGTAATCGGGATAACGACTCGCATATCCCACCTTCAAATGGCGGTTATCGGCGGCGTGGACTTCTGGATCAAACGAAACTGCAATACAATGCGTATCAGTCATGGTGGCTATTCTCTGTAAATAGTTGCTGCGATTAGCGATGCGGAGGTGTTGGTAGCACCTTCGTGTCGCGCTAATAAAACCCCTGTAAATTACGCCAGTAGAATGGGGGAAGTCCAGATGTAAATATAATGAAATAAGCGCGATTAGCGTGCTATTCGGAATAAACAGAACATCTCCCTGCGCCAATAAAACCAGTATTATTCAGCGTATAAATTCATTCTCATTCCATCCGCCAAAGACCGATTATTTCCAGAAAATATCATGGCTCTGAGTTGGGCTAAAAATGCGATCTAACTCACTGAAGCAAATAGCAAACTCTGAAACTACACCGGTTTGTACACTTTGGTTTACACTTTTAGTGATATGAATCACAAATATAACCCCGTGAAGTGATCCGACTCTCACAAAATGGCGTGTACTTATTCACCCGTAGATTGTGAGAACAGCGTGGAAAGTTAAGTTTTCAGTATTTCCACTTTCCACAGACATACAACGGCAAACAGCAAATCAACACGCAGAAAAAAACTTGTTGAATATGAACGGGTAAAAAAAAGACGTGTGATTTGCATCACTCACATTTACAGCTTTTTAAATTATTGGCAGTGATTAATGTTGACTGGGCTATTTCCATAATCAATCAAATCTTGCATAGTGCTTCCACATTATTTCACCCCCTGTATCAGGCGGAGAATAGTAATATTTCATCAGCCTCTGTTGATGAACTCGATATGATTTACTTCACATTAATACGTACACGACCACTGTTACTGGAGAAACAACATGAATTATCCGGCAGAACCCTTCCGTATTAAAAGCGTTGAAACTGTATCTATGATCCCGCGTAATGAACGCCTGATAAAAATGCAAGAAGCGGGTTACAATACTTTCCTGTTAAATTCGAAAGATATTTATATTGACCTGCTGACAGACAGCGGCACTAACGCGATGAGCGACAAGCAGTGGGCCGGAATGATGATGGGTGATGAAGCGTACGCGGGCAGCGAAAACTTCTATCATCTGGAAAGAACCGTGCAGGAACTGTTTGGCTTTAAACATATTGTTCCGACTCACCAGGGACGCGGTGCAGAAAACCTGTTATCGCAGCTGGCCATTAAGCCGGGGCAATATGTTGCCGGGAATATGTATTTCACCACCACGCGTTATCACCAGGAAAAAAACGGTGCCATCTTCGTGGATATCGTGCGTGACGAAGCACACGATGCCGGTCTGAATATTGCTTTTAAAGGTGATATTGATCTTAAAAAATTACAAAAGCTGATTGATGAAAAAGGCGCAGAGAATATTGCGTATATCTGCCTGGCGGTGACGGTTAACCTCGCGGGCGGGCAGCCGGTCTCGATGGCTAACATGCGTGCGGTGCGCGAGCTGACGGAAGCTCACGGCATTAAAGTGTTCTACGATGCCACCCGCTGCGTAGAAAACGCCTACTTTATCAAAGAGCAAGAGCAGGGCTTTGAGGACAAGAGCATCGCCGCGATCGTCCATGAAATGTTCAGCTATGCCGACGGTTGTACCATGAGTGGTAAAAAAGACTGTCTGGTGAACATCGGCGGCTTCCTGTGCATGAACGACGACGAAATGTTCTCTTCTGCCAAAGAGTTAGTGGTGGTCTATGAAGGCATGCCATCCTACGGCGGTCTGGCCGGACGCGACATGGAAGCGATGGCGATTGGCCTGCGCGAAGCCATGCAGTATGAGTACATCGAGCACCGCGTGAAGCAAGTTCGCTACCTCGGCGACAAGCTAAAAGCTGCCGGTGTGCCGATTGTTGAGCCAGTGGGCGGACACGCGGTATTCCTCGATGCGCGTCGCTTCTGCGAACATCTGACCCAGGACGAGTTCCCGGCGCAGAGCCTGGCAGCCAGCATTTATGTCGAGACCGGCGTGCGCAGTATGGAGCGCGGTATTATCTCTGCGGGCCGTAATAATGCCACCGGTGAGCACCACAGACCAAAACTGGAAACAGTACGCCTGACTATTCCACGCCGCGTGTATACCTATGCGCATATGGATGTGGTGGCAGACGGCATCATTAAACTTTACCAGCATAAAGAAGATATTCGCGGGCTGAAGTTTATTTACGAGCCGAAGCAGTTGCGCTTCTTTACCGCACGCTTTGACTATATTTAAATGTTATTCAGGCCCCATCTTGTGATGGGGCTTTTTTGTATTCCTTTTCCATGAACAGGAAGCCTTTGCGGTGCCCGTTACCGCAATATAACGAAAAAATTGCAAACCCTGACTCCGACATTTTTATTATCCGCATGATGTACAAATGACAGCTGTAATTATAACGAATAGTCTACAGGAACATTTATCATGGATATTAATGCCATTGAGCGACAGAGTAGTACCCCCGGACTGATTAGCGGAACCATGTTGGTTATCGCAACCGTCGTGGGCGGTGGAATGTTTTCCCTGCCGATTGCGATGGCCGGCGTATGGTTTCCCGGCGCCTCTGTCATTCTGCTTTTTGTTGCCATCATGATGTTATTAACCGGCCTGATGCTGGTTGAAGTTAACCTGCATTACGGCGCAGGTGCCAGTTTTAATACCTTTACTCAGGATTTATTAGGCCAGAAGTGGAATATCGTGGTCGGTATCGCGTTTGGCTTTGTGTTGTATATTCTGACCTACGCCTATATCTCCGGGTCATCGGCGGTGATGGCGCAAACTGTGTTCAAATACAGCGGCGTGCGCTTTCCGGCGAATGTCTCGGTGGTGATTGTCAGTATGCTGGTCGGGGCGATTGCCTGGTACAGTTCGCTGCTGGTCGGACGCATCACCACTATTTTGATCATCGGTAAGTTTATCGCGTTCTTTGCCACATTCTCCGGGCTGGTCGGCCATATTGAAGTGGCGAAACTGGTCGACAGCGTCGCGGTGGCGATCCCAGGGTCGCAGTACCTGCCGTATATCCTGATGACGCTGCCGTTCTGTATTATCTCATTTGGTTTTCATGGCAACGTGCCGAGCCTGGTCAAACTGTACGGTAAGAGTGGGATCCCGCATATTACGCGTTCGATAATCATCGGCACGCTGTTTGCTCTGCTGCTGTATGTCTTCTGGCTGGGCGTGACGATGGGCAACATCAGCCGTTCGGAATTCCCGCCGATTATCGCTAAAGGCGGCAATATCGACGTGTTTGTCGAGGCCATCAGCGGGCTGTTTACCAGCCGCTATATGGATCTGATCCTGACTTTCTTCGGCAACTTTGCGGTAGCCAGTTCCCTGCTGGCGGCAACCCTCGGCCTGTTTGACTATATCGCTGACCTGTTTCACTTCCCGGATAATGGCGTCGGTCGTCTGAAAACTGCGCTGGTAACCTACTTCCCACCGGCTGCTGTGTGCTTTTTCTTCCCGAATGGTTTTGTTCATGCGATTGGCTATGCCGGTCTGGCCTTCACCATCTGGAGCGTGATCCTGCCACCGTTCCTGGTAAAAGCGGCGCGTAAGCGTTTCCCTACGGCCAGCTACACTGCACCCTGCAATAACACGGTGCTTAACCTGGTGATCGTCTGCGGGGCGGTTGTCTATCTGACGGTGGTGCTGGACGTGTTTGGCCTGCTGCCTACGTTCCGGTAACGGGAGGCGCTATGTTTTTGACATTGCTACGGTTTCAGCATCCGCTGATTTATCGCTTTGCGTGGCTGCGTTTACGGGTGGTGGTGTTAAGAACGTGCGGAATGCGTAAGAGAAAGGGGTGAGTGTTTTACTCTGCTGTAGCAGCCGGATGCGGCGCTTGCGCCTTATCCGGCCTACAAATGTGCGTGAAACGTAGGCCTGATAAGCGAAGCGCCATCAGGCATAAGTGCCAGGCATTACACGCGGAAGTAGCGTGGTGGGATCAACGCAGAAAAGGCGTCGAACTTCTTCACCATCTTTTTCCAGAACAACATAACAACAATCCTCTCTTTGAAATATCGGCGCTATTTTAGTCAGCGCCGACAAATCGTAAAGCCAGCCGCGGCGTTCTCCTGACCGGGTGGCTGTAAACCTTTTTGTTCACTGTCTTGTCAAACACGCTTGCCAGAATATGGCTGGGGTTGACAATGCGTTACGCCATAAACCAGTAGTAAAAGAGGCCGACCTTTAAGCCGAGGATCACGATGTAGGCGCAGCAGTATTTCATGGTGCCAGACATAATCTGGTTCGCCTGGCCTTCCATTTTGGTGGCGGAAACCGCAATGGCGATGCTCTGCGGGGAGATCATTTTCCCGCCCGTCGCGCCGGAGGTGTTGGCCGCCGCCAGCCAGTTAGGGTCAATATTCAACTTGCTGGCAGCAATGGTTTGCAGTTTACCAAACAGAATATTCGAGTTGGTGTCGCTGCCGGTGACAAACGTACCCAGCGCGCCAATAACCGGGGCGAGAAAGACATACGAGCCGCCGGTCAGGTCAACAATCGACTGAGCCAGCGTGGCGATAATACCGCTGAGATCCATCACCGTGGCCAGCGCAACAATCGCCATAATGGCGACGATCGAATTCTTCAACTGGAAAATGGTTTTGACAAACACTTCCAGCATCCCGCGCGCCGAAGCCCCCTGGATAAAACCGCCGATCAGGGTCGCAAAGATGATCAGCATCCCCGGCGTGGTGACCCACTCGATTTTCAGCGCCAGCGTTTTACCGTCGGCGAGGGTGAAATGCAGCACCGAAGCCAGCTGTGATGCTGCCGCTTTTACCGCCGGGAACAGCGGCGAGCACAGCAGAATAAAGATAAAAATAAACAGGTAGATGGAGCCGACCCGGAACAGCACCTTCGCCGAGCGCGGTGTGGTTTCCCGGGTATGGCTGGTTTCAATACGCCATTCGGGGGCGGTTTTGCCGTTGCGCAGTCGACCAAGAATGGCGACGGCAAACAGGCTGACCAGGCTGCCGGCAAATGCAGGGAGTTCTGCGCCAAGGTGGATAGCGACAAAATACTGCGGCACCAGCGTGGTAATACCGCAAATTAGTGTGATGAAGAACACGCCGCGAATCGCCTTCAGGCCACCGCCGATAATACAAATAATCACAAACGGCAGCAGAATATTAAACAGCGCCAGCTGCATAATAATGGTTCCGCCGAGGGTGAAAACCGGCAGGTTAACCTGTTCAGCGAGAATTGAAACCGGAATACCCACCGCGCCGAATGCCGTCGGCACGGTATTGGCGACGAGTGAGGCGATGGCCGCTTTGAGCGGATTGAATCCCAGTGCGATCAGGATGCCGATAGGAATGGCAACCGCGGTGCCGTAGCCAGCGGCGGCCTCAAGAAATCCGCCAAAACACCACGAAATAAGTAGTACCTGGATGCGTTTATCTTCACTAATACTGGCGAGAATATCGCGCAGAATATCCAGCGCTTTGGTGGCCTGCATCACGTTATAACTGAATATCGCACCGAGGATCACAATCACAATCGGCCATAACCCTTTGAGGGCACCATAGCCCACGGAGGCTTTCAAATTCTGTAACGGCATATCCCAGAATATCGCCGACAGCGCGATGGTAAAGGCCAGCGTAATCAAGACTGAATAATGAATCGGCATTTTTAATTTTAGTATTAAAAATACCATAAGCAGCAAAGGAGAGAGGGCTAAAACAAACATAATATATTCGTTCATTACTATTCCTGATGGGTTTATTAAACCTTATTTGTATTTATGGCGGGAAACTTACATGGCTGGATAAATAAAATATGCAAACTGAATCGCTTCAGTGGATAAAGTAATTATGATTAATGGTTTTGTAACTATTGTAAGCTTTTAATTGAGAAATAATGCTCTGTAAATATTTTTGGGCGCAAAATGGGTACCTATAAATAGTTATATAATGGTCTGTGTAATAATGATAGAGACGGGCGGGTAAGTCGTTTTAAACGGTTTTTTGATTTCTGATAATTGTGGTTTTCAATATAAAAATGTGAGCGAGGCCGAAAGAAATAAACCAGGGTATTGCATGTAAGTAATGATTGGGGGATTATTTTGTTTTGTCATACAAATGAATCTATCGCCATTTTCGATTGCCCTGATATAAGGAGCGGAGAGCCGCCCTCCATGAAAAACACTGATAATAAATCCTTTTTGACTGCACTTACCCAACGGGTTGGCCCCGCCTACGTCCTTACCGATCCGTCCAAAACGGCGCGTTATCGCAAGGGCTTCCGCTCGGGTCAGGGCGAGGCGCTGGCGGTGGTGATCCCCGGCTCTCTGCTTGAACTGTGGCAGGTGCTCAAGGCCTGCGTGGAGGCCGATAAAATCATTCTGATGCAGGCCTCAAATACCGGCCTGACGGAAGGCTCCACGCCGAACGGCAAGGGCTACGATCGCGACATCGTTATCATCAGCACGCTGCGCCTCGACAGTCTGCATGTGCTGGATGAGGGCAAGCAGGTGTTGGCGTATCCGGGTACCACGCTGTATTCGCTGGAGAAGGCGCTGAAGCCGTTTGGCCGCGAGCCGCATTCGGTGATTGGCTCTTCCTGCATTGGTGCGTCGGTGATTGGCGGTATCTGTAATAACTCCGGCGGTGCATTGGTTCAGCGTGGCCCGGCGTACACCGAGATGTCACTGTTTGCTCGTGTGGATGAACAGGGACAGCTACAACTGGTTAATCATCTGGGTATCGAACTGGGCGAGACGCCGGAACAGATCCTCGCCCGCCTGGATAACAACGCGATTGCGCGTGCTGACGTCAGTCATGACGGGCGTCACGCGCACGACCACGATTACGTGACCCGCGTCAGAGACGTTGATGCCGACACCCCGGCGCGCTACAACGCCGACCCGGACCGCCTGTTCGAATCCTCAGGCTGCGCGGGGAAACTGGCGGTGTTTGCCGTGCGTCTGGACACCTTTGAAGCTGAGAAGAATCAGCAGGTGTTCTACATTGGTACCAATCAGACCTCGGTGTTGACGGACATACGCCGCCATATGCTGGCGACGTTTACACACTTACCGGTCGCCGGTGAGTATATGCATCGTGATATCTATGATGTTGCAGAGAAATACAGCAAAGACACCTTCCTGATGATCGACAAACTCGGCACCGACAAAATGCCGTTTTTCTTTAATCTGAAGGGGCGCACCGAGGCCATGCTGGAGAAGGTGAAGATATTCCGCCCGCACTTTACCGACCGCGCAATGCAGACATTCAGTCATCTTTTCCCGAGCCATCTCCCGCCACGCATGAAAACCTGGCGTGACAACTACGAGCATCATCTGATGCTGAAAATGGCAGGGGATGGCATCGGCGAAGCGCAGGCGTGGTTGACCGAGTACTTTAAAACGGCAGACGGAGATTTCTTTGCCTGTACCCCGGAAGAGGGCAGCAAGGCGTTTCTGCACCGCTTTGCTGCAGCGGGAGCCGCCATTCGCTATCAGGCCGTTCATTCTGATGAGGTTGAGGATATTCTCGCGCTGGATATTGCGCTACGCCGCAATGATACCGAGTGGTATGAACATCTGCCGGCTGAAATTGACAGTCAGCTGGTGCATAAACTTTATTATGGCCACTTTATGTGCCATGTGTTCCATCAGGATTATATCGTTAAAAAAGGCGTTGATGCGCACGCGTTAAAAGAACAGATGCTAGAACTGTTGCGCCAACGCGGGGCGCAATATCCGGCAGAACATAATGTTGGCCACCTTTATAAAGCGCCTGAAAATCTGGCGCGGTTTTATCAGGAAAATGACCCGACCAACAGCATGAACCCGGGCATTGGTAAAACCAGTAAACGTAAAAACTGGGCCTGACGAAAAGACAATAAAACAGTAAAGGTCAGGTATCACCGTTTTATTAATGGCCAGTTTTTATTATTGAATTATTACCGGGCGGCGATGTGCCGCCGGTTTTAAAAGGCAATGAAGCAATGGGGTATTTATTGTGAATGTAAATTTCTTTGTCACCTGTATTGGTGACGCGCTGAAATCACGGATGGCACGCGATTCCGTATTGTTGCTGGAAAAGCTCGGCTGCCGCGTTAATTTCCCCGAGAAGCAGGGGTGCTGCGGTCAGCCCGCCATTAACAGTGGCTATATCAAAGAAGCCATCCCGGGGATGAAAAACATGATCGCTGCGCTGGAGGATAATGACGATCCGATTATCTCTCCGGCAGGTTCGTGCACCTATGCGGTGAAAAGCTACCCGACGTATCTGGCCGATGAACCTGCATGGGCATTGCGCGCCGAAAAGGTTGCCGCGCGCATGCAGGATCTCACCTCTTTTATTGTCAACAAACTGGGCGTCGTGGACGTCGGTGCCAGCCTGCAGGGCAGAGCGGTTTATCACCCTTCGTGCAGCCTGACTCGCAAGCTGGGCGTGAGAGAAGAGCCGCTCACGCTGTTGAAAAACGTACGCGGTCTGGAGCTGTTAACCTTTGCCGATCAGGACACCTGCTGCGGATTCGGCGGCACTTTCTCGGTCAAAATGGCCGAAATATCCGGCGAGATGGTGAAAGAGAAAGTCCTGCATCTCATGGATGCGAAACCGGAGTATTTGATTGGTGCCGACGTCAGCTGCCTGCTGAACATTGGCGGCCGACTGCAGCGTGAAGGCCAGCCGGTCAAAGTAATGCATATTGCTGAAGTGCTGATGAGCCGCTGAGGGGAAAGAGATGTCGATAAAAACCAGCGATGTAGAGTTTAAAACGCGCATTCGCCAGCAAATTGACGATCCGATTATGCGCAAAGCCGTGGCGAACGCGCAGGGGCGCATCGGCGCGAACCGGCAAAAAATGGTCGATGAGCTAGGGCACTGGGAAGAATGGCGCGACCGTGCCAGCCAGATCCGCGACCACGTTTTGAGTAACCTCGACGCCTACCTGTATCAACTCTCCGAGAAAGTGACGGAAAACGGCGGTCAGGTGTTTTTCGCAAAGACCAAGGAAGAGGCTACCCGCTACATTTTGCAGGTCGCAAAAGCGAAAAATGCGAAGAAGGTGGTGAAGTCCAAGTCGATGGTGACCGAAGAGATCGGCGTTAACCACGTGCTGCAGGATGCCGGTATTCAGGTGATCGAAACCGATCTGGGCGAATATATTCTCCAGTTGGATCAGGATCCGCCTTCGCATGTGGTGGTCCCGGCTATCCACAAAGATCGCTATCAGATCCGTCGCGTGCTGCATGAGCAGATGGGCTATGACGGTCCGGAAACGCCGGAAGCGATGACCTTGTTCATCCGCCAGAAGATCCGCGAGGATTTCCTCAGCGCTGAAATTGGCATTACCGGCTGTAACTTCGCGGTGGCGGAGACCGGCTCGGTTTGTCTGGTCACCAACGAAGGTAACGCGCGGATGTGTACCACGTTACCGAAAACGCACATTGCGGTGATGGGCATGGAGCGTATCGCGCCGACGTTTGCCGACGTGGACGTGCTGATCACTATGCTGGCACGCAGTGCGGTGGGCGCTCGTCTGACGGGCTATAACACCTGGCTTACCGGGCCGCGCGAGGCGGATAACGTCGACGGGCCGGAAGAGTTTCACCTGGTGATTGTGGATAACGGTCGCTCGCAGGTGCTGGGTTCTGAGTTTCGCGATGTGCTGCGCTGCATCCGCTGTGGAGCCTGTATGAACACCTGCCCGGCGTATCGCCATATTGGCGGGCACGGCTACGGCTCTATTTATCCAGGGCCTATCGGGGCGGTGATCTCTCCGCTGCTCGGCGGCTATAAAGATTTTAAAGATCTGCCTTACGCCTGTTCACTGTGCACGGCCTGCGACAGCGTTTGTCCGGTACAGATCCCGCTGTCAAAACTGATCCTGCGCCATCGCCGGGTAATGGCCGAGGAAGGGATTACCCCGAAAGCGGAACGTCGTGCGATCAAAATGTTCGCTTATGCCAACAGCCATCCAGGGTTGTGGAAGGTCGGCATGATGGCCGGTGCCCACGCGGCGAGCTGGTTTATCAATGGCGGTAAAACGCCGCTCAAGGTTGGCGCGATTGGCGACTGGATGGAAGCGCGCGATCTTCCTGATGCTGACGGAGAGAGTTTCCGTAGCTGGTTTAAGAAACATCAGGCGCAGGAGAAAAAGAATGGATAACCGTACCGCGTTTTTAAACACCGTTGCCCAGGCGCTGGGCCGTCCGCTGCGGCGGGAACCACAGGCCGAAGCCGCGCCGGTGAACAACTATGCGAACGAGCGGCTGACTGAACTCAGCCCGCAGCAGCGCTGCGACGCGTTTGTGCAGTTTGCCAGCGAGGTGATGCTGGCGCAGTGCGAACTGACCCATGAGGCGCAGGCCCCTGAGGCGGCGTTACGTCTGTGCCAACAGCTGGGGCAACAGCCGGTGGTGGTTAGCGGCGACAGTCGGCTGGCAGAACTGGGGATAACCGATCGTTTGCAGCGAGAGTGTAATGCTGTGGTCTGGGATCCGGTGCGTGGAGCCGAGAATATTGTTCAGGCCGAGCAGGCGAAAGTTGGCGTGGTGTATGCCGAGTATGGCCTGACGGAGTCCGGGGGCGTGGTGCTGTTTTCCGCTCCGGAGCGCGGGCGTTCAATCAGCCTGTTGCCCGAGTCCTCTATTTTCGTGCTGCGTAAAAGCAGCATCCTGCCGCGTGTGGCGCAACTGGCGCAGGTTCTGCATCAGAAAGCGCAGGCCGGTGAGCGTATGCCGTCGTGCATTAACATCATCAGCGGGCCCAGCTCAACGGCGGATATTGAGCTTATCAAAGTGGTCGGGGTGCATGGTCCGGTGAAGGCGGTGTATCTGATTATTGAAGATTGTTGAGATTCGTGAATAAGACCGCTCTGGCGTTGTAGCCCAGAGCGGGATGACATTCCGCACTCTGCGGACTCTCCTTTCGCAAGGGATCGCCTGAAAATGGCGTCCTGGTCCGCGCTTTCCTCTGCGGTTTAACGTTCCTGCACCTGTTTTTTCTGCTGATAAAATCGGCGTACAACATTGTTTCCAGTCACCGCAAGTGGCGATTTTTACGCCGTTACGTGGCTGGTGAAATTGATCTAAATCAATTTAAATCGACTTATTTTTAAAAGCGAAAGAATGCAATGTTTACTAAAATTTTACCTTTCCGTGCTTATTTTTCGACAACGCAGGCGACAACGCAGTGAGAATCAACGCGATTTACGCAGCGGATAGCACCGAAAATCAACGCAAAAAGGCATATAAAAACAGGGGTTTTAGGTAAAAGTAGACATTAAACACGTTATGTAACCTATTGGCTGGAATGATGTTTTGATGGCACATTGTTAGCCACGCGGTAGACGTCTTTTTTTTAATCTAATGAGTCACAATGAATGTGCGTAAAGTAAAAATTACACATTATTCTACAATCAAGTTATCTTTCATTTGAAATAGCGTTCCACTTTTAAGTGATTTATTAACAGTTTCATTACTATTGTGCATTTTTTTTGCCGTTGACATGTTTTTACACTGGATGCATATTTCATCGCCATAAGCGTATTATTGCGTTCAGGAGATGACAATGCCTTCTCGAGATTATCCCGATAGTCGAAAAGCCAGAGGTACCCGCTCGAAAGATATGGTTCTTTTAAGTGCGCGTGTCGATACCTCTTTGTGGGAATACGTTCGCACGCTGGCATTTGAAACACGAAAAAGCAAACAAGATATTATTGCTGAAGCATTAATGCTACATCGCTCTATTAATGAGAGTGACTCTCAGTAATACATGCTATCACGCTCTGTCTGGGTTTTATTTATATTCCCAATAATGATATATGCCTTGCTACGTCCTTAATAATTTTACTGGTGTGTTATTTGTTTTCCCCTTGTTCAATAGGGGGCTTTTTTATGTTGGCGCGCCGCCCGCATAACAAAGTTGATAGCAAAATTCACAATTAAAAGTGAGTAAAAAATGAAAAAGACAGCAATGGCATTAGCCGTGATGGCATTAGGGGTAACGTCCGTTCATGCAGCGGAAATTTATAACAAAGATGGCAATAAACTGGATTTGTACGGCAAAGTTAAAGCCGTACATACCTGGACTGACGGCACCGACGCCGACGGTACTTATGCGCGTCTGGGTTTTCGTGGTGAGACACAAATTAACGATCAGCTGACCGGTTATGGCCACTTTGAAAGTCAGTTTGATGCCGCTGGAGCAGAAGGTTCTCAGGATGGTATTAAAACACGTCTCGCGTTTGCTGGCCTGGATTACGGTCACGACGTTAGCTTTGACTACGGTCGTAACTACGGTGTCGCTTATGACGTGGGATCTTACACTGACGTTCTTTCAGAGTTCGGCGGTGATTCCTATGAAAATACTGACCGCTTCCTTACTACACGCACTTCTGGCGTTGCAACACTCCGTACCAAAAATCTGTTTGGTGCCGTTGATGGTGTAAACCTGGCGGCGCAATACCAGGGCCAGGATGATACCGATGCGGACCCGGCTAAACAGCACGGCAATGGCTACGGCTTCTCTCTGGGTTATGACAACATCGCGGACTCTGGCGTGTCTGCCATCGCGGCTTACTCTACCAGCGCGGTAACTGCTGAGCAGAAACAACAGGGCTGGGAAGGTGATAACGCTGAATTCTGGGGTGCGGGCCTGAAGTATGATGCCAATGCTGTCTATGTGGCGACGATGTACGGTGAATCCCACAACCTGATCCAGAATGCCAACAAAGCGCTGCACTTTGAAGCGATGGCGGCCTATGTGTTTGATTTTGGTCTACGTCCGAACGTGGCTTACGTCCACTCACGTGACACTGACAACACTGACCTGACCGAGTACGTGGCGCTGGGTACCGATTACTACTTCAACAAAAACATCGTGGCCGATGTGGGTTACAAGTTTAACCTGCTCAATGGCCAGGACGGTGACAACGAAGTTGTTGCTGGCCTGACCTACCAGTTCTAAGTTTTTGTTATGTCATGAAAAAGGCGTCTCTAGTCAGACGCCTTTTTTACATTGCTTTTCCTGTCAGACTGGCTGCTGTGGGTTGCCACGCACTTCGCTAAATAACCACTTCCAGATCCCCACTTTTACCCATGCCACCACGCAGAAAATGAGATAAAAAAGGGGTTTATGCGTAATCGAAACGCGCATTACTTCCATCAGATCTACATGTAAATTTCCGGCGATGGCCATATTAATGACGAATATAGAGGCAATGGTACTGGCCAGCAAAATAAGAATCGCTTTGATGGTGCCTATCTCTGGCCACTTTCCGGCAGCCCACTGCCAGAGAAAAATCGTGGTGAGTACAAATATAATAAACAGCCCTGCGGCCCCGAAAAAGCCGAAGTCTTTATAATCCTTCATGGTGCTAAATAAGCTGATGATAATAATTAACCCAAGTATGATTTTTTTAAACCACGACATGTACTGTTCCTGAATATGCTGTTGATGTTGTATGGATATGTCCATTTTTACTCATTTTATGTTTATTCTACAAATGAGTTAAGACGGATTATAAAGTGTCTGGAAAATGAATTATTGGTTATTTGTGGATTATGAAATGTTGACATTTAATTGCGGAGTAATCCGAATCTAAGATTTTTTAGAGGGGGCGCTTATACTTCTTTAGGTGTAAGAGAACGCTGTTTATAGCATTGTACTGCACTAATCAGTGCAGCAAAAAATAGTGCCGCTGCACCACACAGCGTAGCGTTGATAATGGCGACAGCACCGCTTCCCAGCAGGCTGGTTAATAGCGGCCCGAGAATTTGCCCAATGCCGTACGTCAGCGTCACCAGTCCCAATAGGTTAATGTTTCGCGGCACGCTGAGTTGGCGGGCGAGCGGCATCACCAGTGAGGTGGTTCCCATAAAGGTTGCGCCAAAACCGATACTGCTGAGAACCAGCAGGAACAACGAGTCGCTGGCAAGTGTTAACACCACACAGGCGCTTTGGGTCAGCAGATTGGCTGTCAGGCATTGCAGGACTCCCCAACGTTTCGCCGCCCATAGCCAGCCGAAACACCCCGGAATGATTGCGATGCCAACCAGCGACCACAGGTGTACGGTCAGCAGTGGCGAACCGGCATTTTTCGCCATCAGCGGCAGGTAAGTGGCGACAATGATGTAGCCAAAACCGGCCAGCCCGTAAAGCAACGCCAGTAGCCACCATGACATCGGTTGATGCGCGGATTTTGCCAGTGGTACGGCGGGCAGCACGCGGTCACGAGAGGGGAGCAGCACGACCAGCAGCAGAAGGAGTAAGCCAGAAAGGACTCCGGCACCCAGCCACAGCGTATGCGATGACAGCGCAAAGCGTAAACCAGCGATGACATACTCATTACCGAGAAAAATGCCGGTCCCGACGCCGGAGAACAGGGCCGCAATCACAAACGGATGACGGGTATGCTGCAGAACCACCATCGAACC